>CAVJWR010000017.1:10130-12228 GCA_963653155.1 Limosilactobacillus gorillae
ATGGTGTTTGGAGCCATCTGGCGGTCGTCTGGAATCCAGGTGATGCGGCGATGGTCTATCTTTCGGGACGCAAGATTGGCGAAATGCCGCTGAAAGGTTTCGAGGTCATGGATCTTGCCGACAAGTCGATCAAGAATCCCAACGATCGCGCGGTGCCGATGGAATTTAACTTTGGCGCGTCCTTTGAATGGGCACGGGTGGCCGGTGGCAATCCCGTTGCGGCGCCGGGCGGCGTTTTCTTCGAGGGGGAGGGCGACAACCTGCGCATTTCCTCCGGACGGCGTTATACGGCAGATTTCACTCCTGCGCGAAATTTCGCGCTTGATGCCGACACTCGCGCACTCTTCACGTTCGACCGTACCTTCGACGGCGTGACGGGCGGTGGCTTTGGCTTTTTGCCGTGTTCCGTGCGCAGCCTTTCAGATCGCGTGGATCACGAGCTGAAGCTTGCAGATGGACGGACGATCCAGTATTATCCGAAAACGTTGTCGCCATCGGTTGATCCGTACAAGACGCTCGACCATGACAACTATCCCGTAATGCCGACCGATGCCGAGTATCGCGAGGCGCGTGTGGCGAAGACACTGACGCGGACAGTGAAAAGCGGCGAAAAGGTCTCGTTTGACGCGGCGGAACGGGCGTATCCCGATTACGTTGAGTATGCGAACCTGTCGGATACCGAAACGCTTGACTATCCCATTGCGGTGCGTGCCGGGTGTCTGGACCCGCGTTCGTTTGGCGACCTTGCCGACACGCTCTGCGTTGCGGCGACGAGTGATCGCGAACGTGCGGAAGGGGTCTTCCAGTTCGTGATGCGGGCGAGCGACTACTTCATGAACCATCAGGCGAGTTTCACCGCCGGTTCGGATGTACCGCATTCCGCCTGTTATGAGGCGATGATCATGCTCAACAGCTACTGCGGCTTCGAGTGCGGGCCATTGAACAACATGACCGCCAACATGCTGGCGACGGTCGCGGGATGCCCCGCCGGGCAGACGGGAGGCTATGGGCATGAGTTCCAACAGGCCTTCTACGACGGCAAAAACCACATCTACGATCTCTCGGCGAAGTTGTATTTCCCTGCGGCGGACAACGAGACCGTTTCGTATCTCAAGGAGGCCGGAGACCAGCCCGGCATCTTCCCCCGCGTAGGCGATAGCGTTGACCACTTCATCCGCCGTTCGACGCGTGGCAACTGGGTGCGCAATCCGAACTATCAGGAGAAGTTCGGCGCGGTGCTGAATCCGGGCGAGCGGATGCGCGTCTACTATGCGAACAACGCGCAGATGAACAATCTCCAGACACGTGCGCGCAAAGGCACGTACTCATGGCCGAATCTGTTGCCGGGCACTTTTGACTACGCGAAGGTCGCCGGGGCGGATGACTCGACGGAGTGGCTTATACGCAAGGATCGCGTGTTCCCGCACTATTCGTCGGCATTCATCACGTTCGACGGCAAGCCGAATGCCAAGAGCCCTGCGTTCGCCAAAAGCGAAGATGGCTTCGTCTACAAGGTCTATTCTCCGTATCCGGTTGTATTCGGCGAATACGCGGCGTTCCTTGCGAATGGACACGCGGTGGATCTTGAACTCTCGACGGACGGCGGCAAGACGTTCCGGCGCATCCCGAAGGACAAGAAAGGTGTCGCCCGTCTTGAGTACATGGTGAAAGCCCGCTACCGCTATCTCGTCAAAGTGTGTGCGCCGCTTGAGCAGGTTGTGCGTTTTGTGGCGAAAACGGAGGGTGAAGTCAATCCCCGTGTCTATCCTGGCTGGGTGAAGGGCGGCAAGAACGTCTTCACGTTCAAGAGCGAATCGGCGGCAAAGGCGAAGGTCACATTCGGCTGGCGCGAACCAGCAAAGGAAATCGTGATAGACGACACGGCGCATCAGGGTGCGATTCCCGGTTTCGAGCGTGAGCTTGCCGCGATGGATCCGGCAAAGGGGCTGGCTCTCAAGGTGTCTGGCATTTCATCTAAGGCGATGGCAAAGACCCATGGGCGCATTGATGCGACACTGGCGGACGGGCTTCTGCGTCTCTCATACGCGCCGCAGAAGCGTCCGGCAATCAAGCACGGCCCGGACAATCCCGAGAAGCC
>CAVJWR010000017.1:12292-20562 GCA_963653155.1 Limosilactobacillus gorillae
CAAGCACGGCACGGACAATCCCGAGAAGCCTGAGGAGTTCCCGGCGTTCGCGGCGGTTGACATCGTTGACGGCGATGCGGTAAAGACTCTAACCATCATCATTGCGCCGAACGTGCGGCTTCTGTTGCCGAAGAATCCAGATGCAATGAAACACGTGTTCACGTTTGACGAGATTCCGGAAGGACCATATCAGGTCTGGACGCTGGCGCGTACCGAGAGCCGAGGTGACACAGGCACCTACCGCTTCAAGGACCTGAATGATCCGAAGGTCGAATGGCGCGCTTGGCAGAGCACAAATGAATCCTACGACTATCGCGGCATGGTGTTCTTTGGTCGGGAGGGCGAGCTTGGTCGCTGGAAATGGTCAACGGTCGATCGTCGCGACATCCAGCATTCGGCGTCTGGACACATGATCAAGACGCTCGATTTCCCAGCGACAAAGACGTTCACGATCTACCAGCCCTGGAAGGCCGGTCGGACATCGCTTGGTGCCGTGCTGATCTTGCCGGGCGCTGGCATCGAGGCCGAACTGGAAATGCGCAATATGTTCTTCGGTCTCAATTCAGATCCGTTTCATGTCAAGTAGAGGGGAATGGCAAAATGAAAACGTTGATTGCGCTTATTGGGATTCTTGCGGCAGGTGTCGCCGAGGCCGCGAAGGGGCATGATTCGTTCGTTGTCGTTGGCGACGGCGCGATGCGTCCGCTCCGCTACGAGGGGATGCGTGCGGAATCCGCATTGGGTAGTTGGATTGACGAGACTGACGACTACTACACCGATTGGGACATCCACATCCTCAACTATTCGGCAAAGGGGCAGACGGTCGAGACGTTCGTTGCCAGTGACCGGGCGCGTGAGTTCCTGAAGGAGATCCGTCCGGGCGACTGTGTGCTTATCGCGTTGGAGGCGAAGACGGCGGATGCGCTCCGCCGTCTGGTGAGGGACGCGAAATCGAAAGGCGGCGAGGTGGTACTTGCGAATACGCTCGGTGCCCGTGATTCGGGAATCGCGAAAACCGTGGCCGCCGGGGAGAAGGTCGCGTTTGTCGATGTCCGCGCGTTGGCCGGTATCGGCAAGACGGAGACTGTGACGGACGTTCCGCTTGCCGAGGCTCGCCGCATAGCGGGGCGTTTTGTCACAGAAGCGAGGCGGCAAGGATTTCGTTTCGCCAAACATTACGTATCGGGCAAGCCTGCGAAAGTGCCGCGTAGGCGTTGGGATAGGCGCCAGCGCATCGAGCAGAGGATCGCGATGATGGGACCGGTCGCCCGTGGCGAATTCGTGGTGAGGCCGACATACACATCTGTCGGATTTCGTCTGGGCGCTGCGCCGGGTGAGGGTGAGCGGACTGCCCTCTACCGCAAGGTTGGCGACCAGACATGGTGTACGGCAAGGCATGCGCCACCGTATTTCGACGATGCCGAGGAATATCGCGGATCGATCATGGGACTCGATGAGGGCACGGCTTACGAACTGAAGGTCGGACAAGCGGTGACGACCTTTCGCACATGGCGGACGGATGTGCCGGTCGCCCGAACGGTGGTCTTGGATGAGACGACCAAATTTCCGCTCACCATCGCAGACAAGGGGACGGAGAATGGTTGGATACGCTACACGGCGAAGCCGGGCGTTGTCCTGAGGCGTGATCGCAAGGGAAGTTTTATCGATGTGAAGGATGCTTCTTATGTGCTGATCGAGGGCATACATTTCGCCGGTGGCGGCGGACAGGGATGCGAGCCACTTCGCATCGTCAATTCTGAGCACGTGCGTGTGCGGAACTGCGAATTCACCGGATGGGGCTTTGGCGGCGAGGCTGACTTCACGCGTCGCGGGCAGCCGGTCGCCGACGGGAAGCTCGTCAATTTCGATGCGGCCCTGATGATCGGACGAGGCGCGAAATGCACGACGGTTGAACGCTGCTACTTCCATGACGCATACGGAAAGTCTAATAGCTGGCAGTATTCCCATCCCGCCGGGAACGAGGCGATCATGATGTGCCGTCCTGACCACTCGACCGTTCTCCGCTGGAACGACATGGTCGGCAGTGACCTGCATCGCTTCAACGATGCGGTGGAGGGTGAGGCTAACTTCTGGGAGAACGGCGGGTTCAACTGCGATGCGGATATTGACGGGAACTTCCTCATCTTCTGCAACGACGACGATATCGAACTGGATGGCGGACAGTGCAACGTGCGGTGTTTCCGCAATCGGTTCGAGAGTGCATACTGCGGTGTGTCGATCCAAGGCTGCATGGTTTCGCCGGTTTATGTGTTCGACAACGAGTTCGCAGGACTTTGCGACGAATTTGGCAGTGCGGGCCAGCAGATCAAGACATGGGGATTTGACATCTACGGACGCAGCCCTGTGGCCTACATCTTCGACAACGTCTTCAACGGGCAGGGGATTCGTCCACAGGCCTCCTTCATCGCGCCGCGTGGAATCGTCGAGAACAACCGGGACAATCCGGCGGCACAGCGAAGTGCGCCGCGTGTCGAATACCCGGTGCGTCCATTGCCGTTCCTTCTGGACGTGGCTCGCATCGACGGCGTGGAGGTAAGAAAGGGCGTGGCCAATCCGGCG
This sequence comes from Limosilactobacillus gorillae, assembly GCA_963653155.1. Lineage (GTDB taxonomy): Bacteria > Verrucomicrobiota > Kiritimatiellia > RFP12 > UBA1067 > UBA1731. Next base: position 14,873 of record CAVJWR010000017.1, read on the forward strand.
AACGTGGCGTTCAAGGCCCGTTGGACTGGAGCAAAGGATGGGGAGCGCGTTAAATTTGCGGTAAGAAAGAATGACGATGCGGACTGGTTTGACGTGGATCCCGCGACAGGTTCGATCGGTCCTGGTGAAACTGTGGACTTCACGTTGACCTTCAAGCCTGAACGGATGAACGACAGGCATTTCTATCGCGGTGCGTTCCTCGTTCGTGACATGAATGGGCTTTCGCGTGTCTGTTCCGTCTATGCGGCGACGGACTTCGCGCCGCCGTTTCGGGCGGAGAAGAAGGGGGAATTCGCCCAGTACATCGACGCATTCAAGCCGGTTTCTGGCAAGCCGAATGTCGTGAACGATCCGCGAGGACAGGGCGGCAAGGCGATTTTACTTAGGAGCGGCAAGTCCTCTAAATCTAAAGATGGCGAGGATTCCGAACCATTGACGTATGCCTTTGAGGTCAAGCGGCGTGGACGATACTATCTCCACATCCACGGGGCATCCACGCCTCCAACGGAAGACCTTTGGGCAGAGGGCGGGAAGGCGACATTGTCCGTATCGGTGGATGGTGCGCCACTACGCGATTCGGAACACGGGGCAAAGTCCTGGATGGGATGGACGATTCTTGCGCCCGGAAACCGTTGGGGCAATTCCATCATGTCCTTTGACCTTGAGCCGGGGCGTCACACGGTCGCAATCGGAGCGAGGACGAAAGGATGGGCACCGCTCTACTTTGACGGTCTCGTCCTCACGGATTCGCCGGAATCGTTTGAGATTCGATAGCACATGTCGCCTTGTAGGCTATCGTGAGATAGTTTTCAGCATAGGGGGTGGTGATTTGCGGAATTGGTTCAGATGTGCTATACTTCACGCAATTTTTCTTAGGCCGGTATAGCGTAGTGGTAGCGCAGCGGTTTTGTAAACCGCTGGTCGGGGGTTCGAATCCCTCTGCCGGCTCCAGTGATGATTACTGAAAGGTTATACAGAAATGCGCAAGAAAATTATTGCCGGAAACTGGAAGATGAACGTCAAGCCGTCTGAGACAGCCGCTCTCGTCAAGGGCGTCGCGGAGGCGACCAAGGATTTTGCTGGCAAGGTTGACATCGTGTGCTGTACGCCCGCGATCGATGTTCCGGCGGCAGTCGCCGCTGCGGCTGGCACACAGGTTGAGATCGGCGCGGAGAATTGCCATTGGAAGGAGTCTGGCGCATATACTGGCGAGATTTCGACTGGCATGCTCCTTGACGCCGGCGCGAAGTATGTCATCATCGGGCACAGCGAGCGCCGCCAGTACTTTGGCGAGACGGATGAGACCGTAAATCTCCGTGCGCGTGCCGCGATTGCCGCAGGCCTTACGGCGATTGTCTGCGTAGGCGAGACGCTTGAGGAGCGCGAGGCGGGCAAGCTCAACGAGGTGATCGAGCGCCAGATGAACGTTGGCCTCAAGGATGTGACGGCGGCGGACTGCGCAAAGCTCGTGATCGCGTATGAGCCTGTGTGGGCCATCGGCACGGGTAAGACGGCAACTCCTGATCAGGCTCAGGAAGTGCATGCCCTCATCCGCGCAACCCTCGCCAAGCTCGTCGGTGCCGAGACCGCCGAGACCGTGCGCATCCAGTACGGTGGCTCAATGAAGCCCGGCAATGCCGCCGAGCTGCTTGCGAAGAAGGACATCGATGGCGGACTCATCGGGGGCGCGGCCCTCAAGGCCGCAGATTTCGCGGGCATCATTGACGCGGCTGCCAAGGCGTAAGCCATAGGCGGGCAATAGCTCCGCAATAAGCGAAAGGGCATCCGGCCAACTGGCTTGGATGCCCTTTTTGTTTTTATGGCATTCGGGCAATGCGAAATGACATCTGCCATTTGCTTAATGAGACGTAACTGCGCTATTGCTTTTCTTGGAATTGCGATATCAGATCTTCAGCAGATGCTTCTTGAGGGCGATTGCTATGGCTTCGGCGCGGTTAGATGCGCCGAGTTTGGAGAAGATCGCCGATAGATGCTCCCCGACACTGTCTTCCCTTATGCCAAGCATGTTCGCTATCTCTCGGTTGGTATGTCCTTGCGTCACCTGTGCGAGAATTGTTCGTTGTCGTTCCGTGAATGTCGGTCCTGGTGGGTCTTTGGCAAGAAGTCGGCGGACTTCGCTTGAAACGAAGGCATGTCCACGGACGATTGACCTGATTGCGGTGATAAGGTCGGCATCCGTTGAGCTTTTGAGCAGTGCGCCCGCAGCCCCTGATTTCAACGCCTGGTGGATCATGTCGGAATATGTGAATGTCGTCAAGATGAGGATTTTGACTTCGGGAGCCATGCGTCGGATCCGCTCTGTCGCCTTTGCGCCGTCGAGTTCTGGCATCATGAGATCCATGATGACGATGTCTGGTCTGTGGCAAATTGCCATTTGGACTGCGATCTCGCCATCATCGGCTTCACCAATCACCTCAAAGTCGTTTTCGGTCGATAGAAGGGCGTGTAGGCCAAGGCGCACGATGGAATGGTCGTCGGCTATTAGTATTTTGGTTTTTCTCATGTGATTATTTTGAATAGTGTGATGGAAACCATGCATCCGTTTCCAGGAGAGCTGGCGATTTTGATGCTGCCGGCGAGTTTCCTAATGCGCTCTCTGATGCCTTGTAGGCCGAAGTGCCCTTGCTCTGCGCCTGGTGCCTTGTCTGGCACGAAGCCGCAACCGTCGTCACGTACGGAAAGCAACAGCGCATTTTCGTTGATGGCTCCCGATATCCATATGTGCCTGGCGTGTCCGTGCGTGGTCGCGTTGGAGGCGAGTTCACGAACAATGAGCAGGAGGGTGTGCATGGTGTTGTCGGAGAGTCGGCTGCGTGGCACATCGAAGGATATGTTCACCTTCGCACCGTCGAGGTACGGTAGTAGTGTTTGCCTGATCGCTTTCTCCATGGACGGTTCGTCGAGAGCCTGGCTGCGGAGATCCCATAGGCAGTTCCTAAGTTCGGCCCGGCAAGAGAGAAGGCTCCTTGACGCGAGATCGAGAAATCGCACCATGCTGGCAGGGTCGGAGTCCTTGAGCCGTCTGGCGGCATTTATCTGGAACGACACCCCGGTCAGGCTTTGTGCTATGGAGTCGTGCAGTTCGGTGGCGAGGCGCATCCGCTCGTCAGTGCGAAGTTCCGCTGAGACGTGCGCGATCTTTTCCCGCAGAAGTTCGTGAGTGCGGCGTTCGGCGAAGATGCGGAGGGAGGCATTCCAGACAAGGACTGTCAACAGAAGCGTAGACAGGATGGCGATGGCCACCAACAGTTTTGCCGGCGTAATCCAACTCGGCTGGGCGATAATCGTGATGGAGGTCTCGTCTTTGGCGATAAGCATTCGCCCTGCATGATGACGGGCTCCGCCCTCGTCTGGATTGCAGAGGCCCGTCATGATTACTTCGCAGTTCTTTAGTCCTTGCAGATCCAGTCGATTCGATGTACTTGGGCGGAATGCCGCATAAGCGATGTCGTTTCCGTCAAAGAGCACAAGGTATGTCCAGGCGGCATCAAGTTCATCGGTAAATACGTCCCTTACGTATCCGCGAAGCCGAATGAGCCGCGAATCCCATTTGCCGTCGTTGAATTCGGCAAACGAGACTGAAGCCGGTGAAGGTGGCTGCCCGTGGTCGATCAACTTGATCGACAGGCAACGAGCTGACGCGAACATGCGTTCTCGCTCTGTGACTATTCCGTGTGCGAGGATTGCATCGCCAGCCCACACATCTGGGTAGGGGCGTCCGGCTTCACGGCTCAGCACAACGGCACCGGTTTCGTCTTCGATGGCGATGTATGGATATCCAGACCAGTTGGCTACGATCTTCCCCTTGAGATCGAATGTGAGGTTCGTTTCGTGCCTACGCATGGCCAACGCGATGTCATGGGCGTTGGTGAGGGCGCTGGTGGAAAGCATAAGTGCGGCGAGAATTGTTGTCACGGGGCGCATTTTACCAAAAAGACTCCCTGAAGACGATACCCCATGAACATGGGGGTTTACACGCATTTTCGATGTTGCTACACTTGCGCACATAAGGGAGGGGAATGATTGTTATGCTCATGACAGGTTTATGTTCGATGTTTGCCGCATTGCCGCTTGTAGGGGCGATGCATACGATGAATGTGAAAACCGACAAGCCAGGCGCGGAATCGCGCACGGTTGCCGTCAGGCCGGGCGAAGAGTGGCAGTTCGACTGGTCATGGCGTGAAATCCGAATGCCGTCGTTCGCCTACGTCCATCCGCTTGTCACGGCATACGATGCGACGGGCGCCATCGTCTGGCGGGCTGCGGTCGGACAGATCCAGCAACGTACATTCGGCCCGGCTGACATGGCAGTGCAGCGCTGGCGCGTCTATGCGCGAGTGGCTGATGGCGGCGATGCCGGCATCCCGGCGAACTATGCCGTTTCGATCGACAAGATCGAGTTGCCCAATGCTGCGCGGAGAGTCACGCTCTCGGTAGAACGGGAGGGCGATCCTGTCGAGATATCCGAGATAGACTGCCGGGCGATGCGGCTTGATTCGCCCCTGCCGCCGCAAAAGGACGGTTTCCCGGAAATCAAGGAGAATCCACAGGATATCCTGTCGGATGCTGCGCTTGATGCCGCCCTCGCAAAGCGGGAGAAATGCGTGCCCCGGCTTGTTCGCGAAGGTGATCGAACCGATCTCTACGTCAACGGGCGGCGCATTGTGCCGCGCATTTACAAGACGGCGGCCTTTGCCGTGCCGAACCGGCATCCGTCGGTGACGGCGATGTCGAAGAAGGGGTTCAACATCTTCACCGTTGGCGTTAATCTGGCGCCGTCTGACCGTGCGTTTGCACGATCGGCGACGGGGATATGGCGCTCCGACGGCTCTGTCGATACCGAGAAGGTGCGGCAAGAATTGAGGGAAAACCTTCGTCGGTTTCCGGATGGCCTGTTCATGCTTGTCTTCATCATCCAGCCGCATGTCGGCTGGGGCGAGGCGAACCCAACGGAGATACTGCGCAACGACAAGGGGCAGTTTGGCATCGTCAGGGGCGTGTATCAGGTGTCCGAGTACCGTGATCGACTGGAATACAATTGGCGGAAAGACGAGTTTCCGGCGTTTTCCTATGCGTCGGAGAAGTTTGCAGGCGATGTCGCCTCCGTAATGGAGAAGGTCTTTTCCGAACTGGAGACTTGGCCGGAAGGCAAGGCGGTCATAGGAGCCTATCTCAATGCCGGTGCAGACACGCAGTGGCTCGATGCGTTCGGCAGCACGCAAGCCGCAGACAGGTCTGACGTGGCTCGTAGACGCTTTTCGGAATACTGCAAGGGCAAATACGCCAAGACGGACGAGACAGATATCCCTGCAACGTCAGCGTTTTTCGCGGAGGACACATGCCATTTCTCCGAGCACTCCCCGACACCGATGAGCGATTACCGCGAATTCCTTGCGCGTGCAACGACGCAGATGAAGTTGACGATTGCGCAGGGCGTCAAGCGTGGTTCGAAGGGACGGATGCTCGTCGGCAGCTATTCGCCCAACAGCGGCATGGCTGGCTTTCCACTGATCTGCCCGTCCTACAGCAGCCGGCTGATTGAGTCTCCCGACTGGGACTTCTTCGCGGTCGTGCCCGATTACGTTCGCGAACATACCGATCCTGTGCTTTCGGCGGTATTCGACGGCTCGTTGGTGCGACACGGCAAGCTGTTTGTCTCAGAGCTGGAT
>CAVJWR010000017.1:20572-41540 GCA_963653155.1 Limosilactobacillus gorillae
GTCACGCACGGTGGCACGTATCATGCCTACGACATGGACGGCGGAATGTACGCGACGTCGGCCGCGCAGGAGACTTGGCGCGTCGTAAACGCGGTTGCCGCCCGGAGCAAGCCCGTGCGGCGTGCGGACGAAAGCATCGCCTTCGTCTGCGGCGAACGCTACTGGGACTTCCAGTCTCTAGCTCGCGACCGTCTTCTGCCCTATCATCTGCGGGAGCACCCAAAGGATGCGCTTGCGCGTACTGGCGCTCCGTGGAACGCCTATCTGGTCGATGACCTGCTGGCTGACGAGGCGGCAGATCTGCCCAAAGTCGTTTACTTCTCAGATCTGACGACCGTGACGCCAAAGCAATTCGAGACGCTTCGAAATCGGTTTGCGCGCGATGGCCGCGTGATTGTCTGGAGCTATCGCCCAGGCCTCTTTGCGGCGGGCGGTGAGAATATCGAGCGGGCGATGGGGCTTGAGTTGGCGCCAAAGGGCCTGGCGGGCTTTGGCTTTGCGGATGGGAGCTGCGACGATCCACTGATGCGGGACGTGCGCGGCACGCTCATGTCGACCTATTCCGTCTGGGGGTTTAGCCATCCGCAATTGTGCGTGCCAAGTCCGAAGGCCGGGTGGAAGACGCTGGCGACATTTCGCGGGACGCAGATCCCGGCGTTGGCTGTGCGGCGTCATGTGGACTTCACGGAGGTCTACACGTCCCATCCCGGTGGTGTCACGCCTGAGCTGCTCCGAAATCTTTTGCGCGAAGCGAACCTGCAGCCATTGATGGAGACGAATGAGCTTTCCGGCTACGGGTCTGGCCTGTTCTATTTCGTTGCCCAGTCAGATGGAGAGAAGCGTTTCCGCCTTCCGCGCGGACGCCTGCCGGGCGAGGTTTTGGTCGGCCCGGCCTTCCGAAAGGTCGGAGAGGGTGTCTATGCCGTCACGCTGAGGCGTGGAGCCATCTTCATTGTCGAGACGATCCCCGTTCTTCCGTCACGCGGAATCGGCGGGCATCAGGGGGATTATGCCAACTGGCCGGACGATACTGCAGAGGCGCTCAAGGCGGCGGTCGAAAAAGGTTGCCATTTCGTCGAGTTCGATGTCCAACGCTGCAAGACGGGCGAATTCATGATTTTGCATGATCATGAACTGGAAAAGAAGACAAACCTCAAGGGCTATGTCTGGGAGAAGCCGTTCGACTACATCCGTTCGGGTCACATCGTCTGGCGCGGCAAGGATTATCATGACATGAAGATCGCGACGCTGGAAGAGGCATTGGCCGTGTTGCCGCGCGAAAATATGCTTATCAACATCCACTGCTACGGTCCGGAGTGGGATCCTGGCATTGCGCGTGATGTTGCCCGTCGCGTCAAGGAACTTGGTCGACTTGACCAATGTTACATCTCCGCGACACTGTCGGAGATCAAGCTTGCCCGCACCGCCGTGCCGGAAGTCAAGACCTGCAACATGACTCGTCCCGATGGTGTCGATTACTATCGGCCGTGGACGGACGAGCAGAATGCCGAGTACCTGCGCACGACTATCGAGAACGGTTGCCAGTACCTACAGCTTCGCCAGCCGTGGCCACGCAAGTTCTCCGATCTGGCGCATGCCCACGGGGTCAAAGTCAATCTTTGCACCTGCGAAGCGATCTGCAACGATCCATCGAACCTCGCACACATCTTCCGGGATTTGGACATCGACTATGTTCTTACCGAGAACCTCGGTCCCATGGTCGAGAAGTACAATGAACTGAACACGAAGGGGGGTATCAAGTGAACGACCACAACAAACATCTGATCACGATTTTCGCCTTGTGCGGTACACTGGGGATGTCCGCCGCAACGCCGTTTCAGCAACAGAATCCTGGCACGGAGGATAAGTGGAAAGACAGCGAGACAGATCTCTACGAGCCCCTGCAATGGGATTGGCGGAAGATTCCGGGCGACGGCGATAGCCTACAGCTGGCGGCCTACTGCGCAGACAAGCGGTTCTTCCTGTCGAAAGACCAGTCAACAGTCTTTGACGCCCTTTACTTCAAGACTGGGCATACCGCCGTCGACACGACGGGCAGTGTACTTTCTTTCGACACGAGAAGCTTTTCACTTCTCATCCCATCGACTGCTGAGCCAACGTCCGCACGTCTGCTCTGGCAGACGTACGTGCCCGCCGACCGAGCGTTCCCGCAGGCTGACTACACGGTGATGTCGCTGACACGCGGCAACGACGGCGCAAGCTCCGTGGCGGCGGTCAGGCTGAAGGATTTCGCGTTCCGACAGGTGGCAGACGTGGAGTTTGCGACGACGGTTGCGTTCACACGCGGCACATTCGACGCATTTGATCCCGAAGGGGTGGGGCCGGAGCCTGACAGCGCGGACGTCTATACGCTTCGGCTCGCACAGTCCGCACTGACGAGTACCTTCCGCTTCGATCCCGGTGTGGTTGTCAAGGTCCCACGTCTGGAGATCATGAACGGAGGCTCTTCGACAGTCATCGTCGATGGCGCCGCCATTCACGCAAACGGCTCCTTCTGGCAACGCGGCACGACATTGGCGGCGAATGGCGCGACCATCACGGTTGGTTTGCTTGGCGGCGATGGTGCTGGCGACTTCACGCATCAGGCAGGCTCGTTCACCCTGTCGGGAGAACTTTCGGGTCTGCAGACGAAGCGTCACCTGACGATCAACGGTGGTACATTCACGAATGACGCTGCGACAGTCGATGTCGGCGGCGACTTCATGAACAACAATGCGGCGATGTATGTCCAGTGCGGGGGCGAATTGACGGTCGCCGGACACTATCTGCCGTCGGGCAACTCGGTTCTTCGTCTGGCGAGCGGAAGAATCGAGATCAAGGACGGCTACGGACTTTACCAGAAGAGCGGGTCGATATTCATCGAAGACGGTGTGCTTATCGCCCAACGCATACGCTGGGGAGGGGACACCTCATCCGCCGACCTGTCCGAGATCGTCCAGTCGGGCGGCGTGATCACCTTGGACGGCGCGACGCGTCCGGGGATCTGGATGTGTGAGGGTGGCATCAGGCCTTGCCGCCTCGCGTTGCTTGGCGGCGAACTGCGTACACCGACGGTCTGTGCCATGAAGTCGGTCTTGAAGGGCGGCACGGGTACGGCATCGTTCCTTGGCGACGGTGGGCGGCTCGTCGCCACATCGTCCGCACCTGTCGATAACGCACCGTTCTTCGGCGGAATCGACGAGGCGCAGATCGGCGTAAAGGGCTTAACGCTTGACACGCAGTCTTATGATGTACGCGTCGAGCAGGATTTCACGAATGAGGCGGACTCGTCCGGCGTTCTTCTGAAAGCCGGTGTCGGCGAGCTTGCCTATTCGGGCATCTGCACGGTTTCCGCAGTGAATATTCAGGAAGGCACGTTCAGGTTGGCGACGGCGGCAACGCGGGTCGAGTCTTCACTGACGTTGGAAAGAGGCTCATCGCTCTCGCTTGTAGGCGAGGCGACGGTGGTCGAGCTGGAGTCCTTGACGGCGCGGGGAGCCGTCATCCGGCTGGATCCGGGCGATGAGATTGTGGTCAATGGAGCGCTTGACTTAAAGAACGTCTCGCTTGCCTGGTCCTCCGAGCCGACAGAATTCGTGTCGTTCCTTTCTGTTGCCGGGAAATTGTCGGATGCTTCGCAGACGGCGATTCGAGGACTGTATCTTGCCGACGCGACCGATCGCCATGTTGAGTTTGCGTTCGACTATGATGCCACGACGGGAAAGACTTCCGTCAAGGCAAAGGTGGCGGCAAATGTCCCGCTTGCCGAGACGGCGGTCTGGACAGGGGCTGGCGACTGGGTGGACACGGCGAACTGGGAAGGGGCTGTCCTGCCGACTGCGCAGCGGACGGCGGTATTTGGGCCGGAAGCCTCGGAGCACGGCGCAATCGTCAAGGAAGGGGCCGTCGCGGGTGCGCTCTCCTTTGTCGGAGGAGCCTATCGTCTGTCAGGCGCATCGTCACTTTTGCTTCATGGCGCGGATGGAGCGGCGCAGATCGCCGTGACGAAAGGAACGACCGAGATTGCCTGTGGGCTTGATCTTCTTGCGAACGTGAATGTGCCGCTGGCGGTGGGAACGTCGCTGGAATTGGCGGGACTGGTCTCGGGCGGCGGTCTTGTCAAGACGGGCGCCGGTTGCCTGACGCTGGGCGGAACGCTCGCGACACATCGAGGCTTCGTTTCGCGCGAGGGCCGTGTGCGTGTGACATCTGCGACTGGATTGGGGATTGCGGCGGACGATTCCGTCACGATGGGAGGCGGCACGTTGGAGTTCCAGACGGCGGGCGGAGTGGACATGTCCGTTTTGGCGCAAGTTAGAACGGCGACGTCAGCCGAACAGAATGCGGTCATCTATCAGACTGAAACGGATGTCACGTTTGAGAATTTCGGGACAACGCAGGGCTTCGTCGTGAAGCGCGGCAAGGGGACGATGACGGTCGCCGTTCCAGCTGGTCGGACGGTCACGTTGACGAAAAATGTCGCCCCCATCGGACAGAAGGATATGTACACGGCGGACGAAGGCATCGGCTTCCCGGCCGATGGATCGGAACCGACTGGAATGCGAGGGCCTCTTTCGGTGGTCGAAGGAGAACTTCGGATCGTTGGGCAGGGGCAAGGTGCGCATGTCGTCTCGCCTGGCGCGACGTACGTGACGGTTCCAACGGCCGAGGCGATCACAGCGCAGCCGATGCTGACCGTGGAGAACGTCGAGATGGAGTGCGGCAACCTGTACAACGGCTGGTGCCTCGGACGTGCGCCGTTCACGCCGAAGACGTCCGTCATTCGTGTGCTCAATGGTGCGACGCTCCGCTACACGGGTTCTATGCCTGGCTACGCCTGTCTTGTCTCAGGTTGCACGGCGACATATGCCGTAACAAACGCCACGCTGGACTTTGCGGCAGATGGCGGTTACCTGACGCGCGGGCGGCTGGACGGCGAGGGGACAGAACCGCTCGTCCGCTATCAGCTGAATGGCTCTGAGTTCTTCGTTGGCTCGTCTGCTGTCCTTGACGGTTCGGTGTTCATGGATCTTGACAACAGTTCCTATTATGGACGAATCGCGTCAGACGCGCCAACCACGTCGTTTTCGTTTGGGACTGGCGCTCGCGTCTATGGTGAGATATTCACGCGCAACGGATCAAGGTTGGCTTTGCGTCCGTTTGTCGCGGCGGACGGTCAGACGCGCGACCTGACGCTCGCGTTCGACAACGGCGAGTGGCAATGGTCGGATAACGGCGGCGACGACACGGTCGAGTCGTCGGAACATGTCCGCTACGAGATGCGCGGCACGGGTGTCGTCCTAAAGCCGATGGCGGGGCGGACGCTCACGCTCCGTGCGCCATTCGAGGGCGAGGGTGGGCTTGTCCTGGATGGTCCAGGGACGGTAAAGATGGATATTGGCGCGTTCGCGTTTACGGGTACGGCGGACATCCGTCATGGCTTGCTGGACTTGTCGTCCGCTGGTACACTTGAAGAAAAGGCATTCGCCGGCAACGGCACAATTGTCGGCGGTGAACTTTTGCGTCCGAGGCTTGTTCTGGCTCTTTCCGACGACTGGTCGAACACGAATGGTGTGCCGACGTTCGCTGACTGCACGTTTGAGGGTCGCGTAACGGTGTCTTCCGGACGAGATGAGGAAGATGTGCTGGACTTGCCTGACGTACGTCGGCCGACGGCAATTGCGAAAGTGTCCGGCACGACGACCATTGACCTGCGACGCTGGAAATTTGGCAAAACAGGAGTTGATGAGGCTGCTACCGGGGCGTTCACGCAGGTTGGTGATACGATCTATCTTACGCCAGCAAATCGGCGTGGTTTGTCAGTCAACCTGCGGTAGGCGAGCATTGGCGTGTCGGTTGTTCGCCGATTTCGCGGGCATCATTGACGCGGCTGCCAAGGCATAAGCCATAGGCGAGCAATAATAGCTCCGCAATGTGCGAAGGGGCATCCGGCCAACTGGCTTGGATGCCCTTTTTGTTTTTTGCCACTGCATGGCCGGTGCAGTGAATCTTGATATGCCTTGATGAGCTACACAGAATGCAGTCTTGCACAATTGTCATTTTTTCTCAATTAATTTCAGAATGTTTCGCGTCGCTCTCATGGGTTTTGTTGTAAAATGCGCCCGTTGTTTTCAAGCAGAAGAAGGAACATCAATCAAATGAAGATCAAAGAAGACAGCTACATGTACGAGATGATTCGTACGGAACTGACTGACGTTGTGGGCGACGAGTTCGTCGATACGAAGTTTGCGGACAAGTTTGGCCATTCGATCGACTATTACTGGATTCCGGAGATGTGGCACGACCGTGGCCGCGTGTGCCCGAAGCCGGATTTCGTGGTTCGCCCGAAGACGTCCGAGGAAGTCGCGCGGATAATGAAGATCGCGAACCAGTACAAGATACCGGTGGTGCCGTGGGGCGGCGGTTCGGGTAGCCAGGGCGGTGCGCTTCCGATCTACAATGGCATTGTCCTTGACATGAAGCGCATGAACAAGATCATCAGGATCGACAAGCAGGCGCTTACGGTTACGGCGCAGACGGGCATCATCACGAAGCACCTTGAGTGGGGCTGCAACAAGGAAGGGCTTTCCACGATGCATCTCCCTGCGTCCATTGCCTGCTCGACGATCGGCGGATTCCTCGCGCATCGCGGCACGGGCGTGCTGTCCACGAAGTACGGCAAGATCGAGGACATGGTGATGTCGCTTGAGGTCGTGACGCCGACCGGCGAGATAATCCGTACGCTTCCCGTCCCGCGCCATGCGTCGGGTCCAGACATGACGATGCTCTTCCTCGGCAGCGAAGGTACGCTCGGGGTAATCACGGAGGTGACGCTGAAGGTCCACCCGCAGCCGGAGAGCCGCCAGTTCCGCGCCTACATATTCAAGGATTTCCACACCGCGATGCAGGCCGGCCAGACGCTCATGCGCAGCCGTCTCCAGCCGTGCGCGATGCGCCTCTACGACGAGACGGAGACGAAGACGCACGTGTCGAAGGTGTTCGGCATCAATCTCGACAAGGGCGCGTACCTCGTGTTCGGGTTTGATGGCCGCAAGGACATCGTGGATCTCCAGATGAAGCACGCCCGCGAGATCATGGAAGGCGAGTTCAAGGGCAAGGATCTCGGCTCCAAGGGTGGCGAATGGTGGTGGGAGAACAAGTACAAGTTCTTCTATCCGGGCTACATGTTCCATGTGCCGCAGGCTTTCGGAACGCTCGACACGGTTGCGGACTTCTCCCACATCGAGAACGTCTATTGGGCCATGAAGAAGGTCGTCAACACGGAGTTCCCCGATGCCCGCTTCATCGGACACTTCTCGCACTGGTACGACTGGGGCTGCATGCTGTACGCCCGCTTCATCTTCCCCGGCGACAAGGTGCCGCCAAACGCCGAGGAGGCTGCCGCCCTCTACAACGCCGTGTGGGACAAGGCGATCCGCGCGGCGATCCGCGAAGGTGGCGTGATCAACGAGCACCATGGCGTTGGACTCAAGCTTGGCCGCTACATGAAGGATCTCTATGGCAAGGCAATGCCCGTGCTTGAGGGCATTAAGCAGAAGCTCGATCCGAACGGAATCATGAACCCCGGCAAGATGGGCCTCGCCGGCTGCTAAACAAAAGGAGATTTTTTGAAATGAACATTGACAAGTTTGAAGAAGCGATGATGAACTGCCGGTTCTGCTTCATGTGCCGGCACCTCTCGACCATCGGACAGGTGCGCAGCACCGAGGTCGATACGCCCCGCATTCGCGCGGCCATGCTCTACGGTCTGCGCACTGGCACCAATTCGTTTGACGATAGCGATTTCGTCGATGCGCTCTATCGTCAGGAACTCTCGGCATGCTGCGTCCACCACTGCGTGAACCATTACGACGAGAATGGCCTCGCCCTCGCGGCACGCGCCGATGTGGTCGAGGCCGGCAAGGCTCCGGAGAAGGTGAAGAAGCTCGCGAAGAAGTACATGAAGAGCGAGTTCACGGCGAAGGGCAAGGGCACGCTCGCGTACTTCCTCGATGCGACCACTGCGGCGGACAAGGATGTCGTGGCTTCCGTGAAGAAGCTTTTCGCGGCGGCGAAGGCTGATCCTGTCATCATTGAGGGTGGCTCCATCGGCAAGGCTCTCAAGGTGCTTGGCTATCTGCCGGAGGCAAAGTCCGCAGCCGAGAAGTTCGCGGCGTTCCTCACGGAGAAGGGCATAAAGACGCTTGTGGTATCCAACCCGGCGGCCTTTGACGCCCTTACGAAGGACTACCCAGAATTCGGCGTGAAGCTTCCCTGCAAGGTGCTTTGCATTTCGAACTACCTCATCCAGGCGAAAGTCGCGTTTAAGAAGGCCGCTGGCGAAGTATATTACCTGGCGGACGACTTCATGCGCAACTACGATGGATGCGAGTGCCCCGAAAAGCTGCTCAAGTCCCTCAAGGCCAAGAACATCCCGTTCGGCACGAACGACGAAGAGTCGTACTGCTGTGGCGAGGGCGCCGTTGTGTTCGACGAACTCAATCCGGAACTCGTCAAGGATCTTGCCGCGTATGTCGCGGAACGCGCCGACCATCCGAAAACGAACAGGATCGTCGTCCTCTCGGCCTACACCAAGAAGATTCTCAAGAAGTATGGCAAGCTGAATGTCGTAACGATGGAAGAGCTTGCCGCTTCCTGCCTGTGAGGTGAGATATGCTCGTTAACATGAAGGAGATGCTGACGGCCGCGCGCAAGGCGCACAAGGCCGTCGGCGCGTTCAACATCACGAACTACGAGACTGCGGCGGCTGTCCTCAAGGCGGCCGAGGCAGAGAACGAGCCGGTGATAATCCAGCTTTACATGCGCCTTTTCGACACGGGGAAGGCGTATGACCTGTGTGGCATGCTCCAACGCCTTGCATATCGCGGCAAGGTGCCGGTGGCGTTGCACCTCGACCACGGCAATACCGTGAAGCAGGCGACGGATGCGCTCGCGTGGGGATACACGTCGGTCATGTACGACGGTTCCCGAAGCGCATACGACGAGAACGTAAAGTGGACAAAGTTCGTCGCCGACTACGCGCATGCATTAGGTGCAACGTGCGAGGGCGAGATCGGGCATGTTGCCCAGGGGGATGAAACGGCCCTTACCGATGTCGCAGAGGCCGTCTCGTTCGCAAAGGCGACGGGCGTGGACGCGCTTGCGGTCTCGATAGGTACGGCCCACGGCTACTACAAGGCGGAGCCGAAGCTCGACATCCCTCGTTGCGCCGCGATCGCCGCAGAGCTTCCAGATACTCCGCTCGTCCTGCATGGGGGCAGCGGCACTCCGCTTGCGGATGTCCGCCGCGCAATCGAATCCGGCATCGCCAAGGTCAACATTGCGACGGAGTTCCTTGACGGCTACATCAAGTCGACGCTCAAGGTCTTCGGCGACTTGAATGGGGCCTTTGTTCCGCCGGACAAGCTGGCGGATCCCATCATCGACGCATGCGCCACGCATGTGCAGAGGCTAATCCGGTTCTTCGCCGGACGGTAAGATGGAACCCAAAGGGAAGGAGACGCCGGGATGCTGATTCGCGGAGCACATGTCGTGACACCGGGACGGGATCTTGGCGTCACTTCCGTTGCCGTAGAAGACGGAAAAATTGTGCGCATCGGCGATGGCTTTGTGCCGTCGGCGCTGGACGAAACGCTGGATGCGGATGGGCTTCTCCTGCTGCCGGGTTTTGTGGACATACATTCGCACGGACGCGGCGGCGCGGATTTCTGCGATGCGACGGATTCGGCGTTCGAGACGATCGGGCGTGGCAAGCTCGCGGACGGCGTGACGTCCTTTCTCGCGACAGGGCTGACGCGCCCTGAAGAAGACCTCGCAGAGCTTTGCCGTTGCGCAGCGAGATATATGGCGAAATGCAATGGACCTGCGAGTGGTGCGACATGCCTTGGAGTGCATCTCGAAGGTCCGTTCTTCAACCAGAAGATGGCAGGTGCCCAGAATCCAGCCTACCTTAAGAAGCCCGATATCGGTCTCGTTGACAGGCTGAACGCGATCGCCCCTGTCCTCAAGGTTTCATACGCGCCAGAACTTGACGGCGCGATTGAGTTCACTTCTGAGCTTCGGGAAAGGGGGATCGTTGCGTCGCTTGGGCATTCCGAAGCTGACTACACTACCTTTGAGCTGGCCCGTGCCGCAGGGGCGACGCACCTTACGCATTTCTGCAATGCGATGATGCCAATCCATCACCTGCGTCCATCTATGGTGACTGGCGGGATGCTGGCGGATGACGTGTATGCCGAGATCATCACCGACGGCGTGCATCTTTCCGACCCGATGATCCGACTCATCGCCAAGGCGAAGGGGGCAGACCGCGTGATGGTGATCACGGACGCAATGTGTGCGGCAGGCAAGCCAGACGGAATATATTCGCTTGGTGGGCTTCGCGTGAAGGTCGAAAGGGGAAAGGCGACCCTTGCCGATGTCCCGTATGACCCGAACGCCGTAGTGTCGAACGTAGCTGGCTCGGTAGCCCTTTATCCGCAATGCGTGAAGCGCTGGGTTCGCGCATCAGGCCTCCCGCTTGAAGAGGCCGTGAAGGCTCTTGGATTCAATCAGCTCAGGTCGCTCGGCATTGCCGATCGTGGCGACATCAAGGTTGGGCAGGTCGTCGACCTCGTTCTCGTAGATTCCGATTTTGATCCGCAAGTTACAATCGTTAACGGAGAAGTCGTATGGAAGCGCAGATGAAGAACGAAGGCAGGAACTACAAGTGGGTGCTTCTTGCGCTACTGACCGTAACATACTTCCTGATGCACGGTTCGCGTCAGATCTTCAATGCGTCCCTGCCGGACATCAAGCACTGTCTGCCTGGCACGAGTGACGCGGAGTGGGGACTTACGCGCACCGTCTTCCTCTTTGCCTATGGGCTAGTAGTGCCGTTGGCCGGAATTGCTGCGGATATGCTCCGCCGCAAGTGGGTGCTTGTCGTGGGTGCGCTTTTCTTTTCCGTGGGAGTGTTTTTCACCGGGTATGTGGATGGCTTCATCGCCATGCTCGTATTGTACGGACTCATGAATGGCATTGGGCAATGCATGATTCCGGCATCATGTTCGTCGCTGATCGCGCAGTATCACGTGAAGACGCGCTCAACGGCATTGTCCATTTACCAGACGGGGCTTTATTTCGGCGTAATCATCTCGTCCGTACTCGCCGGGTGGCTTGGCGGCATCGCCATTGACGGCTGGCGCTATGCATTCTGGGGCTTTGGCGCGTTCGGCGTCCTGTGGGCCGTGATCCTTGCCGTTTTCCTGCGCGACACCCCGCCTCTGCACTGCATGCATTCCGAACATCACCATCATGGGATGGAACATGGGCTCACGGTGCGTCCGTCATTCCGCGACGCATGCCTTGCCATGGTTTCCAAGCCTACGGCACTTTGCCTGACGTTCGCGTTCGGAATGCTTGTGTTTGGCTCGAACTGCTTCCGCACGTTCCTGCCGCTCTTCATGCGCCAGCCGGTTTCTGATGGCGGGTTCGCCCTCTCGTCCGCAAGCGCCGCATTCCATTCCGTATTCTGGTTCTACATCGGCTCGTTCATTGGCATCGCATCCGGGGCACGACTTTCAGACCGTCTTGCACACCGCTTCCCTGCGATCCGCATCAACATGATGATCTTCGGCTTGGCCATCTCTGCGCCGACTATGGCGGCGATGGTGTATATGCCTACACTTCCGCTTTGCTGCTTCATGACTTTCCTTTTCGGGATTGGCGGCGGACTTTTCGACTGTTCGCTCTACGCAGGGCTCTTTGAGGTCGTTGCGCCGCATTACCGTGCAGCCGCCACCGGAGTGTACCTGTGCGGCGCATTCCTGATAGGCTGTCCCGCGACGGCCGTACTCGGATATGTGGGGCAGCACTTCTCGTACCAGCACGGCATTGCCCTTTTCGGGGCAACCTATGCGCTTGGTGCGCTTGCGGTTCTTTTCGCGCGGCTTGTGTTCTTCCGGCACGACCGTGTGGCGGCATAGGCCGAGTTAGGCGTTTCGCCACCCACGCATCGACATCCCCGTAGCCTTTTTGAATAGGGCCTTGAGCGTGTTGGGGCTGTCCCAGCCGCAGTCGGATGTGATCTTGTCGATGGTGTCAGTAGACGAACGCAATCGCCGCTTCACCTCTTCCAGCCGAGAGCGAATGATGGAGTCATGCACGGTTTCACGCTGTAGCTCCTTGAACCTGAGGTCGAGGAGCGATCTGGATACCTTCAGATGACGTGCCACGTCTGACACGGATATCTTCCGCGTGGCGTTGCGTTCGATGAACGCAATCGCTTTCTGTATCATCTTGCCGGTGTTCGACATCTGCACGGTTGATCCCCTAAGGACAACTTGCCTGACGCCTATGAGTGTAACGCCGCCTGTGTGCGGCGATGTTTTCCTTTGGGACATGGCGCGGTCGAGCAGCATCGCGGCCATGCGTCCCTCGCGTTTGAAGTCCGGCTGGATGGACGAGATCGTAGGATCTGCGTTTTCGCAGAGAATAGGGTCATTGTTGACGCCGAGAATGCCGATGTCGGCAGGGATCTTGATCTCGGCCTCACGGCAAATGTCAATGACCTCGTATGCGCGGTCGTCACAGGCGGCGAGCAGCCCGCAAGGCTTTGGAAGGGATGTTAGCCAACGGCGCAACGCTGTCTTGCTCTCGGTCTTGTCCTGGAAATGAGTGACGTCGAACATGCGTGTCATGAAACCAGCCTTCTCCAGCGTGTCACGGAAGCTTCGGCCTCGTTCGCGACTCCAGTCGTCATCTGTCGGGTAGCCTATATAGCCGTAGCTTTTGTAGATGCCTTGCCGCAGAAGCGTGTTCGCCGCCGTCCTCCCTACGGCTTCGGCATCGCTTTTTACTGTCTGAATCCCCGGGCATGACGCGAAGATGCTTGACTCTATGTTCATCAGCACTGTCGGAAGATGGCATTTTGAGATTTCACGGAATGCCTCGTCTGCGCCCGGCAAACCGACGATGAAGCCCGTTGCGCCACGTGCGATCTCCTTGCGGACGGTCTCCGCCGTGAACTCGTGGAGAGTGCGGTAGATGGCGAGGTTCCAGCGCGGGCCTTCCGAGAGATATTCGAAGATGCCGTTGAGCTTGTCCTGTCCGGCGATGCCGGCCATTCGTAAGGCAACCACTACGTGCTTGGGCTTATTGTTTCTCATGTCGGAAGTATAGCAAATCTCTGATATGTGCGGTGAAAAGATATTGTGAAATCGAATAGATTTATTTGGTTAAACGGATATGGTATTGCGAACCCTGGTTTGCTACATTACCGCACGTCATGGGATTTGTGTTGACAATGGCGGGGCTGGGCGGGCTTTTGTACGGAATCGACTTCGGCACGATTGCGGCGGCGATGCCGTACATCCGTGCGCTGGGGCTGTTTTCGGACGCCCAGCTCAGCGTCGTCGTCGGGGCGGTGCTGTTCGGCGGCATCGTCTCGTCGCTGACTGCGGGCGTGCTGGCCGAGCGGTTCGGTCGCAAGCGGATGATCGTCGCGTCCGCCGCGCTCTTTCTCGCCGCGATCCCGACGGTCTGCCTGTCGGGCGGGGCTTTCGCCGTGATGGTCGTCGGGCGCGTTCTCCAGGGCATGAGCGCGGGTTACATGTCCGTCGTGATGCCCATGTACCTCACGGAGACGCTGCCGCCGGCGATTCGCGGGCGCGGCACGGGCGTCTTCCAGTTCTGCCTCGGGCTGGGTCTCGTCCTTGCGGCGACGGTCGGCTACGTTGTGGCGGCGACGTTCGGCGAATCGCTGAAGGATCTCGCCTGGAAGGTCAACTTCTGGTGGACGATGCTGCCGGTCGCGGTGCTGTTCGTGGGGGCGCTGCGGCTCAAGGAAAGCCCTGTGTGGGAGAAAGGAAGAAGGAAAAAGGATGAAGGAAGAAGTGAGGACTGCTTCGGCTTCTTGTCCGTATTGGCATCCACTGAAAGAACAGCAAAAGGCGACCGCTCCACACTTCTTCCTTCATCCTTTTCCCTTCTTCCTTTTTTCCAACGTCGCTACGTCTTGCCGTTCCTCTTGGCCGTGCTTGTCCTGACGTTCAACAAGACGACGGGCATGAGCTCGATCACGAGCTATTCGGTGGTGATCTTTCAGAAGGCGGGGTTCGCGGGCTCGCTCGGCAACGTCGGCGACTTCGCGATCAAGCTGACGAACCTGCTGATGACGGTCGTCGCCGCCGCGCTCGTCGACCGCAGGGGCCGCACGTTCCTCCTCAAGCTCGGCACGGCGGGCATGACGCTGGGATTGGCGGCGATTGGCGGCGTCTTCCTTGCGATCGAGCGTTTCGGCGTCGCGGCGAACGCGGCGACGGGCGGCCTCTGCCTCGCGGCGTTCTTCCTGATGCAGGTCTTCTATGCGCTGGGGCCGGGCATCTGCGTGTGGCTCGTCCTCTCCGAGCTGATGCCGCAGCGCATCCGTGCGAACGGCATGGCGATCGCGCTCTTCATGAACCAGTTCGTCGCATGGGGACTGGCCTCGACGTTCCTGCCGTGGGTCAACCGCTGGGGCTGGTATTCGATGTTCTTCTTCTTCGCCGCGAACGGCGTGCTGTATTTCGTCACGGCGTGCTTCATCCCGGAGACGAAAGGCAAGACGCTGGAGGAACTGGAGACGCTGTTCGAGAGAAAAAACGAGTTGCTTTCGCCTAACACGGAGGAAACGGAGAGTCGGAGGCACGGAGAACGATGAAAACGATTTTCAGCATAGCCATTCTCCGTGTCTCTGAGCCTCCGGCGTCTCCGTGTTAAGGCGCCGCCAGCAGAGCAAAGACATTGATTACCACCACACAGTAAACAAGCCAAACCCAAAACCATGATAACCGAAACATCCATCAGCTATTACGGACTTAACTACGTCGAGCATGCGGAAGCAGACTTCAGGGAGATGAAGGCGCACGGCGTCACGCAGGTCATCCTCGCCGTGACCGAATTCGACTTCGACTTCTGGCGGCCGAACATCCCCGCCATCGTCGACAAGGCGCACGAACTCGGCCTGAAGGTCCTCATCGACCCGTGGGGCAACGGCAAGTACTTCGGCGGCGAGCAGGTCTCGAAGTTCCTGCAGGACAATGTCGAGAACCGCCAGGTCTCGGCCCTTACCGGCGAGAAGCTCCCATACGCGTGCTTCAACACGAACAGCTACCGCGACTACTTCAGGAACTTCTGCACGACGCTCGCCCGCGAGGCGAAGCCGGACGGCTTCTTCTGGGACGAGCCGCACTACGCCTTCCCGAAGGGCATCGCGTCCATCACGGGCGGCGTCGCCGATGACTGGACGTGCTACTGTCCCGTCTGTCGCAAGCGCTTCGAGGACTACTACGGCTATCCGATGCCGCGCTACATGACGAACGACGTGAAGCAGTTCCGCTGGCGCGAGGCGCTCGTCGTCCTGTCCGACACGTCGAAGGCGCTGAAGGAGATCGACCCGAAGCTGGAGATCACGTGCTGCGTGCACGCGACGCAGAACGGCTACTACGTTTCGGAATACCGCGGCTACGACAACTGGGACATGGTGGGGTCCTGTCCCTACTTCGACGTCTTCTCGACGACGATCGTCAACTGGGCGCTTCCCGAGGACTTCTACCGCGACATCACTGCGCGCACGGTCGCGATCGCGAAGAAGTACGGCAAGAAGTCCGAACGCTGGCTCATGGGCTACTACAAGCAGCCGAAGGACTGGGCGCAGGTCGCCAAGTGGGTGGACATCGCCGAGGAGATGGGCGTCGACCGCCTCGCGGCGTGGACCTATCGCGGCGGCTATGGCACTGTCGTCGGCGCACCGGACGCGCTCAAGCTCTGGGACACAATCGGCGAGAACTACAGGAGAGTCTGCAGGAAGTAAGTGATAGGCAAGAAGGAAGAAGTGTGGAAGAGCTCGAAATGCCTGCAACCTGCCTGACAGCCTATCTGACGGAGATCACGACCCTGCTTGAACGCATTGCGCGCGAGCAGGACGCCGCGATTTCCCGTGCGGCGGATGCCGTCGCCGACGTCATCTGCCGTGACGGGCTTGTGCACGTCTTCGGCTGCGGGCACTCGCATCTCGCGGCGCTTGACGCGTTCTACCGTGCGGGCGGGCTCGCCTGCGTCTCGCCGCTGCTGGACGAAGACCTGATGCTCCACGACGGCGCAGCGAAATCGAGCCGACTGGAGAAAATGCCCGGCATTGCCGCCGAGGCCTTTCGGCGCGCGCAGGTGGACCCGGCGACGGATCTGCTCGTTGTCGTTTCCGCGAGCGGCAAGAACGCCGCGCCCGTCGAAATGCTGCGGACGGCGAAAGCGGCAGGCGTACGCACGCTCGCGGTCGCGTCGTCCGCCTATCGGACGCACGGCGCAGTTCTCCTCGACGAGGCAGATCTTCCGATTGACAGCCTCGTGCCCTATGGCGACGCGGTCATTCCCGTCGGGGACAAGATGATGGGGGGGCTTTCGACCTATGCGTCGCTGTTCATCCTGAATTCGGTTCTCATGGACGGCGCCAAGCGTGCAGAGGCGATGGGGACAGTCCCCCCAATCTACACGAGCGGCAATGTCGACGGCGGCACAGCGAAGAACGTCGCCCTCGAAGAACGCTATTTCAGGCGCGTCAAACGCCTCTAACCCCTAAACCTAAAACCTAACCCCCAACCCCTGAAACCAGAAACCTAAAACCTAAATTCTCTCCCATGTCCCGTCTCGCAGTCATCGGCCTTGTCGGCAAGTCGCTCTTCTTCGACGTCCCGCGCTTTCACGCGGGCGGCGAAACGATTGTTGCGAAGTCGCTGCACGAGGAATGGGGCGGCAAGGGCTTCAATCAGGCGGTTGCCGCCGCACGGCAGGATGCCGCCGTAGCCTTTCTCGGCGCGGTGCAGTCCGCCGACGTGAAGCCGCTCAAACGCTTCTGTGCGCAAGAGGGAGTCGCTGCGACGCTCGTCCCGAAGGCGACCCCGACGGCGACGGCGGCGATCCTGACGGACGGGACGGGCGAGACGCGCGTCACGGTCTGTCCGGGCGCGGCCCTGTCGCCAAAGGACGTCGACGGCTTTGCGGGCGCGATTGCGCTGGCGGACTTCCTGTTGCTGAACAGCGAAGTGCCTGAATCCGTCAATCTCGCCGCCATCGAGATTGCGCGGCACTATGGCGTGAAGGTCATCTTCAATCCAGCCCCGGCACGCAAGCTGCCGAAGGCGATTCTTGAAAACGTCTTCCTTTTCACGCCGAATGAGTTTGAGGAGCCTTCCCTCATCTCCCTTTCCTCTTCGGAAATCGTCACGACCCTCGGCGCGAAGGGGTGCCGCATCCGCTCGACGGGCGAGGTCATCCACGCGCCGGTGGTGAAGGCCGTCGACTCCACGGGCGCGGGCGATACGTTCAACGCCGTCCTCGCCGTGCGTCTTGCGGAAGGCGAGTCGCTGCACGACGCCTGTGTGGCGGCGAATGCCGCGGCCGCCCAGTCGGTTGCCGTCCGCCATGTTCTGCCGTCGCTGCCGCGCAGGGAAGACGCACGGGAGAAAACGGTGGCCGGTGCGGGAAATGTAGAGAAAGACAACATGAAAGGAAACAGATGCTGATTCAATTGATGGCTGTTGCCGCGCTCGCCTTGCCGAACGCGGAGTTCGCGAAATACCATCGGCAGATCACCGGACGCGAGCCAGCTCCGGGTGCGGTGACGTTCGCCGTCGACCCGAAGGTCTCCGCTTCCGGACGGGACGCCTACACGATCACGTCCGACGGCACTGGCGCGAGGATCGTCGGCTCGAACGTGCGCAGCGTCTGGTATGGCCTCTATGACCTCTTGGAACGGCGCGGCGGCTGCCGCTGGTTCTGGGACGTCGATGTCGTGCCGCAAAAGGGCGCAATCGACCTTTCCGGCCTCGACGTGAAGGAGGAGGCGCACTTTGAATACCGAGGCCTCCGCTATTTCGCGCACCGTGGGCTCACGCGCTTCCAGGCCGAGCACTGGGGGCCGGAGGACTGGAAGCGCGAGATCGACTGGTGCCTCAAGCGGCGGCTCAACGTCTTCATGCTGCGCATTGGGCAGGACGACCTCTTCCAGCGCACGTTCCCGGAGACGGTCGCCTACCCGGACCCGTCGAAGGACTTGCCGGGGCACGGCAAGGGCTACGACAACCGCACGCTCTTCTGGTCTCTCCAGTATCGCGGCAAGCTTCGCCATGACCTCCAGCGGTACGGCTTTGACCGTGGGCTGATGATTCCCGAAGACTTCGGCACGATGACCCACTGGTATTCGCGCACGCCCGAAGACTTCCTCGAAAAGAAGAACCCGCCGTTCCTGCCGCAGGCGACGGAAGGCTATGCCGAGAAGAACGGCCTCGTCTGGGACATCCGCGACGACAAGTGGGCGGACGAATACTGGAAGCTGACGCAGACGGCCGTCGAGGCGTACGGCGAGGGCAAGGCGCGTCAGCGGCTTCTCCATACGATCGGCCTTGGTGAGCGCCGGTGCTTCACGAACCGGCAGGACAATCTGGACCTCAAGGTCAAATCGCTTCGGAAGTTCCTCGACCGCGCGCACCGCGACTATCCGAACGCGAAGAACCTGCTCGCCGGGTGGGACTTCTACTTCACCTGGCATCCGGAGGAGGTTCAGGCCCTTGTGAAGACGCTTGACCCGAAGCGCGACATCATCTGGGACTACGAGGGCGACTCGACGCGCGACTACCGTCCCGAAATGCAGGGGCTCGGCGGCAACAACTTCACGAAGTGGGGCGTGATGGGCAAGTTCCCCTACACCTACTCGATCTTCCTCGCGTTCGAGAGCGCGCTCGACCTGCGCGCGAACTACCCGCTCATCGAGGCGCGCCAGCGGCTCGTCCAGGACGATCCGGCGTGCGTCGGCTACATCCTCTGGCCGGAAGCCAGCCACACCGACACGCTGGCCCTGCGCTTCTTCACGGCGAACGCCTGGTCCGCGAAGCCCATCGCCTACGAGGCAGTGCTGGACGAATTCTGCGCGAGCCGCTACGGCGATCAGGCCGAGGCGATGAAGCGAATCTGGCAGAAGGTCGTGCCGATGTCGTATCTGCTCGACTGGGGGCACACCTACGGCAGCACGTTCTCCTCGACGTCGCTCGCGAGCTTTCAGCATGGCGGAAAGCCGCTGGCGGGCGAAGCACTCGTCCGGTGGCAGAACGCCCTCGCGGACGTCCGCGCGGTCTTCGCCGCGCTCGCCGAGATCCGCTGGGAGGGTGAGGCGGTCCGCCGTGATGCGGTCGACCTTGCGCGCACGGCGCTCGACCGCTGGCTGGTTTTCGACGCCCAGATGCTCGACCGCGACTTCAAGGCATGGCAGGCGGGCGCGGCGAATGGCGCGGATCTCCCGGCGCATGGCGAATGCATGGCGCGGCGGGCTGACCTGATGGCGGATCTGCTCGCGATCCATGCCGACTACTCGCTGTGGGAGTCGTACCTGCGGCTCGACGCGGTCGAGAAGGTGACGAACCCGAACTTTCCGCAGGTGCTGCTCGAAAATGCGGCCAACGACTACTGCCGCAGCCACCAGTACGAGCTTGCGCGCCACCTCTACGCGCCGCGTGCGCACCGCTTCGCCGAGACGGCCGCTGCGCTCGTTGCGCAAGGCGATAGGAAAACGTCTCTGGCGCTGGAACCGAGCGATCGCGAGATTTCGGACTTGCTGTCGCGTCCGCTTGCGTCGCTCAAGCCGACGTTGCCGCGTACGGCGGAAAACTTCAGAAACCTCATGCTTGAACTCGCGAAATGACATCCTCATTGCAAGAACCTACACCTTCTACACGGCTAAAATCTGAAACCTGAAACCTATAACCTAAAACCTGAACCATGATCAACGACTACGGATACATCGAAAAGGCGATTGCCAACATCAGGGAAGTCGCCGAAAAGCAGGAAAAGAACATCCATGCGGCGGGCAAGCTGATGGCGGACGCCATCGCGGCCGACCGGCTCATCTACGTCTACGCGGGCGGCGGACACACCACCCTCGCGATGGGCGAGATGTTCTTCCGTGCGGGCGGACTCGCGAACATCAACCCGATGATGGAGACCGCGCTCTCCGTCTTCAACCAGGCGCTCAAGTATCTGGAGCTGGAGCGCACCGTCAACTTCGGCGCGTCCATCGTCAAGTACTACAACCCGCAGAAGGACGACGTGGTCATCTTCTTCCACAACATCGGCATCAACCCGGCGACGATCGACGCGGCGGAGGAGTGCCGGAAGCGCGGCATGAAGATCATTGCCGTCGCGAGCTCGTACTGGCAGAAGGAGATGCCGAAAGACCATTTCATCCGCCACCCGAACGGCAAGAACCTCTTCGACTATGCGGACGTCTGCATCGACGACTACAATCCCGTCGGCGACGCGGTCGTGCACGTGCCGGGGATGACGACGCCGATCGGCCCCGTCTCGAACGTGGTGGACTTCACGATCGCGCACCTCCTGGAGATCGAATGCTGCCGCCAGTGCGTCGAGCGCGGAATCGTGCCGCCGGTCTGGAACTCGGCGAACGCGCCGGGCGGCGACGAGAAGAACGCGGCCTACCTCGCGAAGTACAAGCCGCTCGTGAAGTGTTTGTGATAAGATAATGGCCGTGTAGAAGTGTAGAAAGGTAGAAGGCATGGAGAATGCAGATCATAGGGAACTGATAGCAAGAGTGCGGCAGATCGCTTACGATTTGCACACCTATCTTGGCACAGGCTTGCTTGAGAAAGTCTATGAAAACGGCTTGCTTCATCGTCTTCAAAAGGAAGGTTTCCATGTCGAAGCGCAAAAGCCTTTGAAGGTCTTTGATAGCGATGGATTTTGTATCGGTGAGTATTTTGCCGATCTTGTTGTTGAAGACAATCTGATCGTCGAACTCAAATCGGTCAAGAGCATCACGAATGAACATTACGCGCAGATTTTGAATTACCTTAAGATAACAGGTGCACCTGCTGGTATCCTCATCAACTTTGGCTCGTACAAGTTTGAAGTCCGAACAGTC
>CAVJWR010000018.1:0-15704 GCA_963653155.1 Limosilactobacillus gorillae
CTACCAGGTGCCGGTCAAGATCGGCAAGGTGACGGTGCGCCCCGGCGACATCATCATGGGCGACATCGACGGCGTCATCTGCATTCCGCGCGAGATCGCCTACGAGGTGCTGCTGCGCGCCGAGGGCATCGAGCGCAACGAGGTGGACATCTTCTCGTGGGTGCGCCAGGGCGACACGATCTCGGAGATCATCGACAAGGGCGGGTATTTCTGATGCTGAAGGATCGGTTTGACCTGCGGGGGAAGACTGCGCTTGTGACGGGATCGGCCCGTGGAATCGGCAGGGGCATCGCACTTGCCTTTGCCGAGTACGGGGCGAAGGTCATTGTCCATGGGACGAAGCCTTCCCCTTGGCTTGACGGGACGTTGGCTGAAGTTCGAAAGCTCAGCCCTGAATCTACATCTGCCTTTGCGGACTTGTCGAAGCTGGATGAGGTCGAGGCGTTGCCTACAGACTCCGTTGATATACTCGTCTGCAACGTTTCAGTGCAGGAACGCATGCCGTGGCATGAATTTGATGTCGCCGAAGCGCATCGTGAAATGGAGATCAATTTCCACTCTACGATGCGGCTCTTCCAAAAGGTATATCCGCATATGCGCGATTCTCGATGGGGGCGGATGATCGTCGTCGGTTCTGTCCAGGAAAGGCGGCCTCATCCAATGATGTGCGTCTATGCCGCATCGAAAGGGGCGTTGGAGAATCTTGTCCGCAACATTGCCAGACAGGTCGCGGCGGAGGGCATAACGGTAAACAACCTGTGCCCTGGCGTATTCCTGACAGACAGGAACAGGGATGCGCTCATGAGCCGAGAGTATGCGAAGCAGGTGCTGGACACCATTCCGATGCACGACTATGCGATGCCAGAGGATGCGGCCGGCGCGGCCCTCCTGTTGGCATCTGACGCTGGGCGGTACATCACAGGCTCGACCATCCTTATTGATGGCGGACTGTCCCTGCCGGGCTGATCGCAGCATGGTTGCCTACGTCGGATGCTACACGGATGACATGAATCCAAATGGGATCCATGTCGCAGATGTGGATCCATGCACTGGCGAAATGAGGCTCCTGTCATCCGTTCGGTTGCCGAACGCCCTCTATCAGGCCATTACGCCAGACAGACGGTTCCTGGTGTCGTGCGAACAGGGTGGACTCGCTGCGTTTCGCATCGTTGGCGATGATCTTGTTCTGTCAGACCGATTGCCATTGGGTGGTCAGTGCCTTTGCCATGTTTCCGTCATGCCGAACGGGAGCCGTGTATGCTGGGCGGACTATCTCGCCGGCGAAGCCGGGAGCGTTGGCTTTGATGAGGGGCGGTTCGAGCAAGAAAGCTTGATGCGCCATCGCCATGATGGTTCCGGGCCGAATCTGCCGCGACAGGCGACTGCCCACTGCCATCAGGCGATCCCGTTGCCGAATGGATCTGG
This sequence comes from Limosilactobacillus gorillae, assembly GCA_963653155.1. GTDB lineage: Bacteria > Verrucomicrobiota > Kiritimatiellia > RFP12 > UBA1067 > UBA1731. The sequence continues at coordinate 1,426 of CAVJWR010000018.1, forward strand.
CTACGTGGTTGTGGATCTTGGGTTGGATCGTCTTTCGGTCTACCCTAATGGCTGGCACAGCCAAACGGTTCCGGCAGGAGCGGGGCCTCGGCATCTCGCATTCCATCCGAATGGGCGATTCGCCTTTGTGGCTTCTGAACTTGGCAATCTGCTGTCCGCATATCGGCTTGACGAAGGGCATCTGTTTTCGTTATTGTCTTCGGTGGCGACACTTCCAGAAGGATGGAGGGGAGCGTCAGCCGCTGCGGCGGTTCGTGTGTCGGAGGACGGCTCCAAGGTGTACGTGTCGAATCGCGGACATGACTCCATCGCGGCATTTGAATTTGACCAGTCATCCGGTATGCTTGAGCCATTGTCGTTCTCGCCCATGCCAGGGAAAACGCCACGAGACTTCATTTTCCTTCCCAGCGACCGAATGGCTCTTGCGGTACTTGAGCAATCTGGATCGCTTGTATCGCTAAGCTGCGATGCCGCCACGGGGTTGCTAATCCCGCTCCATCGCATTGATGGCCTTTACCGCCCGTCTTCAGTTGTCGTCTGAAGCGCCGTATTTCCGATGGGTCTGCCGATAGTTGCGCATGGAACATCCGTAAACTGACTTGAATGTCTCGTTAAGTCGGCAGAGCTTCGAGAAATGGCAGTCGCTGGCGATGTTCTCTATCGTGTCCTTTGTCTCAAGCAGGCGTTTGCGGACCTCCATTAGGCGATAGCGCCTGATGGTGTCACCGATAGATTCGCCCTGAAGTTCGCGAAATCGCAGATCGGCAAGGCTACGCGACACTTTCAGGTACGAGGCAACGTCACGTGGCTTTATGGCTTCGGGCGCATGTGCGCGAATGAATGCGATTGCCCGCTGGACGAGACGTCCCGAACATGATACGAGGCTTGTGGACTCCCGTACGACGATTTCCTTGATGCCAACGCGAATGTGTTCTGGTGTATGCCGTGTCTTTCCGTCCATCATGCTGGAGAGCCGTTCTGCCGCAAGGTACCCCATCCTGTCATGGTCTGGCTGGATGGATGTGAGTGTCGGCATCGTGTTGGTGCAGAGCATTTCATCGTTGTCTACGCCGATGACTGCGACATCGGCGGGAATCGGAATGTTGGCCTCATGGCAAGCTTCAACCACCTGTAGCGCACGGTCGTCGAATGCGGCGAAAAGTCCGGCGGGCTTCGGAAGCCGTGCGATCCACTTCGCGAGATTGGGAAGGTCGTATCCTTTCCCTCGTGTCGTGTATCGGTGGACTGGAAGGCCATTCGCCTTCAGCTCGTCAATGAAGGCTCCTCCGCGCAGCTTGCCCCAAGTGTGCCCTTGCAGGTCGGCCACAAACCCGTAGGACTTGAAAAGGCCCTGTGACATCAGGTTTCTCGCGGCGGCTCGGCCGACCTCATCCGCATCGCCCAAGATGTATGCCATGTTCATGGTTCTGCCGGATAGCAGGTCATCGTCGTAGATATCGAGCGCGACAGTTGGGATGCTCAGCGTAGCGAGTTCGGCCGCGCCATCCTTTGCCGCCGGCATCGAGTAGACGATTCCGTCGATGTTCCTCTCGCTAAACGATGCGACGAGTTCCCTTGAGAAGTCTTCTCGTATTCTCGTGAATTGGAGCCGCCAGTCGAGCTCATGTTCGTTGATGTAGCGAAGGAATCCTCCGAACTTGCGGCGGCCCGGTTCGCCAGCGAGGCGAAAGGCGACGGCAATGCGCTTAAAAGGTTGCTTCATGGCGTGTGGTGCGTTCCATTGGCTTCATTTCTCATGTGCGGACATTATACCAAAGTGCGGCGCAAAGCGATGCGGTTTTTTGTATGATGCCAATCTTTGCATTGGTGAAAATGGAAGAATGATTGTTGAAAGTGGGATTCATTGTCGATTGGCTCTTTTGGTATAATCGGCCACGCAAAGCTGGAAGTGCGAGGATGAAAAATGAAAATACTCTTGGACATGAATGCTCTTGTCAAAATGGTTCCCGTGGCGATGGCGGCGCTGTCAGCCTCGGTTTGCTGTGCGGATGCTGTGACGCTTAATCGGGCGGATCGAGATGGAACCGCAGCTGGAGGAGAGTCTTCCTTCATGAGTTCCTTCCTTGCCAACCCAAGCGAAGCGGGGTATGGCTGGTCGGACGGATGTGACCCGAGTTTCGATAAAGACTATCTGGTTGCCGGCAACAATGTTAGCCTTCGCACGCCCTATCGCGAAGATGCCGATCTTGCTTCGCAGACGTTTGTCTTTCCGGGGCGTTCCCTGACGTTGAACAACGGCGGGCGAATCGCGTTTCGCTCAAGTTATGGCACTGCGAACAATGCGGCGACCGTTTGGATCGACGACTTGATCGTCAAGAACGACGTTCTCAGCCACGCCAACTGGGCGCGTGCGACGAAATGGGGTGGCAAGATCACCATTGACACGGCCTCAACGGCAAATGGCGCAGCGAGCTTCACTATCAACATGTCAACGTGTCACATTCTGGCGAAGATGGTTGCCGCCGACGGCGAGAAGGTTACGCTTGAAGGCCCCACAATGGCGCAGTTGAACAGTGCGGGAGACTATCGGTGGATTGATCAGGCTCATCCCTATCTCTTTCGATTCTCCGGTGACTGCACGGAATATAGGGCGATGACATTCTGCTCCTGGGGTTCGCAGGCCTTGCTTGCAACGTCAGATTTTGCAGGTTCCTTCAGCCTTGGGAACATCGGCTCGATTACGGTTGACGGCATATCGTCCGCCACGGTTCACGGCACCATTACGAGTCGCGACGGCCACGTGCGCATTCCTGCCGCGACGGCTTTGGATGTCAGGGGCGGCATCGATTCGGCGTTTGCGGATTTCACGACGCATGTCTATCAGGGCACGAACGTGTACACGCGACTGGCAGCGGATGTGCCTTACGTGAACGTGAATGGCGTCTCAGGCGGCTCGGTCGGCAAGTCGGTCTCCGTCAATGCGCTCATTCTTTCGGAAGGGGCCTCTCTTTCCACGCCAATGGCCAATTTGGATGGCACACTTGTCAGTCTTTCGTCCAATGCGACGTTGACGGTGGGGAATGCGGATTTCACGGATGTAATCCTTGACGTGGCAGACGACGGAAAACTCGTTGTGACGAACTCCTTCACGGCACATTCGCCATTCAAGCTCCGTCTTGATGGGATCACGGCAAAGAGAGCGGCGTTGGTGACGGTGCCGACATCGTGCGGCGAACTGGATGTGGATGACTTCACGTTCGTCGCACCGCAGTTTCAATATGTACTGTCGGTCGAGACGCAAAACGGTGTTCAGACGCTGTGGGCCGAAAACCTTAATCCATCCGCCAAGGATGCGGCCTCCGGCTACGTCGTCCTTGAGAAGCCCGACGGCAACTCCAACGCCACGTTTACGTACGGCTCGTACAATCAGGCGGGCGGCTGGTCGGACGGACAGGCGCCGCATGCAGGAGCCCATTACTACACGAATGGAAAACTATTGCGCGACAAGGAACTCGGGACTGAAATCACCTTCAAAGGTGCTTCGCTGACACAATGCGGCATCTTCCGTCCCGAAGCGAATTCGCTTTCCATCCCTGACTGGCGGGTCGTGTCGAATGGCGGAACGAAGATCGACAACCGTACTATGCTGAACGTATCCGGCGCATATTCAACGAAGACCTTCAGTGGAACACTCCGGGTCTTTACCGATGCGGCTTCGCCGTTCACGCTTTACGGCGGCATCACGAAATTCTTCGATGACGGTTCGTTCCAGAGCCAGACCTACCGGATGCTTACGAAGATCGTCGGGTCTGGCGAGGCCGTGATCGCGGCGGAAGGGGCCCTCTCCCGTGCGCCCGGCGACAATGAAGGTCAGGCTGTCTGCGAATTCTTGGGGGACATGGGTGAATACTACGGATCTCTTTGGGTAGGAACGAACCAGACTGCCGTCCTCGGAAGCACGGGCCTTGCGAACGGAACGCTGGTTATGCGCACGGCCTGGTCGATGGCCACGACAAAGGTTGACGCCGGAACGACCGTACCCGTTCGGCGACTTGAGACCCATGCCTCGGCCACGCTTGACGTCCCCGAAGCGACGACGCTGGCGATCACGGAGGGTACGGCAATCACGGGGACGTTGACCAAAAATGGCTTGGGCACGTTGGCGCTCGCTGGCGTGGCGACGCCAGGCGAAGAGGCTGGGATTCGTGTTGTTGCCGGGAGGTTGAAGGTTTCTTCGGCGACGGCGTTGTCTGGCGTGTCCGTCACATTTGCGGATGGAGCCGGCCTGGTCATAGACTGGGGTATCAAAGACGGAATCATCCTTGACAATGTGGTGTGTGAAGGTGCACGGCTTCCGATTGCCTTTGATTTCACTGATGTCGAGCCAACGTTTGAGAAGCCTTGCGTCAAGAAACTGCTTACCGTAAATGATTCGGATGCTGCGGCCATTATGGATAAGATTGCCGTTCGGCGGGTTAAGGGCTATTGCATTGACGTATTGCCGCCTGTTTCTGAGAATGGATTGACGACATTCTCCGTACGTGTCTACAGGCTCGGCTTCGTCCTAACGGTTCACTGAGGAAAATGATGATGAGATTGAGAAGATGTTGTGTCCTTGTTGCCGCAATTGGAGCGTTCTCGTTCTCTTCCGAGGGGAAGGCTCCATCCGTGGCGCCGCAATGTCTTGAACGTGTTCGGGAAATCGCCGAGTGGTTGCGTCCGGAGGCGGGGTTTGCCGAGACGCGAATCTCGAATCGCGAGGTTTGGGACAGAGAGGCCAGTACAAAGCAGGCTTCGCTAATCATCGGACGTGCGGAACGGTTTCTCAAAGAGAAGCTTGTGGTTCCAAATGACGCGAAATACGAGGAAGTCTACGCCTGGGCGCGTCCTCTCGGTAGGATCGCAAACGACTGGCTCCCTGCGTTGACGTATGCCGAGTGCCTTGAAAACAAGGGGCGGTTCCTTCCTCGTATCGTATCGATCCTTGACGTGCTTTCGTCCATGCGCACATGGGTCAACCCATATCATGACAGGCCTGATTTCGGTTCATTCAATGGCCTTTACAGGAAGCTTGAACTCGGCAACGGTAACATATCCCAGCATATTGCCATCACGCTGGATCTGTTGCGAGACGTGCTCCCGGCGGACTGCCGCGCCCGCGCCTTGGCGGCCTTGCGGCGACAGGTGCTGGACGTCTACCTTGAGATAGCCAAAGACCGGAAGGCGGCCCGGAGGAACCGCTGCTGGTTCTATGACAGCCAGATCAACTGGTGCGCGGCCTGCAACGAGTATTTTGCAGTCTCATGCCTCCTTGCGTTGGACGACCCGATCGAACGCGCGACGGCAATTGAGTTGGCCGAACGTTCGACGAAATGCTATTTCGCCGGATTCACGGAAGACGGGATGAGCCTTGAGGGAGCTGGATATTGGAGCTATGGGTTCGGACAATACCTTCGGCTAGGTCTCATGGCGAGTCGCGCGACAGATGGACGAGTCGATTTCTTCTCGTCGCCACATGTCAAGGCGTGTGCGCACTCGGGTTTCGACACGTATTACAACGACAATGGCGCACCCGCCTACGGAGACTGCAAGATCGACCTGAACTGCGAGACCACGTGGTATCTGGCCGGGCTTGTCTGGCCTGAGTTCGCAACGGAGAAGACGAACCGGGCGGCGGAATCCTCCTGGAGTCTGCCATTGGCGATGATCCGGCTATCCCCCGTTGGAGGCCATGCGCCAGATACCATCCGGGCGTCACGCATCTATCCGATCCGCTCCTGGTATCCGGACGTTGTTCAGCAGTTGGTGTGCCGTCCGCAGCCGGAAAAGGCCGACTCGAAAAGCCTGTATGCGTCGTTTAGGGGCGGATGCAACGACACGAAGAAGATTGGACACAACCACAATGACGTCGGCACGTTCGGACTGGCGATTGACGGACGCGAAATCGTGGGAGACCCCGGCATCAAGGAATATGATCTCAAGACGTTCGGTTCGCATCGCTACGAGAGCAACCTGCGCAACTCGTACGGGCATCCAGTGCCGCTGGTGGACGGGCAGATGCAGCTCGTGGGGAAGTTGGGCGCCAAACTTCTGGGCAGTTCGTTCTCCGAAGCGAAGGATGAGGTGCAGATCGATCTGCGTGACGTCTATGCGGTCACGAACCTGACGAGGCTGACGCGGACTTTTGCCTATCTGCGTGATGATGAGAAGGTGATGATCCGCGACGATATCGCCTTTGACGGCGTGGGTACGTATGAGACTCCCATCGTCACCTACGGAACGGTCAACCCTTTGGGCGATGGAGCGTTCAAGGTGACGTCACAGGACTGTAGGAATTCGCTTGTCTGCCGCGTGCGCGTGATCGGCGGCACGTTGACGACGCGTGAAGAGACGCTGGAGGCTCCAGCGAAAGGCAAGCTCGCTCCGAAGCGGTTTGCGTTGGCGTTTGCGGCACCCGTCAGTACGGCGACACTGGAGATGACATGGGAGAAGTTCGTGCCTGAGCGCACGGTGCATCCGATGCTGACGCGGGATGGGCGGCGTCTGACGAGCTGGACTGATGGGACTAACACCGTCTACGATCTTGTCCCGACGAACCGTCTGCCAAACGGTGGCGGTCCGATGCGCGAGTGGAAACTCTACTGCCTCAAGGCGACGCACACGGATGTCGGTCTCCATAATTCGCAGTACATCCAACGGCACGGAACCGTGCAGCGCATCGAGAACGCGGCGCGGCTCATCGACGCCGATACGCGCATGGATGACGATCCTGCCGCCTACCGCTATGTCCTGGAAGGCACATGGTTCTGGGAGAACTATCCGATGGATCGCGGCGAGACCGCCGCGTGGCGCATCGTCACGAACTACATGGCTCGTGGACGCATGGACGTGGGCGTCACGTGCGCGGGCAATCACACCCACGTCTTTTCGAAAGCAGAGTTGGAGCATTCAACGTGCGCGAAACGGCTGCTGGCGGAGAAGTGGGGAATCAAGACCCGTACGTTCATCATGGCCGACAATCCGGGTATCAGCTGTTCGGTCATCGAGCCGTATGTGCAGGCAGGCATCCGCCATGGGATATTTCTCCCCAACCAGTGGAATCCGCATCCGTCGTCGATCTGGAAACGAAACCCCGACATCATGGCCGGTACATGGAATCCGGATGCCGGGGGCGGTGGCGCACGTGTGGATGTCTCGTTCGATTCGCCGCTGCCGATGGTCTTCCGCTGGATGGCGCCTGGCGGGACGAATTCCCTGCTGATGTGGTGTTCTACCCAATATCACTACGGCTACTCGCGACTGGGCATCGCCCATGGGCGGCGCGACCGCTCGAACGTGCCGGACGTCGAAAAGCGCATGCCGGAATTCCTCGCGCTGCTGGAAGCGAAGTATCCGTACGACATCTGGCTCGCGGGCAACTACTCTGACGATGAGGACGCGAATGCGGTGTTCGCGGACTTCGCCGCCGAGTGGAACCGCAAGTGGGCGTGGCCGCAGTTCCGCACCGTCGGTCGGCTTGACGAGCCGTTTGAATATCTTGAGAAGCGTTTCGGATCGCAGATACCGGTAGTTCGCGGCGAGATGACGAGCGGCTGGCTACAGCATGTGGCCTCTGCGCCGGAGCTGTTGGCGGACAAGCTGAACGCGGATCGGCTTCTGGAGACGGCGGAACGGCTTGGGGCATATGCCGGGACAATCGATCTGATCGCGGTGGCGCGCGCTTGGAAGATGCTCATCCTCAACGACGAGCATTCCTACGGCACGAGTGGCTATCAGGGACGGCGCGTGTTCGAGACGTGGATGCAGAAGCGTGATTGGATCGAACGCGCGGCTGCGACGGCATCAAACGAACTCACGAAGGCTGTGGCTAAACTTGGACTTGCACCGAAGGACGAGAGGCGCGTCGAAGTGTTGCCGGGCTCGACACGGGAGAACGCATTCTATCGCGTAACGGTCAACGAGAAGGGCGAGATTGCCTCGCTTTTTGACAAGGCGCTTGGACGGGAATTGCTGTTGGCACAGGCCAATCGATTCCTCTACACCCGCGACAACCATAAGAGCTGGTGCGACGAGAGCCTTCTGGGGGCAACCATCACGCGGCGCGTGTTCCTGTCGTGCGATGAGAGGCGAGTGGACATTGAGGATCGTTTCGAACATGCAAAGGATTTGTTCAATGCCAACAGGTACAATCGGTTCGGTTACTTGGCGTTCCCGTTCAATGTTCCGAAGGGCATCTTCAAGGCTCGGGTGGCGGGCGGCGAAATGATTCGTCCGTACGAGGATTGCCATCCCCTTGTTTCGGATGCGTACGTGGCCGTGCGTGACTGGTGCGTTGTCGAAAATGATGACTTCGGTGTTGCGCTGATGATGCGCGACTCCATGCTGACGGAGTTTGGCGATATCCATCCGGACAAGACATGCTACACGGGTCGACCGCCCAATGGATCGGCTACCATCTATCCGTTTCTGTTTACTGATTGGCTTCAGATGCACCAGCCTGACGGCGATTCAATGAACTTCACATTCCGCTTCTCGATTACGTCGTATGCGGCCGACGAACGGCATCGCGTAGAGGAGGTATGCGCCGACTGGCTCGATCCCTACGCCAAGTGGATGCGCAAGCAGAAGGTGCCAACTGCGAAGCGTGTGGTTTGCGACACGGCGGCAGATGGTTGGACTGGGCTTATCGAGGCGCCATGTGCAGGCCATGGCGAGAAGGATGGCCAGCTTTATCTTTTGTGGGGCGCGGAACTTGCTCCGTCGTTTTCTCATTACGAGCTTTGGCGTGACGGTGCGTTCCGGGCTGTGGTGACGAACGAAGCGCCGCAGGGCATCCAGTATCGCGTGGCCCGTTTCGAGGACACGGGGTTGCCGACGCACTCGACCCATTCATATCGTCTTTTCAAGGTCTGGAAGGATGGCCGCAAGGAACCCTTTGGCGGCACGTTTTTAGGGCGGACTCGCTTCGTCAGCGAAGAGGAACGCAATGGCGTCGTCTGCGAGGGCGAAGACGGACGCTTGGCGATTCGGTTCGACGGGGCGCAGGTGACAAGTTGGAAGCCAGAAGCGTTGAAGGGCGAGGACGTGTTCTTCCTGCCAAAGGAGACTCCGTGGGGTCAGGAGGTTCATGGTGGGCTTCCGATTTGCTGGCCATGGTTTGGCAAGCCGGATAAGGAGGGACTTCCGAAGCACGGACTTGCGCGTTACTTTCGTTGGCATCTTGTCCGGCGCAACGGCAAGAATGGTGTCGTCCTGCGTACGCGATCAAATTTGGAGACGCGGAAGCTGTGGCCTCATGACTTTGAACTTGAGGCCCAGATTGGAATTGTCGATGCTTCGGCTCTGAAAGTCACGGTCATCGAGCGCAACACTGGGACGAATCGGTTCGAGTCGGCGTGTGCGATCCATCCGTATTTCTCCGTGGCCGACGCGACAGACGTGGAACTTGATGGTATACGGTTGCCGCGTCCGTGGACGCAACGGACATTTGGTGCGGACGGCAAGCCGCACATGCTGGGCGACGATGTGCGTCGGCGTCGCGTGGAGGTCTCATCCTCTCAGGCGACACGTTGGATGGTGTGGAATCCAGGCGTGGAGCGGACTCCGCTGTGCAAGGGACTGCAAGAAGACGATTGGCGGCGCTTTTATTGCCTTGAGCCTATCGCAAAACACTCCAAGACCTTGAATCCGGGGAAAAGTCGCCGATACGACTTTACAATTCGCGTGTTGCCAGCGCCAACCACAGAGGTTGGTCAGCATCGGTAGACGCCATAAAGCCTACCGCTTTTCGTTGTCGCTATTGCTTGAACGTGAGATGGCCATCCTTTGACAGGGTGCCTTTGATTTTGCCCGGTTTCAGCTTGCCGCCGAGAAGCAGTTCGGCAAGGGGATCTTCCACGAACCGCTGGACTGCGCGACGGAGAGGTCTTGCCCCCATCGCTTCGTCGGATCCGTTCTTGACGAGGAATTCGATGGCTTTCTTGTCGAGGTCAAGGGTCATATCCTTTTCGGAAAGGCGACTGCGGAGAAGGGCAAGTTCGAGGTTCAGGATCGTTTCCACGTTCTTCGAATCAAGTTTGCGGAACACCACTGTCTCGTCGAAGCGGTTCAGCAGTTCGGGACGGAATGTGCGCTTCGCCTCAGCGAGCAGCTTTTCCTTCAGGGCATCGTAGGATGTGGAGACTTCGTCCTGCAAGAAACCGAACGAATTGCCTTCGCGGGCAAAGTCGAATCCAAGGTTCGCCGTCGCTATGATGATTGTGTTCCTGAAGTCGATGGTTCTGCCCTGTCCGTCGGTAAGCTTACCCTCGTCGAGGATCTGCAGAAGCATGTTCATCACGTCGGGGGAGGCTTTCTCGAATTCGTCGAACAGCACCACGGAATATGGGCGGCGGCGCACCCGCTCCGTAAGCTGACCGCCTTCGTCGTACCCCACATATCCGGGAGGCGCACCGACGAGCCTTGAGGACGTGAACTTGTCGGAGAATTCGGTCATGTCGAGCGAGATGAGGGCCTTGGGATCCCCATACACCTTTTCCGCGAGCATTTTTGCGAGCAGCGTCTTGCCTACGCCCGTAGGGCCAAGGAACAGGAAGCTGCCTATCGGACGCTTTGGGTCGCCGAGATTCGCCCGACTGCGCCTAAGTGCGCGGGCAATGGACGATATGGCCTCCGTCTGCCCAACCACCACTGTATTGAGGTCACGTTCCATGCCGAGAAGCTTTTCGGCGGCGGCAAAACTCATGCGTTCCACCGGTACGCCGCTGATGGATGCGACTGTGGCGGCAATGTCGTCCGCCGTCACCGTAAGGACCTTCTCGGCGTGTTCGGCCTTCCATGCGTCAAGCCGCTTCTTCAGTGCGGCTTTGGCGGCCTTTTCCTCGTCGCGCCATTTTGCCGCCTCTTCGTATACGCCACGGTTTGCCGCATCCTGCTTTTTCAGGTTCAGTTCCGCGATCTTTTCCTCGTCGGCCTTCATGTCCGGTGGGCGCACCGCATTCTTCATCCTTGTGCGGGAGCCTGTCTCGTCTATGGCGTCAATCGCCTTGTCCGGCAACAGGCGGGCTGGCAGATAGCGTGCCGTGAGCTTCACTGCGGCGGAGAGCGCTTCGGGCTCATACTTTACGTTGTGATGCTTCTCGTATCTTGGGGCGATGCCCTTTAGTATCTCGATGGCGTCGTCCTGCGAAGGCTCGTTCACGATTACGCTCTGGAACCTGCGCTCCAGCGCGGCATCCTTCTCGATCGACTTGTGGTATTCCTTCAGTGTCGTTGCGCCGACGACCTGAATCTCTCCACGGGCGAGGGAAGGCTTGAGTATGTTTGCCGCATCCATCGCACCCTCAGGGCCGCCGGCGCCTACGAGCGTATGTATCTCGTCAAGGAACAGGATGCAGTTCTTTGAGTTTTTCGCTTCCTCTATCAGCTGTTTCAGGCGTTCCTCGAACTGACCCCTGTACATCGTCCCGGCGACAACGCGCGTCATGTCCAGAGCTATGACGCGCTTCCCGCGCATCCGTTCCGGCGCATCTCCGGCGGCAATTGCCTCTGCCAGGCCTTCGACCACGGCCGTCTTGCCGACCCCGGCCTCACCGATGAGCACCGCGTTGTTCTTCGTCCTCCGAGACAGCACCTGCAGTATGCGCTCTATCTCGGCTTTGCGTCCTATGACGGGATCGAGTTCTCCGTTCATCGCCGCCTTCGTCAAGTCGCGGCCATATGTGTTTAGCGCTGGTGTCTTGACCTTCTTGCCGCCATCGTCCTGTTCGCCTTCTGACGTGGCCGCGAGGCTGGAATCGTCTCCGTCGCCATCAGAAGCGTCATCATGGCTTTGGCCGGCATCGCCGTTTCCGCCCGAAGTCTGGGCGGGCTCGGACTGGCCGCTAAGGGATTTCGTGAAAGTGTCGGCGGTCACATTGTGTCCAAACAGGATCTGCGCACCGACCGACTCGCCTTCGCGCAGCATCGCGAGCATGATATGCTCTGTGCCGACTTTCTCCGATTTGGCTCGGATGGCCTCTATCTTCGCGAATTCAAGCACTTTCCTTGTGCGGGCCGTCAGCGGAAGCGTACCTTTCACGGCATAGGCTTCGCCCCTGCCTATTATGCGGTCCAGCTCCATACCAAGGTCATCGTTGTCGAGCCCCATCCGCTTAAGGCATTTGCAGGCCGTGCAGTTCTCCATCTTCAGGATGCATGCCAATACGTGTTCCGTGCCGATGTACGTGTGGTTGTAGTGCCGGGCGACTGCTTCCGCTCCATCGAGCGCCTGCTGTGCATATGGCGTATATAGTTCGTTCATCAAAGGTATTCCTTCGCAAAATCGTTGAGGCGCACGTTCTTGAAGCGCCTGTTGGCCTTGTCCGCAAGGGCGGCGTCCTTGCGGTCCAGCTCCCTCTGCTCTTCATATGTGTTGGGAATGGAAGGGGGCGGCTGGTCTATTCGAGACAGCATGATTTCAGAGGCCTCCTTCCGCGTGAAATTATCGAGGAAATTGAGGTCTGCCGCGAGCTTAAGGGGCGAAATGATGTCCACAAGCTCCAGGTTCGACAACAGCCGGCAACTTCTCAGAACCGCAAGCGACCGTTCGATCGCGTCCTCGAACACGCGAGGGAACTCTTCGACCAGCCTGATCCGGGCATTGGATTCCTGCTTCATGATATCGGAGAAGATCTGCCTGATCCTCGCCGCAAGCTCATTCTCGTCCAGACCGAGGGTCTGGGCATTGCCTATTCGGAAGATGTGCGCTACATCCTTGAGACCATCGCCATCGCAGCCGTATGCGTTCATTCGCATCCCGTTGAGCGCGTTGAGTGCCGTCGCAAGATCTCCGATCAGGTGCAGACCCTCAAGGTGGAACAGGGCCGATATCTCCAGACCAGTCCCACACATGAACGGGGATGCCGTGACGTAGCCGAATCGCGGATTCCACGCAAATGGATGTTCGGCCGCAGCCTTTGCCTCGTCCCGCAGCAGCTTTGTCACGGCCTGGCGTATGCGCATCGGCGAGGATATTTCTGTGCTGAGGCAGAACATGTTTTCATTCGTGAAGGGCAAATCTGTGCGCTGCCTGTACAGGCGCACCGTGCCGCCGGAGAATATGGCGGAACCGTCTATCTCGATGTCTGTCATTCTGCGCCGTCGTTTCCGTTTCCTTCGGGGCCATTTCCAGTCAGCTCGTCGAGCTGCTTCCTGATGCGGGCGGCCTTGCGGTAGTCCTGGCGCGACACCGCATCCCTGAGTTCCTTTTCGAGGAAGGCTGCGGAAGGCTTGCCGTCATCGCTCTTTTCCGGCATTCTGCCCTTGTGCGTGGGGCCGTATGATGCGGAGAGGAATTCTTCCTTCAGTTCGTTGCCGAACATTGTCCAGCAGTCCGGACATCCCACGGACTTCGTCTCCTTTATCTTCTCCCACGTAGATCCGCATACGCGACACTTGCGCTCCTTGCCGATCTTGCCGTCCGCAACGCCCTCTATGAGACCCACTGCCGCATCTAGAAAGTTCTTCACGAACGCCGGCGGCTCGCTGCCGTCCGCCGTGATTATGGTCGGCTTTACCTTGTTGGGCCGCGCTTCCGAATTTTCGCCGCCCTCAAGGCATTGCTTGCACACGTACAGTTCTTCATCTTCGCCATCGGAACCTTTGCGGTGCAACACGCCGGCGGCTTCATTCTTGTGACACAGTTCGCACAGCATGTCTTTCAGTCCACGTAAAGGGGAGGGATCGCGATGCCGGACGACTTGAGGTCGCCGGATCGCGCGGGCTTGGATTGCCTCTCCGTGCCGTTCACCTTATTTGCCTCGGTCTTCCTGTCGGAGGCCTTGTCGGAAGCCGCAGGTTTGGCATCATCAAGCCGCATTGTCGTCTTCACTGATTCCACGCCGGATGCATTCGGCGTTGTCGCCTTGTACAGGATCGTTATTCCCCAAGAGAGCAATGCAACAACGATTGCCGCAGCAACTACAACGGTAGCGATCCTGCCTGTGTTTGGCGGGAGTTTCTTGACGTTGGCGAATACGCCTGACGACACGTTGCTCATGGTACTGCGGAACCTGTCTGCGGCGGACGGTCTTTCCTGCTCATTGTCTTCGGCGTATGACTGGCTGAAGAGGTCTCCGTATGAGCGGCGTGGCGATGGCTGCTTGACGACCTCAGCCTCAAGCCGGAGTTCCGGTGTCTGGTCTGGGGCGACGGACTCAGGTGCGTCAGGATGATGCGTCGTATCGATGTCTGCAACAGTGGGCGCGACATCTTCTGCGGCAGAGGCTACAGTCTCTTCTGCGGCAGAGGGCATGGTCGTTTCGGCGACTGGTTTCTTC
>CAVJWR010000018.1:15714-38667 GCA_963653155.1 Limosilactobacillus gorillae
CTTCTGGGGCGTTGGAGCCGAAGCCTTCCCTGCCGCGTTTTTGTTCTTCGCGTAGAGATCGGAGAATTCGGCTTGCAGAGGCTTGGGGTCGAGACCTACCGCTTCGCAGTACATCTTCACGAATCCGCGCCCGTATATGGCCGCCGGAATGCGCTTGAAGTTCTCATTCTCCAATCCTTCGATAACCTGGACAAGAATGTGAGTCGTAGCGGCCAGCTGGGATGTTGTCAGGCCCTTCGTTTCACGTGCTGTGCGCAGTGTCTCTCCAAATGACATGGTATCTTTCTCCTGGTTAATTGCTTGCGCCGGTATCTGGCTGTTCAAAGTCGGCTTGTGGAGGCTGCATGGCGTCAATCCCGCCTTCCGCGCCGATTCCTGATGAGTCTTCAGCCGCTGACGGCCCTTCGGGAAGGGCAGATGCCTGTTCCACCGGAATCGGCGCATCGAAATCTATGAGGATGTCCCTTGGTCCGGCACCCTTTGCCGGGCCTATGACGCCGCGCTCCTCAAGGGCGTCGATGAGTCTGGCCGCATGGTTGTAGCCAATGCCCATTTTGCGCTGAAGATGTGACGTTGATGCCCTGTTCGTGAGCCGCACCACTTCAAGGGCGCGATTGTACAGTTCCTCATCCTTTGACCCTGCATTTGCCGCCGAAGCCCCGCCGCCGGGAGCGCCAGACCTCTCGTCTGCCGGCGGCGCATTGTCCGGATCGTCCTCATTGTCGGCGAACGGATCGGTGATCGCCGCCTCCTTCACTTTCGCGAGCTTTGACGCGAAAGTCTTGTCGAACTGGACGTTCGCGTGCTCTGCGATGAACGCGGTGATGCGGGTTATCTCGTCGTCGGATACCCATGCGCCCTGTGCGCGGATGAGGATTCCCTCCTTCGTCTTGTACAGCATGTCGCCGCGTCCGATTAGCGATTCGGCCCCCGTCGCGTCAAGGATTGTGCGGGAGTCTATCGCCGATGCCGTCTTGAACGCGATGCGTCCTGGGATGTTGGACTTGATGGTGCCGGTGATCACCTTGGTGTCGGGCCGCTGCGTGGCGAGTATCACATGGATTCCCGTGGCGCGAGCCTTCGCGGTGAGGCGGGCGATTTCCGGTTCAACCTCCTTGCCGGCGGAGGCCATCAGATCCGCAACCTCGTCGATGATTATCACGATGTACGGCACAGTGCGCGGCATGTCATCGCTTCCCGCCTCATCGCCGCCGAACATGTCCGGCTGGGTCATGATCTCGCGGGTGTTGAAGTCCACGATGTTTCGTTTTCCGGCCTTTGCGAACATCTTCAGCCGCTTTTCCATCTCGGCTACGGCCCAGCGGAGTGAGTAGACCACCTTCTTCGTGTCCGTGACGACCGGCACAAGGAGGTGCGGAAGCATCCTGTACGCCGAGAATTCCACGCACTTCGGGTCAACCATTATGAACTTGAGCTGTTCGGGCGTACGGCACATGAGAAGCCCGTTTATTATCGAGTTGAGGCACACGGATTTGCCTTGTCCCGTGGCGCCGGCCACAAGCATGTGCGGCATGGTTGCGAGATCGGATACGAGGTCATGCCCGGCGGCGTCCTTGCCGAGAAGGAGTGGCAGGTTGTATTTGGCCTGTCCTTTCCTGTCTACGGATACGTTCCGCTTCCATGTGTCGGACTCTATCAGCTCGCGGAACGATACGCCCGCCGCGACCTTGTTCGGCATTTCGATGCCTACGGCGTCCTCTCCCGGTATCGGGGCCTGGATGCGCAGCGATTTCGCCTTCATGGCCATCATCAGCGTGTTCTGGAGCGATTCTACCTTTTCGGGCCTCGTGCCTGGCGCAAGCGAAAGCTTGTACTGGGTGACTACCGGGCCCTGTACCTTGTCGACAAGCGTCGCGTCAACGTCAAAGAGCTTCAGAGTCTCGATGAGCTTCTGCCCTATCGCAGTGACGTCCCCATGGTCCGCCGTGGATTTCGAAAGCGGATTCAGGAGGTTGACCCCAGGCAGCACGTATGGCCCCTTGTCTTCCTCCGGCTCTTCCGTGGCGGTGGAGTCTGTGGCGGGCTGTTCGACGTTTCCGGCCGGTTGCGCCCGTCTGCCCTGATCCGCAATTGGCGGTTGCGTCACCGTGGCGGACTCGACAGATGTGCGCCGCTGTTCGGCAGTCTGCCTGACGGCGGCTTCACGCGCCATCTGCTTTTCGGCCTCCTTTGCGGCCTTTGCCGCAGCGCGTTCCTCCGCAATGCGTCGCTTCTCCTCTTCCTTTGCGGCCTTGGCGGCTTCCTTCGCGGCCTTGGCGGCCTCAAGCCGTTCCTTCTCTTCCCGCTTTTCGCGTTCACGCTCGGCAAGCTCCTCAGGCGAGAGCGGCTTGCCGCCGACGAAATTCCCGATGGACACGAGTATGGTACGGATCCCTATAAGCGAAAGCATGGCGAAAGTCATGAGCGTAGCCATGAGGATGGAGGCCCCGAACGGCGATACGAGGCGCGACAGGCCGCAGTCCATAACGAGATAGCCTAAGGCTCCGCCTGCGTTCCGTCCGAGGTTCAGCCGCTCCAGCAACGGCGCGATCGACGGCGAGTCCCCAAGCAGCTGAAGAAGGCATGTCGTTGCGAACAGGAACACTATCAGGGCGAGGAACCTGAAGCCGGGGCGGAACGACCGGCCCAGCACGAGAAGCAGTCCGAGCAGGATCGTAAGCGGCGGCACCGCCCAGATCGCAAGGCCGATGAGCAGATACCCGTAGTACGCGAACGTATCGCCGACCACGCCTATCAGGTTCGTGGATGTCTCTGGCGGTATGTTGAGCATGGGTATCGCCTGCCAGCGGTACGACATGAGTGCCAGAAGGGGGAACAGGGCTATCGGGAAAAGGAAGAATCCCAAGAGCCAGCGGCGCGTGTGCGCTTCGTTGCCGGTAGGTTCCTTGACCTTGCTATTTCCCGCTTCCACCATTGGCGGAGCCTTTCATTATGAAGATGTTCTGGGGATCGCGGGCCTCGCCGGACGAATCCCTCATTGAGTAGTAGATCACGAGCGCAAGGATCAGGGATATCACCTTGAGACCCCAGTTGCGCCTGAAGATGTCCAAAAATGCCGTCACTTTTCGCAGCTCCTTCCGAACTTCGCAAGCCTTTCCCTAAACCATTCCGCCGCCTTCTCGCCTACGGCCTTCTTCGTCGGCATGGCCTTCCTCACCCAGCGCAGCACAGAGGCCTTGGATACTTCGCCGTCGCCATTGTAGCGGATGAGCTTGCCGTTGTGCGCGACCGATATGCGCCCAGTCTCCTCCGACACGACCAGAACCAGCGCATCCGTCTCTTCCGATATCCCAACTGCGGCCCTGTGGCGCATGCCGGATTCGTAGAGGTCGTGGTTCACCGATACTGGAAACAGGCAATGGGCGGCGGCGAGCCGGCCATTCCTTATCGTGACTCCGCCATCGTGGAGCGGCAATGGCGGCGTGAATACCGACACCAGCAGTTCTCTCGAAGGGATGGCGTCGATGGCGACGCCGCTTTCCTCGTAGCCGCGAAGCGATATGCCGCGTTCAAACGCGATCAGGGCCCCGATCTTCCTGCGGGCGAGGTCGAAGATCGCCTCTGTCATCCTTTCGGGCGTGATGTGCTTGCCGTCAAACTGGCGTGAGCCTTCCGAGAAGAGCAGTGACCCCAATGCGGCGAGCGTGCGCCTTATCTCTGGCTGGAACAGCACCACCGTGGAGAGCGCAAGGTAGAGCAGCATCATCTGGAGAATCCGCGCCAGCACATCGAAATGGAACAGGAACGAGAACGCTATGGATGCGCCGAACAGGATGCCCACGCCGGTAAGCACCTGTCCGAATCGGGTGCCGCGTGCGGCCTTGAGTACCGAATAGATCGCGAAGTACAGGATCGCGATCTGCACGACGTCACGTGCAAGGTTCCAGTTCAGCCATTCCCATGTCATTCCGTCTTCTCCAGTCCGAGTAGCGCCTCTATGTCGCGCCCGTCCATCGACTCCTTCTCAAGAAGGGCGGTGGCGAGGCATTCGAGCTTGTCGCGGTTTTCCTTCAGAAGATTTTCGGCCCTCGCGAAAGCATCATCGACGAGTCTCTTCACCTCCGCGTCGATGCCTTCGGCCGTCTTCTGCGAGAAGGGGGGCGGCATCGGATCGGGAGAGAACTGGCTTGGCTCCACGAACGACTGGAAGCCGTAGGTATCGCTCATGCCGTATTTGCAGATCATGTCGCGGGCGATCATTGTGGCCTGCTGTATGTCCTGTGCGGCGCCGGTGGAGATGTCGCCTGTCTTGAAGGACTCCGCTATGCGTCCGCCGCAGCAGATGCACATCTCGTCCATGAAGTAGCTCTTGGTGCGGTTCAGCACATCCTTCTCCGGAAGGGCCATGGTTGCGCCGAGTGCGCGTCCGCGAGGGATTATCGTCACCTTGTGAAGCGGATCGGCGTTTGGCAGGAGCAGCTGAAGGAGTGCGTGTCCTGCCTCATGCCACGCCGTGGTCTCCCGATCCTTGTCCGTGAGGTTTGCCGACTTGCGTTCACGTCCCCACAGCACCTTGTCGCGGGCTTCCTCCAACATTTCCTGCGTCACCCCGGCAAGTCCCTTGCGGACCGCAAGGAGCGCCGCTTCGTTCAGCAGGTTCGCAAGGTCTGCGCCGGAGAATCCCGGCGTGCCGCGCGCAATGCGCGCAAGGTCCGCATCTGGCGCGAACTTTATCTTTGCGCCGTGTAGCTTCAGTATGTCCTCTCGTCCCTTGAGGGACGGAAGATCCACGTATATCTGGCGGTCGAAGCGGCCCGGACGCAGAAGCGCCGGGTCAAGGACGTCCGGACGGTTCGTGGCCGCGATTATGATCACGCCCTCGTTTGCGTCGAACCCATCCATCTCCACGAGCATCGCGTTGAGGGTCTGGTCGTTGGAGTGTCCGCCGAATGCGTTTGCGCCAGTGCGCTTCGCGCCTACGGCGTCAATCTCGTCGATGAATATCAGGCACGGCGCGGAGCGCTTTCCCTGCTCGAACATGTCTCGCACCCGGCTTGCGCCCACGCCGACGAACATCTCTTCGAAGTCGGAGCCGGAGATTGAGAAGAACGGAACCTTCGCCTCGCCTGCGATCGCCTTGGCGAGAAGGGTCTTTCCCGTGCCGGGGGGGCCGACGAGCAGTACGCCCTTGGGGATCTTGCCGCCGAGCTTCGAGAACTTGGCGGGCGACTTGAGGAATTCCACTATCTCCTGCACCTCCTCCTTGGCCTCGTCCACGCCGGCCACATCGTTGAACGTGACCTTCTTCTTGGACTTGTCCTCATTGAGTAGGCGGGCCTTTGACTTGCCGAACCCGAATGGGCCACCGCCACCGCCCATCTTCCTGTAGAAGATGAACCAGAAGAAGGCCAGCAGAAGCAGGAAGAACAGCAGTTGCTGGAAAAGCGGGCCTATCAGTGGCGAACGCTCCGTGACGGGGCAGTCTATTCCCTTTTCGACGAGCCAGGACATCAGCTTTTCGTTCTCGCCTGGCACGAGGCGAACCCTGAATGCGGCGTTGGTGCCTGAATGGGGCAGATATTCACCGCGCAGGTACGTGCTGCCGGAATCGAGGTCGCGTACGCGCTCTACCTTGGCGACGCGGTGTTCCTCCACCGCACGCCTGAACCCAGTGACGGAGAGGTCGTCGATCCTGTCGCCGCTGACCTGACCCATGAAACGCATCGCCACGAATGTGGCCGCCACAATCAAAAGCGCGAGCCATCCGCTTCTGGATGGGTTTATGTTGGCGCTTTTCGGCACGTTTCTGCCCGTACGCGCATGCGCACGTTCCTCTTTTTTCTTCTCTTGAGACATATAGCGGTAAAGTATACCAAAAAAAGCGATTTCGTGGGGTCTGCAATGCATGGGAAGTTCAGGGAAGTTGAGGGGAATGCATGTGAGCCGGGCAGATGCCCCATGTTGTTCCGCTCCACCCCGCCTTTATGGTATAATAACGAGCGTTGATTTTGTTTGTTGAACCAAGCCGTTAATTTAATGGAGGAAAGAGAATGTCGTTTGTCAGGCTTACTTGCATCCTTGCGTGCGCCGTAGTTGTCGGCGCGTGTGTGTCGTCGAGTGAAGAGGGCACCAATCGCGGCGATGAGATCGCGGTCGATGTGCGGGAGTCCGGCGTGTCGGGGTGTAAAGGCGGTTGGCTCGAAAATCTGCCGGCGGAGGCAAATCCGGCATCAATGGCCAGGGCCGCCGCAGAACAGCTCCTGTCGACGAGCCAGGAATGCTACAGGCCGAGAGGCTATGAGGGAGGTGCGTACAAGGGGCGCCTGCACTATTCCTACGTCGGCACGTGGGTGGGTGCTCTCGATGCCGCGCAGACGATGGGCGACACGAACCTTGCGGAACGCCTCATAAGGCACTTCGAGCCGGTACTGTCTGGCCCGATGCAGCATCTCCAGAACAAGAAGAACCACGTGGACTTCACCGTGTTCGGGGCATTGCCGCTTGCCATCTACAACATAAACAAGGATAAGAGATGCCTTGACCTTGGGCTGTCCTATGCCGACATACAGTGGACACCGCCGTCGGAGGATACCCTCGCGGCGCACCATGCCAATCCGCTTGAGGTACAGCAGTCTTTCTGGGATCGGGGCTACACGCCGCAGACGCGCCTCTGGATCGACGACATGTACATGATAACCATCCTCCAGCTGGAGGCGTACCGCGCGACTGGCGACAGGAAGTACATAGACCGCGCCGCGAAGGAAATGTGCCTTTACCTTGACGAACTCCAGATCAAGGATGGCGAGTTCGCCGGATTGTTCTACCATGCCCCCGACGTGCCGTTCTTCTGGGGACGCGGAGACGGCTGGATGGCGGCGGGCATGGCCCTCGTGCTGAAGGGCTTGCCGCAGGACAGCGAGTACCGCCCCCGAATCATGGCGGGCTATCGGCTGATGATGTCCGCGCTTCTGAAGTTCCAGCGTGAGGACGGCA
The DNA here is from genome assembly GCA_963653155.1 of Limosilactobacillus gorillae. GTDB lineage: Bacteria > Verrucomicrobiota > Kiritimatiellia > RFP12 > UBA1067 > UBA1731. Next base: position 22,669 of record CAVJWR010000018.1, read on the forward strand.
TGTGGAGCCAGCTCATAAACGAGCCGGTGACGGCGTGGCCGGAGTCCTCTGGTACAGCAATGTTCACGTTCGCGATGGTCACGGGGCTTACGCACGGGTGGCTGTGTCCGAAGACCTACGGTCCGTCCGCGCGAAAGGCCTGGATATCGCTTTGCTCCTACGTTGACGACTACGGCAACATACGCGAGGTGTGCACGGGGACCGGCAAGCGCAACGACCACCAGTACTACCTTGACCGGCCTCGCACCAAGGGCGACCTACACGGGCAGGCCCCGCTCCTCTGGACTGCGGCGGCGCTCCTTGAGGGAATCCAGGGCGCTCCTGCGAAGTGGCGGCCACGTTGGGGGGCGACGGTCACGGTGGCAAATCCGGTCGGCATTGCCCGCACGGAGACTGTGTCGGTGGCTTGGAGCGACCTCGGCGTAAAGTCGTCCTCGGAGAACCTGCGCGTGTTCGACGTTGAGGCTGGGCGGGCCATCCCGCACCAGAACGATGCAGACGGCAAGCATCTCATATTCTCCGTTGACCTCCAGCGTTTCGAACGGCGCGAGTACGTGGTGTTCTCCGACGGATCGAAGCTTGTCGCGCCCGCAGACCTGTCAACCGTCTGTTGGAGCGGCTATCTGCCGGAGCGGATGGACGACTACGCATGGGAGAACGACCGTTTCGGTGTGCGTGCCTATGGACCGGCGATCATGCTTCCCCCGCCGAAGGGACAGAAGCTCGTGTCGAGCGGGCTTGACATCTTCAACAAGTGCGTTTCCTCGCCTGTGCTTGAGAAGTGGCTGCGGTACCGTCCGAAAGGCGGCCCGTCCTACCACCGCAACCGTGGCGAGGGGATGGATAACTACCTCGTCGGGGCTGGGCGCGGCTGTGGCGGAATCGGTGCGCTTGGGGCGGACGGCAAGTGGAGGTATAGCGTCAACTGGGCGGAATCGAAGACGCTTCAGATTGGCCCTGTCCGCTGTGAGTTCGAGCTTGTGTACGAAAGTTGGGGCGGTTTCGGGAAGGAACGTAGGCACGTCACGCTCGACCGTGGGCAGTCCCTCGCAAAGATGGAAGCTTCGTTCGAGAGCGTCCCCGAAGGTGTCCTCGTCGGTCCGGGGCTGGACATTTCCGCGAAGCGGAAGCACGATGGAGACATGAAGGTCTCGGCGCAGGATGGATGGGTGGCGAACTTCGAACCGCAGGATGGATGGGATGGCTCGATCATGACGGCTGTCGCGCTTGATCCGTCCGTAGGTCCTGCAAGCGTTTCCATGGATGGCGAAGATTGCCTGATGCTGCTATCCAAGCCGGATGCGGCGAAGAAGTCGATATCGTATTACGCAGGGGCCAACTGGACGGGCCAGAAAAGGTATCTGGATGCCGACAGCTGGCACAAGTACGTGAAGGACTTTGCGTTTGGACTGCGCAATCCGATAAGGATATCTGTGAGGAAGAAATGAGTGCAAAGATCATAGACGGAAAGAAGTTGGCGGAGGACATGCGCGCCGAAATCGCGCGTGGGGTGGCCGCGCTGAAGGCGGAGAGCGGCGTCACGCCGGGTCTGGCAGTGATACTTGTCGGCGACAACCCTGCGAGCGTGTCCTATGTGACCGCAAAGGAGAAAGCGTGCCGCGAGGCCGGAATGCTTTCGCGCGAGATACGTCTGCCGGAATCGATTTCCGAGGATGAGCTCATAGCCGAGATTGGGCGGTTGAACGCAGACCCCGCGATCCACGGGATACTCGTCCAGTTGCCGTTGCCGAAGGGCTTCAGCGAGAAGCGCGTGACATATGCGATCGCCCCTGAAAAGGATGTGGATGGCTTCACTCCCGTCAATGTCGGAAAGATGCTGATAGGTGACGACTGCTTCTTGCCTTGTACGCCACATGGAATAATCAAGCTCATAGAGGTTGCGGGGATGGAGCTCGCGGGGAAACACGCGGTCGTCATAGGCCGGTCCAACATAGTGGGCAAGCCGGTGGCCGCGCTACTCTCGCGTAAAAGCGTAAACGCTACGGTCACGCTGTGCCATACGGGGACCAGGGACATTGCTGCCTTCACCCGCACGGCAGACGTGGTGGTAGTGGCGGCAGGGCGTCCGAACACGCTTACCGGAGATATGCTTAAGGAGGGGGCCGTAGTGATTGACGTTGGCGTGAACCGAGTCGCCGACGCCACGAGACCCAAGGGGTACAGGCTTTGCGGCGACGCCGATTTCGAATCCTGCGCGGAAGTGGCTTCGGCCATCACTCCAGTTCCGGGCGGCGTTGGCCCGATGACGATAACCATGCTTCTGTGGAACACGCTTGAAAGCGCCAGAAAGCGGCAGGGGGCTTGCGTTCGATAGATGAACCATCGCCGCCGGACGCATGGCGGCAAACAGATAGGGGAAGGCGTATGAAGATACTTGGAGATCCGATATTTGCAAAGGATGCCGGCGGACGGCTCAAGTCGCGAGTAGGCACGATATTCCTGGAGGGATACCCTGGGCTCATCACCCAGAGCGGCATCCACGCCATGCAGCGTCAGGCATGGATAGACGAAGTAAACCGGGAGCGCGAGGGGGAGGGGCTTTTGCCGCTCACCGAGGCGGAGACGGCGGCGCTGGTGGCGCATTCCGTCGATCTGCTGTTCCTCGACGACGTGGTCCTGATCCGTCCCGATCCGGAGCGCATGGATCTCGCGCTGTGGGCCGACGAGGAACTGCAGAAGATCGTGTCCAAGCGGAAGATCCGGTTCCTCAACACCCATGCCCGTCGCGTACGCGACGCGCTCCGCGCACGCGGGGAGAACTGGCGCATTGCGCGGGATGTGCGCACCCGCGCAGAGACAGACAAGCAGATAGAGCGGGGCCGCACCGCGATCAGGCTTGCCGCCATATACCACTACAACGGCAACACCGGCACGCGGTACATGACGGTCGGAGCGTATTCGGAGGTGTGCGCGATGCCGTGCCCGCAATTCAGGGCACAGATGGAGGAGATCGTTGGCGGACTCAACTCCCGCAACAGGCTTGGCTCTCCAGACATCGACATCTTTCCGCCAACGCTCGGGCCGGACATCCGCAACCATCTTCGGAACATCAAGCCTTCGGAGCTGAGCGACGAGCAGCTGCGCATCGTCGCGGGAAAGGTCGAGATGGAGTGGCGCATGGCGCTTCCCCCGGAGCTTCGCGACGAGGATCCGAACACGAACCTCGTATGGCGGGCCGAGATGGGCGAGGTGCTTTCGCGGAAAGCCAACGAGACCGAGGTGAGCGACAGGGAACTCATACAGGGGATAAGCCCGGAGTTCTACCGTCAGATAGAGTGGCTTCCTGGCGGAAGGGTCACAAGGGGACAGCTCATATTCGATCCTCTCTACGACGAGTACCAGCGCACGAGAGACCCGGAGCTCGCCGACATATGCGATTTGCGGGTGCGGTCGATAATCTTCAACCTCATGCGCCTGTTCGGCAGCATAGACTACGTGAACGTGGGCCGCATATCGCACTCGCTCGCCCGCAAGCCGGTAGAGGGGATGCGTCGCGGCAACGTGTACATTGTGCAGTACAAGGAGGTCGGCGAGCCGATCTCCCGCATATTCATAATACGCTTCCAGAAATGGGGCATCGCCGAGCACCTTGACGAAGGGAAGGATCTCCTCACCTCGATACTTGAGGCCAACGACTATTCCGACTACATCATGGATAGGCGGCTGGCGTGTCGCCAGCTCGGAATGAGCCTTCCGCGCCACGTTGGATTCGGCCAGTTTACGGAAAAGTACACCGGCAAGAACCAGTATTTCGGGACTACGGTGCGGGCGTACTACTATGTGCGCCAGTATGTGCAGGGCGTCGCTTCGGACAAGATACCCGTGGAGCGCTTCCATAATCCGGCGTTCGCCCAGAAGTTCGCCGAGCTCATGGGCGAGGCTGCGGCGCTTGACCTCGTTGTCGGCCGCCGGGCCACCGAAACCAACGAACCGCTTTTCGACAAGAACTACGAGGTGGTGCAGATCAGCCCCAAGGGGCTTCCCATCCGGCTTGTCGTGACGGATCATGCCGGCAGCTTTGTCGACTATAAGACACCCCTTGAGGATTGCGTAGGGCCGTACGCGGATGTCGTTCTCCGCCGCGAGAGGTATGTGACGGACTTCCCGGAATTCGCCAAGGCGTATGTTGCGGCATTCGAGCGCAAGCTTTCGGAAGTCCAGCAGATGTATCGCGACAGGCGTACCGCGTTCGACGACCTCTTCGCCGGCCGCCCGTACGATCAGGCCGGCTCTGGGGCCTACCGCTGGGCATGCGTCCTGAAGCGTCTGGACGCATGCGACCCGCATCTGGTAGCGGACAGGCTCAAGATGGCGATACAGGTTTGACGGACGTTCTTTTTCACGGCGGAAACCCAATTGCCGCCATAAGGGGTAAGGCATGATTTCGATCAATGAAGTTTTAGAGACGAACAAGATGATCCAGGACGAGAACCTGGATGTGCGCACAATCACGATGGGGATATCCCTGCTCGATTGCGCCGATTCCGCGCTGGACTCCACGTGCGGCAAGATATACGACAAGCTTCTCCGCTATGCGGGGAAGCTCGTTCGGACCGGTGACGACATCGGCCGCGAGTTCGGGATCCCGATAGTGAACAAGCGCGTGTCGATCACGCCGATTGCGCTTGTAGGCGCATCCTGTTGCAAGACGCCGGACGACTATGTGTCGATAGCGCGTATGCTTGACCGCGCAGCGGCCGAGCTTGGCGTGAACTTCCTCGGTGGCTATTCGGCGGTCGTGTCCAAGGGAATGACGAAATCCGACGAGCTCCTGATCCGTTCCATACCAGAGGCTCTGGCCGTGACAGGGCGCATATGCTCAAGCGTGAACGTAGGCTCCACCAAGACCGGTTTGGACATGGATGCGGTGCGCCTCATGGGCGAGACGGTGAAGCTCACTGCGGAGCGCACGAGGGACTGCGACTCGCTCGGCTGCGCCAAGCTTGTGGTGCTGTGCAACGCTCCGGACGACAACCCGTTCATGGCCGGCGCATTCCATGGCGTGACGGAGACCGAGGCGATAATCAACGTGGGCGTTAGCGGCCCAGGCGTGGTGAAGCATGCGCTGTCCCAGATACGCGGCTCGGATTTCGAGACCCTTTGCGAGACGGTCAAGCGCACCGCGTTCAAGATAACCCGCGTGGGGCAGCTCGTGGCGCAGGAGGCGAGCCGTAGGCTCGGCGTGCCGTTCGGCATCATAGACCTGTCGCTCGCCCCAACACCTGCGGTAGGCGACTCCGTCGCGGATATCTTGAAGGAGATCGGCCTTGAGCATCCCGGCGCTCCCGGCACCACGGCTGCGCTTGCCCTTCTAAACGATCAGGTGAAGAAGGGCGGCGTAATGGCGAGCTCGTATGTCGGAGGCCTTTCGGGCGCGTTCATACCGGTTTCCGAAGATCAGGGGATGATCGATGCCGTCGAGGCAGGGGCCCTCACGATTGAGAAACTTGAGGCGATGACGTGCGTTTGCTCCGTAGGGTTGGACATGATAGCGGTGCCCGGCGACACGTCCGCCGCCACCATCGCGGGGATAATTGCGGACGAGGCCGCCATCGGCATGGTCAACCAGAAGACTACGGCAGTGCGCATAATACCTGTCACAGGGAAGAAGGTGGGGGATTCTGTGGAGTTCGGAGGCTTGCTCGGCCATGCGCCAATCATGCCCGTAAACCGCTTTTCCTGCGAGCGGTTCATTTCACGTAAAGGCCGGATACCGGCTCCGATACATTCGTTCAAGAACTGATGAAGCCTTTTCAGAAGAGTCTGGTTGCCGCATGGAAGGATTATGTGGCAGGGAACATTGATGCAGCCGCATTGAAAGGCGTTTCGGCCGGCTTCGGCATCTACCAGCAGCGCGATGGCGCCACCATGATGCGCATTCGCCGTCCGGCCGGGATAATGACAATCGGGGACTTCCGTGCTGTGGCCGAGCTGCTTGACAGGTTCGGCGCCCCGTTCTGCCACCTTACGACACGCCTTGACGTGCAGTTGCACGGAGTGAATGCGACGGACGTGCCACAGGCGCTTGAGGCTTGCGAGGATGCTGGATTCGCGTTTCGCGGCGGTGGAGGGGATACGTTCCGCAACGTGCAGGTCAATCCGGGTTCGGGCCTGCATGAGGATACCGTATTTGACGTCATCCCGTACGTGAGGGCACTCTCGTCGGCCTTCTACGGATTCGATGTCGCGTACGGACTGCCCCGCAAGATAAAGATCGGCTTTGTGGATCGCCCGGCGGACCGTCAGCTTGCCGTCGTACAGGATCTTGGTTTCGTTGCGCGGATGGAGAATGGACGCCGCACATTCGAGACGTGGGTTGGCGGTGGCATCGGCTTCAGGCCTCGCACAGGCTTCAGGCTGTTCGAGGCGTTGCCGGCAGAGGACTGTTGCCGGCTCGCCTTTGCGCTCACTCGTCTGTTCAACGAGTGCGGGTGCCGCACCAACAGGGCTCACGCCAGAATCCGTTTCCTTCGCGAGGATATGGGGGACGAACGCTTTGCGGCGGCAATCAGGGAATTCTTCGAGCGGGAGAAGGATGCGCCTTCGCTGTCCGCAGATGGCGAAGGTGCGGCGGGGACATTGCGCGAAGAGGAATGGCCCGTGACGAATTTCGGCGAAGATGCCGAGGTTGCGGAAGGGTTCGGACAGTGGCGGCAGCTTGCCGCGACTCCGCTTAGGGATGGACGCTTCGCCGTGCGTCTGTTCGTGCCGTACGGCAACATGACGGCATCCCAAATCAACAGGCTGTGCGATGCGCTGGAGTCCAATGGCGTGGCAAAGGTACAGCTCCTGCCGTCGGAGGATATCTGCATCCAGAACGTGCCGGAGGCCCAGCTAAAGGCGCTTCACCGTCTGCTCGTGACGGAACTCGGCGATGTGGACTATACGGTAAGAAGCTTCTGCGGACACGTGCTGACGTGCGTGGGCAACGGCATCTGCAAAAGCGGGGCGAACGATTCCCCGAAGTTCGGAGATGCGATCGCCACGGCGTTTGACCGATATCTCCCGGCCGATACGCCGGAGCGGATTGCGGTCGCAAAGACGGTGCTTAACGACATCCGCGTGAGCGGATGTCCGAACTCGTGCACGAACAGTCCCATCGCGAAGTTCGGGTTCGTGTGCAGACGGTTGGATGGGCGGCTGGCGGTGTTGCCCATCGTGGGGGCCGAGCGCGAACCTGTTAGGCTTGGCGAACTCCAGCGCGATGCGATCCTGTGCGAAGACGTCCCGGCATGGATCGTGTCGAGGATGTGACCGTAAGGGGGATATTCTGCTGACATGTGCCCGGCGTTATGCCCGCCGGGCGATATTCCTTGATTTTTGAGGGGTAATTTGCTAAACTACGCCCTAATGAATTAAGGAGTTTTGTTTTATATGGCAGGTGACAAATATTTGAAGATCGGCATGATCGGCGGAGGCATGAAATCGTTCATGGGAGGCATCCACCGGGAGGCCATTGAGAAAGTCGGGAATCTGAAGATAGTCGGTGGGTCTTTCGGCACGTCAAGGCAGGCATCGTATGATTTCATCAAGCCGCTTGGGCTGAATGTGGATGATCTGTTCCCGTCATACCGCGATTTCCTTCGCCGCCAGAAAACGCGCAAGGGTAGCGACAGGATCTTGTTCGCTTCGGCCATTCTGCCAAACACAATGCACTATCCGATAGCCATGACCGCGATGGATTGCGGCGTACCGATCCTTGGCGAAAAGCCGTTCACGTCCAATCTCGACGAGGCGGCGAACCTTGTGCGCAAGCAGAGGGTCACAAAGGTTCCGTACAGGATCGCCATGGTGTATCCCGCGTATTCGCAGCTTGTGAAGGCGAAGGAATTGCTGAAGGACGCTGCCATCGGCACGATAAGGAGGTTCCACGTGTCGATGCAGTCGGGATGGATGGCTCGGCGCGTCGAGAACCAGGGCAATACGCATGCGCTGTGGCGCGTTGACGGCAAGCGCAACGGCGTAGGCGGCGTATTGAACGATTGCGGCTGCCATTGCCAGTTCGTCCTTGAATGGCTTACGGGCTTCGAGATATCGGACGTGTGCGTTGGAGCCCGCGCATGTGTGCCGGGCCGTCTCATACCTGATGACGCGACCGTGCTGGTGCGCACGAAGCAGGGGGTGGACGGCACCTTCATCATGTCGCAGATCGCGACGGGGCATAACGAGGGCCTTACGTTCGAGATAACCGGCGACAAGGGAGCAATGATCTGGAGACAGTGCGAACCTGGCATTCTCGCCATAGTCGGAAACGACGGGAAACGCAAGGAGTTCAAGGATTCCACGCCATCCGGAGATTCGGGGTTTGCGGAAGTGCCGTATGGCGCGAATGCTGCATACGTGGAGGCGCTTGCGCGGGTTTATGCTGATTTCACCGAGTCCCTTGTCGGCAAGTCCAGCAAGAAGGCCCGTGCGAAATCTTCCGGCGTATTGGGGATGACCGCAGAAGAGGGTTTGCGGTCCGTTGCCGTCATTACGGCCATGGAGAAGTCGGTGCAGTTTGTCCCGCCGGATGCGCCGCCCGCTATCAAATGGCAGCCTGTGGTGATGCCCAAGCTTGAATTCGCGTACGTCTCTGGCTTGACGGGTGTGCTGTCCGGCAGATGACCTGTCGGTGCGGCATGCCTGCGGAATGTCTTTCAACGTGAACTGGATCGACCGTCATGCATATGGGTTTGGGAGCGCGTTTGCGCGTTCCCTCTATCCGCTTTTCAGGAAGCGCAGGCGGATTGCCGTGGAGAACATCCTCAAGGCCGGCATAACCGATGACCCGTGCGAGGCGGATCGCATTGCCAGCGTTGCGTGGGGGCATCTTGCCGGGCACGTCTGCGAGGCGCTTCGCGTGCCGCATGTGATCACGCGGGAAAATTGGCGCGACCACCTTGACGTCACCGCCTGCGATCCCGAAGCGGCGAGGACGCTGCTGGACGAGCCTGATACGCCGATACTTCTGGTTTCTGCGCACCATGGCGTGTGGGAGGCCGCGACGAACCTACTGTCGTTCGCAAGGCCGATGATCGCAATCGCCAGAGTCATGAACAATCGGCTCGTGGCCGGATGGATGAAGAACCACCATTTCAGGGGTCCGGTGACGATAATAGACAAGAACCACGGCTTTACGCCGGCCGTGCTGAAGCAGTGGGTGGACGAGCGGGCGGCGATGACGATCCTCATGGATCAGCATACGGCTCGCGGAATAAGCGCGAACTTTCTCGGAAGGCCCGCCAAGACGTTCACCACTGCCACGCGGCTTGCGATGCGCTACGGCTATCCCGTGGTTGTCGGGTCGTTCGTGCGCATTGCGCCTTACCGCTATCGCCTCGTCGGCGGTGCGCCACTGCGATATTCGGATGAGATGGGCAAGGAGGGGTTCACCCAGCTGCTCAACGACCGTCTTGGCGAGGCGATCAGGGAATATCCCGAACAGTACTTGTGGAGCCACCGCAGGTGGCGATAGTCCAAACAAACAGAAAAGGAGCGATAATGCTTAACATCATGATTGCGGCAGTGCAGTTCTTTACGATAGATCCGGGGCATTTCCATGCCGCACTTGTTCAGAACAGGACGTATGAGGGAGTTTCGTCCGAAGCTCTCGTGTATGCGCCGGAAGGATCCGATCTGAAAAGCCACCTCGCCCTGATAGACCAGTTCAATTCGCGCAAGGATAGCCCTACGGCCTGGAAAGAGAACGTCTACACCGGAGCAGACTTCCTTGAGAGGTTTGTCGCCGATGCGGAGAAGAGAGGCCCGGCGCGGAACGCTTCGGACGTGGTGGTGCTCGCGGGACGCAACAACGTGAAGCCCGACTATTACCTTGCTGCGGCGGAGGCTGGGTTTAACGTCCTTTCGGACAAGCCGATGGCGATTACGGCCGAAGACTACATGAAGCTCTGCGAAGCCGCTGCCGTGGCAAAGGACAAGGGGCGGCTGTTTGCGGACATAATGACGGAGCGTCACGAGATCACGACAATCCTCCAAAAGGAGCTTTCCCTTCGCGGCGACGTCTATGGCGTGCAGGAGAAGGGGACCGTAGACGATCCTGCCGTAACCAAGATATCGGTGCACCACTTCTGCAAGCTGGTCAACGGCAAGCCGCTTCGCCGTCCGGCCTGGTATTACGACACGAAGCAGCAAGGCGAGGCGATAGTGGATGTCACTACTCATCTCACAGATCTCGTCCAGTGGGAGCTGTTCCCCGGCGTGACGCTGAAGCGTTCAGACGTGAAGATGCTTGCCGCCCGCACTTGGGCGACGCCGATAACCGCTGCGGACTACGAGAAGTCCACCGGCCTCAAGGAGTGGCCGGCGTACCTGAAGGGTTCGGTCGACAAGGACAATGTGCTTCAGTGCAAGGCTAACGGGGAGTTCACGTATGCCCTCAGGGGGGTGCATGCGAAGGTCGCCGTGGAATGGCACTTCATTCCGCCCGCTGGCGGCGGCGATACGCACTATTCGCTGATGCGCGGATCGAATGCAGAGCTCGTGATCCGGCAGGGCGCCAGGCAGGGATTCAAGCCTGTGCTGTACGTAAAGCTCCGCCCCGGCGCAGACCGCGCCAAGACGGGCCTCGCGCTTGACAATGCGCTCGCAGAGATTGGCAAGGCATATCCCGGCGTGAAGGCCGTGCCTGCAGCCGGGGAAGAGGAAGGGGCGGAGTGGAAGATCGATGTTCCGAAGGTCTACGACATCGGCCACGAGGCGCACTTCTCGCAGGTCATGAAGCAGTTCCTCGAATGGCTCAAGCAGGGCTCAATGCCCGAAATGGAGCGCAGGAACCTGCTTGTGAAGTACTACACCCTCGCCGAGGCGTGGAAGATGAGCCGCTGAAATGAAAGGCATGTGCACAATGGAACTTGATTCGCTTACGGCAATATCCCCGATCGACGGAAGGTATTCGGGGAAGTGTTCGGAACTCCGCGAGATATTCTCGGAATACGGCCTTGTGAAGAGGCGGGTACTCGTTGAATGCACATGGCTTGAGGCGTTGTGCGACTCAAAGGCCATACGCGAATGCAAGGCGCTTTCCGCCAGCGAAAGGAAGGCTTTGCGCGCAATCGCCGCCGACTTCTCTGTCGCGGATGCCCGCCGCGTGAAGGAGATAGAGAAGACCACGAACCATGACGTGAAGGCCGTCGAGTATTTCCTTAAGGAAAAAGTGAAGGGGACTCCACTGGAGAAGAGGTCGGAGTTCATCCATTTCGCGTGTACTTCCGAGGACATCAACAACATGAGTCACGCGCTCATGCTTCGCGACGGCAAGCATGTGCTTCGAGCGGAGATGGATACCCTTTGGGCGAAGCTTTGTGGCATGGCGAAATCGTACGCCTCGGTACCGATGCTGGCGCACACGCACGGGCAGCCCGCATCGCCAACGACCGTCGGCAAGGAATTGGCGGTGGTTGCGGCCAGGCTCAGGCGTCAGGCCGGCGAGATCGACAGGCTCGTGATGCCTGCGAAGATGAATGGAGCAGTCGGCAATTTCAACGCGCATCTTTCGGCTTACCCGGATGTCGATTGGGAGAGCCTGTCGCGAAGCGTGATAGAGTCGCTTGGCCTACGCCAGAACCGCCTTACCACGCAGATCGAGTCGCACGACGGCATTGCCGAGCTTTTCGACGCGATCTGCCGTTGGAACTCCGTGCTTCTCGACTTCGATCGCGACGTGTGGATGTATGTGTCGATGGGGTATTTCAGGCAGCGGACAGTAAAGGGCGAGATCGGCTCGTCCACGATGCCGCACAAGGTGAATCCGATCGACTTCGAGAATTCCGAGGGAAATCTTGGGCTTGCCAACGCAGTGATGGGCTTCATGGCGAGGAAACTTCCGATTTCGCGCATGCAGAGGGATCTCACCGATTCTACTACGCTGCGCAACATGGGCGTTGGCTTCGGATACACGCTCATTGCGATCCGCTCCACATTGAAGGGGCTTGGAAAGCTTGAGCTGAACGAGGATCGGCTTGCCGATGACCTCAACGGCAACTGGGAGGTTCTTGCAGAGCCGATCCAGACCGTGATGCGCAAGGTCGGCATGGATCATCCCTACGAGCGGCTGAAGGAGCTTACACGTGGGCGTCGCGTCACTGCGGAGATAATGAAGGAGTTTGTGTCTGGCCTGGACTTGCCAAAGGCCGACAAGGCCCGTCTCCTGAAGTTGACCCCGGCGACGTATGTCGGCATCGCGTCCAGACTCGCAAAGCTGCACTGAGCCATTTTGTGCTACAATAGGCCAAACAAATAACAGACGGTAGGAAAACATGAAAGAAAGACTCTATTCACTCGATCTGCTCCGTGGACTTGACATGCTGCTTCTTGTCGTAATAGGCCCAATTGTCCGTGCGGCTGATTCGATCTGGAATTTCGGTCCGGGATTCATGGGACAGTTCAGGCACGGATGGGAATGCTTCACTTTGTGGGACATCATCATGCCGCTGTTCATCTTCATGTGCGGCGCTGCCGTCCCGTATGCGCTCGGCAAGCGTCTTGAGAACGGAAAGGCGGGTTGGGTCTATTGGAAGCACGTGCTCGTGCGTGTCGCAATGCTGTGGATTCTCGGCATGGTCGTGCAGGGCAAGCTCCTTTCGCTGAACTGGCATGAAATGTCGCCATATTCCAATACGCTCCAGTCGATTGCCGCCGGCTATCTCATCGCCGCGTGCGTGATGCTCATTCCGTCCGTAAAGATGCGCATCGCAGCTCCGGTGCTCATGGCCATTGCCTATTCGGCAATGCTGGCTTTTGGCGGCGACTACTCGCAGTTTGGCAACTTCGCGCAGAAGGTCGACCATGCCATACTTGGCGCACTGCTTCCTGCGGATAACCCATTCGTAATGAAGCCGAGTTTCTACACATGGTTCGCCACCTCGCTCATGTTTGGCGTGATGACGATGTGCGGATACTTCACCACGGAGATTCTGCGCGGAGCGGGCGAGAAGGGTCAGAAGGCGATTAGGCTTTTCGCGTATGGCGCGGCTCTTGAGGCCGTTGGCTGGGTATCCTCCATCTGGATTCCCGTCATCAAGCCGATCTTCACGCTCTCGTTCACTGCGCAGGCGATGGGGTGGTGCGTGATTGCGCTCGCCGTGCTGTATGTGCTTACCGACATCCTGAAGTTCCGCAAGGGGCTTGGCGTGGTAATCCTGTTCGGACAGTGTGCGCTTACGGCGTATCTCGTTGGCGGCTTCTTCCGTCCAGTGTTGGCGAAGCTTGCCGAAATGATCACGCAGGGGGCACCGTATCTTTTCGGTTTGGACAAGCAGCCGATGGCTTTGCTGAACGCGGTCATTGTGGCAATCGAGATCACCATTGTGCTTGCGATATGGCGCAAGGTTCGCGCCAAGTGACGCGGCAGGGAGCCGTCGCCACTTACTGTCGATGTTCCCCTCGAAGCTGGGCTTCCATGAAAGCCTTCCGTAGCGCGAGGGGCTTTGAGCCGTAGGCTTCCTTGAATCGCAACGCGAGGTGGGATACGGACGTAAAGCCGCACATGTCGGCGATTTCGGCTATGGGGCGGTCTGTCTCTACGATAAGGTCGTGGGCGGCGGCGATCCGCAGGTTGCGGACTTCCTCGCCGAGCGTGTGCCCCAAGGCGCGTTCGGCCCGGATCTGCAGCATGTGCTTCGAATAGCCGACTTTTCGGGCAAGCGTTGCCGCGTCGAGCTTGCCGTCGAGATGGTTTCTCACATGGCGCAGGGCGGCGGCTACGAACGGGTCGGAGATGGCATCGGCATCCGTAGAAAGTCGCGATGCAACGTGGCGGCATGCGAACCTTATGACGCGACCGCCTGTTGCGCGTCGCAGAAGTTCGTTCATGATGCGTCCGGCGGCATAGCCGAGCCGAAAGTCGCCTGTCGGCAAGGAGGATAGGGCGGGTGCCGCCGTCGTGCAGATCGCCACATCGTCGTCCATACCGAGGATCGCCAGTTCGCTGGGGACGGCAATGTTGGTGTCGATGGCTACGCCCAGCGCCTCTCTGGCGAGGAAGTCATGTGCGCAGAAAAGTGCGCAGGGTTTCGGCAATGTGCGCAATTCGTCGGATAGTTTGCGTCGTCCCATTCCCAATTGCGCACAAGCGAAGCCGTTTCCACGAAGTCTCGCGGCGAAACCGTCGCGTCTGGCGTCAGACCAGTCGGCCCTGCGCTTTGGTCCGAGCCACGCGAAGTTTCGGAAGTGGCGGGCGAGAAAGTAGTCTGCGGCGGCATGGCCTTCGGCAACGTGGTCGCAAAGTAGCGTGACTACGTGGCGGGCGGACGGAAAACGCGTTGGCTGGAAGATGTCCTCGATCAGCACAAGAGGCGTGCCGGTGGCAAGGAGCTCGTCACGTCGCACGTCGCTTTCCACATAGGCGATGATGCCATCGTAGGCTTTCGCGGCGAGACGCGCTGGACGGCCTGAAAGGGCCCCGAAATCCAGCTCTACGCGCCAGGCGGGCGCGTGTTGCCCGTGGGCGAAGGCGAGGATTCCGTCGAGCTTCAGCCGTTCGGGGCGGTTGATGGTCGGCAGGGTGACGAGTATGTTTCGGGGCGTCATTCGCTTCATGTCGGCCATTATACCACAGGCGGAATTCCGTTCAACGTGCGCAATTGAACGATTTTGATGTTTTTTAGGAGAGATTCTATTGCCCTGTGCCGAACGCTTTTTGGTAGAATACGCGCCATGTTTGCACTCTTCATATCTTTGTCGCTGAAGTTCTTCTTCCTCTTCACGCCGTTCTTCGCGCTCTCGATGTTCCTCGCGATGACGGCGGAGAGGGATGCGCGGGAACGCCGTGCGCTTGCGCACAGGGTCGCGCTCGCCACGGTCGTGATCGCCGGTGCGCTCCTGTACTTTGGTCCGATAATATTCAGCATATTCGGCATTACCGTAGACGCGTTCCGCATTGGGGCAGGTATTCTGCTTCTGCTCACGGCGATATCGCTCATGAATCCGAAGGTGATCGCCGGATCTGCCGACGAGGATATCTCGGTTGTGCCGCTTGCGATGCCGGTCGTGGTCGGCCCGGCATCATGCGGCGCGATCATGGTCTCGGCGGCGGAACTTGCCGGATTCGTCCAGAAGGCCGTTGGCTTTGCCGCGCTTGCGTCGGCATTGGCCGCGATATGGGGGATACTTCTGCTCGGCACATGGTTCGAGCGGCGGCTTGGCAGACGAGGCATTTCAATCCTCATGCGCCTCACGGCGCTCATCCTTGCGGCCCTGTCCGCGCAGATGATAATGACCGGCGTAGTCAATTTCATGAAAGCATAAACACGAAAAGGAGAATCACCATGGGCAAGGAAACAAGCGACTTCAGGTACAACACGGGTGCTACTAAGGTGCCGTGGGCTGCGGTCGGGGAGAACTACAACGCCGCAGACACGTTTGAGTTCGTCAAGTTCCTTATGCAGGGAAAGGGCGCGAAATACACGGCTGCGCTTAAGGGCGTGAAGAAGGCCATAGAAGCACTCGGCAAGGTGTCCACACCTCCGGGCAAGCTCTCCATGGGCGACAAGGTTGCGGAAGTGGAGCGTGCGGTCGACAGGTATCTTGGAGTGGAAGAGGGAAGTTCGCTATTCGTGTCAAACTGCACTGCGGCGCTTGAGCTTGGCTATCGCTATGCCGAGGTCGGGCCGGGGGACGAGGTGATCGTGCCAACGAATACGTTCATCGCCACTGTCGCATATCCGCTTTCCGTCGGAGCGAAGCTTGTCTTTGCGGATATCGACCCCAAAACCGTCAACATGGATCCCAAGGATGTGGAACGAAAAATCACGAAGAGGACGAAGATCATCGTCCCGGTGCACATCGGCGGCTATCCGTGCGACATGGATGCGATCATGAAGATCGCGAAGAAGTACGATATCGTGGTGATGGAGGATGCGGCCCATGGCTTCGGCGGAGAATACAAGGGGCGCAAGCTCGGCACAATCGGACACTTCGGATGCTTCTCAATGCATGAGGTCAAGAACTGCACGTCTCTCGGCGAAGGCGGCATATTCG
>CAVJWR010000019.1:0-24508 GCA_963653155.1 Limosilactobacillus gorillae
GTTTACTGCGACCGAATCAGAATGGACGCGCAGGAGCGCGTCCCTCCCGCGAGAGACGGCTGCAGACGCGACAAACGCGGCTACACCGCAACGCCGACATCCCTCGCGCAATTCCGTGATGACGTATTGTGACAATCGTTCGATCATGCTATATGTCACGGTCGTAGCGGACAAACGCAGCCAGATCCTTGCAAACAAGACAGCGCACGATTGCATTGTTGAGGCGTGGAGGGCCGCGACGGATTGGCTTGTCGGGCGGTATGTTGTCTTGCCCGACCACATCCACTTCTTCTGTTCTCCCGCAACATATCCTCCAACGGATTTCCATAGGTGGATGGCATATTGGAAGTCCCTGGCAGCAAAGGCTTATTGGCGCATGGCGGGAGGGTCGCGCTCCTGCGCGACCGAGCCAGAATGGACGCGCGGGAGCGCGTCCCTCCCGTGGAAAACGGCTGCGGACGCAATGAATTGCGTCCCTCCCGTGAGAAATCCTGCCTTGTTCCAACGAGACTGCTGGGATCGGCAGTTGCGTACGGGCGAAAGCTATGCGCATAAATGGGAATATGTTCGCAACAATCCTGTCCGCAAGGGGCTTGTCGCCAATGCTGACTATTGGCCGTATCAGGGGCAAATGAACGTCATAGAATGGCACGAGAGAATTTGAAAGATGTGGATGTACGGTGGTTTGTTCTTGTGTACACGGGAGGGTTAATCGCTGATAAAGGTGTGTGATACACGGGAGGGTCGCGCTCCTGCGCGACCGAGCCGGTACGGACATATTGGCACACGATGGGAGGGTCGCAGTTTACTGCGACCGAATCAGAATGGACGCGCGGGAGCGCGTCCCTCCCGTGGAAAAGGCTGCGGACGCAATGAATTGCGTCCCTCCCGTGAGAAATCCTGCCTTGTTCCAACGAGACTGCTGAGATTCGCAACTGCGGGTACTTGGGAGGGTCGCGCTCCTGCGCGACCGAAACTTAGTGCGACATTGGCGACATAATTGCATGAAATGCGAATAGCCTGGCCTAAATATAGATTTCACAAAAAAAAAGCAATTTTCCATTGCACTGAGGGAATGCTTTTGCTATCTTAAAGGCGTTTGGTTTGCGGTTTGCGCCGCGCTTATGCCATGCTGATTTGTCAGTCAGGGCAACTGGTTTGCGGATGACGGAAAGAGTTTTAACAGCCATATGGAGACATGGAACATGACAGTAAAGGCACATGACGGGAATGCGAAGAGGGATTCCCTGTTTCGCAGAATAATGAAATCGGTTTGCATGCGTGCGATGACGCTGTGCGTCGGCCTTCTGCTTACCGCCATTTGCGGTGCATCCGAAGCGTGGACGCTCGACGACTCGGCACCGATGCCGGGATCGTTCTGGACGATTACTTCGCCTGACGGGAAATGGAAACTCGCCTGTGCGCCGAGATGGGATGTTGTTGAAGGCGAGTGGGGAAGCCTGTGGATTGCTGGCGAGGACGGTTCTTGTGATCTTGTGGTCGCACGTGAATACGGATGGTATCGGCAGGGGCCAAATGGGGAGGATATATTTGATACCATTGATACCGAGGACGTGTTCGGAAAAAGTGTCGATGATGGATGCGTCATAAAGGGGAGCGGTGTGTTGACGTTGCCGACACAGGCGCGTGACAAGTCTGGCAATCTCTATTCGGTGGAAATCGGCAGCTGGGCGTTGGAGGGCTGGTCGAAGCCCGTCCTCAAGATGACCAAGTGCATCGTCCCGGCAGACTACACGATAGGAATCGGCGAAGGCACGTCCATCGCCTGTGATTTCGATGTTGAGGAAGGAAACCCGAAGTACTATTCCAAGGACGGCGTTCTGTACCTAAAGGAGGCGGCTCGCGAGGATGGCGAACAGGGCGATGTGCTGTGGCAATTCCCGTCCGGCAAGAAGGGGACGTTCACGATCCCAGATGGCGTGACAATGATACGCGATGGCGCGTTTGAAAGGTGTGGCCTTTCAGAACTGGTGATAGGTCCGGACCTTAAGGCCTTTGGTAATGGCTTCGATTCCTCTTATCGTGTCCCTTTGAGCGAAGTGCAGAAAACACTCAAGAAGATCACGATTCGTGATAATGAGAAGTTCGTTTTTGAAAATGGTTTGCTTCTTGGCGACGGCGGAAAGACGGCCTTGATGGTCCTTCATGGCGTCGTGGGTAAGCGGCTTGTTGTGCCGTCCTCCGTTACCATGGTGGCTCCGTATGCGTTGGCTTATCTTGAAAACATAAAGGAGATATACTTCACTTCGGACGAACTGACCATTGATGGTTATGCGTTTAATGAATCCGAGAATCTTTCTGTCATTGATTTCAGCGGCGTGGGGCGTTTGGATTTATATGCCAATTCTTTCTACGATGTAGAGGCGAATGCCATAGTGTTCCCTGCGAATGTAGGAATTGTGGATTACGATTATCAGGGACTTGATTTTGGCGATGCGGAAATCAAGGACATCTACTGGCCGACGAAGAAGAGCTTCGCGGAATCTGGCTTTGAAGAGGTGTCTTTTGAGGAGAAAGGGTTCCGTCTGCACGTGCGGGATAATGCGGGCGACTGGAGCAACCATGGCCTTTATGGCGTGACGGTCTTGAAGGATATGGTCGAGCCGGCGAAACCTGAGCTTCCTTATTTTCTTGGTGAATATTCCGATGGCATTCGTGTGGGCGTACCGGTGGATGACTGGATGCGGGTGATGGACTACGCCTCGCTGAAGGTGACTGGTCTGCCGCCCGGCGTCAAGGTGTCCTACAACGGCAAGGGCGAGGCGGAGTTCTCCGGCGCGGCGACGAAGGAGGGTACGTATGAGGTTGCAATCTCGTACTTCGAGAATGGACGCACCGTGACGAAGATATATCCGCTGTTCGTAGATAATGCACCTTGCCTCAAGGTGTCCGCCGTGGCTGGGCCGGGCGGAACCGTCAAGGGTGGCGGCGACGTGTACGCCGGAAAGAAGGTGGCACTGAAGGCAACGGCGAACAAGGGTTATGTCTTTGCGGGCTGGTACCACGATGAATCTTGCGAGAGTCCGTATTGGGGCTATTCGAGCAGTTTCGACGATTACCGTAATCCGAGCATGTCGTTCATCAATGACTTCTCGTGGGATGACGAACTTAATCTCTACGCGAAGTTTGTTCCGGTCGATGAGGACTTCGCGGAGATATTCGTCAATAACCTTAAAGAGCTGTATCAGACGAAGGGGGAGATGTGGGGCGATGTCTGGATCAATGTGGAGTCCGAGTCCCTTCCGTCCGTCAAAGTGAAGGGGTTGCCGCCGGGGCTCAAGTTCACGACGAAGGTGATCGAAAAGAATGACATCTTCCATTCGCCGAACTCGATCTATGGAACGCCCACGAAGAGCGGCATCTACACGGTTGCGGTCACGGCCACTACCGCCGGAAAGAAGACGGCCACGACAAACATCGTCTTCACGGTCGCAAACCCTGACCTGAACGAGCACATCCTGAAGGTCGAGTGCAACCCTGTGGAGGGCAAGGTAACGGGGACTGGCGTGTATGCCTCCGGCAAGAAGGTGACGCTGAAGGCGACGCCGCAGAAGGGATTCGTCTTTGCGGGCTGGTACGATGAATCCGGATATTATCCGCTTGAAGGCGAAATGGACTACCGTTCTCCGTCCTACACCTATGTCGTGAACGGAGACGCAACCGTGCGTGCGCTCTTTGCGCGTCAGGAAGAGGATGCCCGTTGGCTCAACCTCATATGCGATGAGGTCTACTACACGTCGGGCAAGTTCGACCTTACGCTTGAGGTCGAGTCCCTGTCGATCCCGAAGGTTGCGCTTTCAGGACTGCCACCGGGACTGAAGTTTGACGCAAAGGCGAACCGCATCTACGGAACGGCGACGAAGCCGGGTTCGTACACGGTGACGGCAAAGCTCACGAGCGCATCAGTGAAGAAGGCGGTCGAGAAGAAGTTCATGATCGTCGTCGATAACCTCACGGGCGCAAACGGACTTCTGCTCGTCACCGACGCGGATGGTTCCGAGACCTCGCTCATGAACGGACGCGGCGAGAAGTACATGATGTCCGTTGGCGTGAAGGAATTCGACCTGCCAATCCTGAATGTCGCAAACGCCGGCGATGCGGTGACGATCTCCGGACTGCCCGCCGGGCTCAAGTACAATGCGAAGACCGGCAAGATTGAGGGCGTCGCGACGAAGGCCGGAACGTTTACGGTTCAGGTGAAGGTGAAATCGGGCAAGGCATCGTATGCCTCCACGTTCACCGTGGAAGTTCAGGCTTTGCCATTTTGGGTGGTCGGAACGTTTGTCGGGTGCGGCGAGTACGAGATTCCTGGCTATAAATTCCTCAAAGATAACCTCTATGGGACGATGACGATAGCGGCGAACGGCAAGGTGTCCGGCAAGTTCCACTTCGACACGGGCAAAGACAGGCTGCTCACGTCCACGTTCTCCGCGCCAGCCATGACAAGTTGGGAATACGATTCCGAGGGTGGACGCTACTACTTCGACGTGACGGTCACGTTCAAGGATGGGAGGGATGTCGTCGAGTGCGGTGAATTCCGTTTCAGCATCGAACAGAACAACTATGGTGGGGGCATCGAGGGCGGTGTGATTTACGTGAGAGGCGCAGACCTCACCCTCTACCAGAACGTCTGGAAGGTGAAGGGCTTCGAGAACCTGCCAGTGTTCGCAGAGAAGAAGACTGTCGTATCCAAGACGATGGAGATTCATGGCGACGATGAGGTTGAGAGTGGCACGTCGACCATCACACTCACCATCGACCAGAAGGGCGGTGTCTCCGCAACGCTAGTGGAAGAGGGCATTGACAAGGGCGTGCCGTTCCGCGACAGGATTGCGTTCAAAAGCGACCTGATCGTCATCGAGTATTGGGAGAGTGAGGGAGAAAGATTCTATGAGGCGGAGGTTCCGTTTGTCATAGGCAACCTTGCCACGGCGCATGTCGATGTCACGATGCGCGTGTCGCCAGACGGCAAGGTATACGCCGATGGATGCGAGATAACGGAGTGGACGGACTTTGGCGATTGGGGAGAGTAGGGATTAGTTGGTAGTGGGTAGAAGGTAGTTGGTAGATGATAGTAGGTAGTTGGTAGAAGGGGTTTTGCGGGAGGGTCGCGCTCGGCCCCTTGCGGCCCTGCGGGTTCGCTTCGCTCAGGCAACCCGACGCCTGCGGCGCGGGCGAATCCTGCGCGACCGAAATGGAACGGACGCGCAGGAGCGCGTCCCTCCCGTGTGAAACGACTGTGGACGCAATGAATTGCGTCCCTCCCGTGCGATGGAATCCTGCGTCCCTCCCGTGAGGTTGGATGGTCAAGATACGGATTGAAATCCGTATCTTGACAACAAAAAAAAAACAGCTATACTAATTGCGTAATTGGTCAATAGGTCTATTTGCAAAACACAGAACACGGAGGAGTCATGTCAAAAGTGCTTTCGCTTTCCCGGTGCAGCATGTTTTCCCGAATGGCGTTCGCAATCGCAGGCATATGCGTCGTCGATGCGTCATTTGCCGATGGCGAGACATATTGGGCGACTGAGCCTGTTACCTGCCATTGGGTCGGTGGCGTCCCGCGCGGCATGACCCCTCAGAGTGACTATGAAGAGGGAAGCTATCCGGTCCCCTCTGAGGCATACTCCGATTGGACCAACCAGAACAACTGGGCGGAGGGCATCGTTCCGGGGCTCATCGAAGTGCCGCAGCCAGATGGATCAATACTCACGAATGGCTGTCGAGGATGTACCGCCGTCTTTGATGGCAATTGCGCGATTAGGGTCATTGCGCTTGAGGGACATGTATCGGTCGGCAACATTCGCGTGACGGGCGCGGCCGCTCCCCGTTTCGTATTTGGCCGCTGGAAATGGGACAATCCGCATCTTCGCATTGAGTTCGGCGGCAGGATCGACATAGATGCCGATGTCCCGGAGGCCCCATTCATCACGCCTCAAATAGTGCCGTTTGAGGTTCCCGCCGTTGCCGACCAGACGTTGCTTACGATCGCGAACAATTCGCCCAGTCCGTTGGACATCGGATATATAGGCTCCATCTATCCTGCGTTCGACCATTGGGTTGGGGTCGAAAACATACGCTATGAGGGAACGGGCGAGATTCGGAAGCGCAACAAGACGTACATCAGCAATTGGGGCGCAAAGATCTGCCTTGCGCAAGATGGCGGCAAGTATGTGGTTTGTTCCGCCACGAATAGCTATGGCTTTAGCGCAGTGGACAACGCATACTACATTTCCGTTGACGCAGATGCCCCAAGGCAGCACATTGAGGTTCTGGCGGGTAAGGCGATGTCGCTCGACCAGAACGCGGTGTTCGATTCTGTGCAGGGCGATCTGCTGATAGATGGCACGGGTACGATCCGTTTCAGCGAGGATAAGGATGGCGCCACGGCAAGCGCATCTGCCGACAGGATGCTTGAGATTGCGTGTCGCATCGAGGTCGGCTCAGGCAGGGGCTTGACGGTTGGCAAGTCTGGCCGGACCGGTACGGTGAAGCTGTCGGGCGGCAATGCGTTCACGAGCCTGAATGTGGCAAATGGGGCGGTGTGCGAGGTTCCGTCGATAGGCAATGCCGGGGAGGATTCCCCTGTCGGCATCGGAACCATTGGCATCGCCAACAGGGCGGTGTTTCGCTACGTCGGCGATGGCGAGACTACCGACCGTACGCTTTGCGGAAACGGCTATGGAACAATTGAGGTCGCAAGTGACGGCGACCTCGTGTGGAAGAGCGAGATAAGGCCGGATACGGAAGGGAGCCTTGAATATTCATATTCGGTCAAAACCCCAATGCAGGGGCGGTTCGTGATTGCCACCCCGTCGGTCACAAAGTACCTTGAGCTGTCGGATGGGGCAAATGTCGGGTTCGCCGCACCGGATGGCTCGGATACCATACGCATCAGCAAGATGAACGTCAATGGCGTTGCGACATTGGATGTGCCTGCCGGTGTGAAGGTGGAGATAGCATTGCTTACATGCTCGTCCGAATCGGGATGCAGGCTTGACGTAAGGTTGGCTGAGGGCGGCAAGGTGTCTGTAGAGGGATTTGACGGCGTGGCGATGCCCACATGGGTGACGGTCAATGGCTGTAGCGCGTATCGAGACGGGGACGGGGTTCTCTTCACCGCGCATGGATTGCCGAATTCGCATGAGATTGCGGCCCATGGCGACAAGCTGCCCAATGCGCCTCTTCAGGCGGTTGGTATCACAAGCATCGGCGATGCGTCCGCCGGAGACGATACGCTCGCCGCAACGTCCGTATCCGTGTTTGCGCTGAACCACGAAGTCTCCGAACCCGTTACCTTGGCTGTCGAATCGGGCGAATCTCTTGACGTGAAGCTTGTGCGGGTACGGTCAGGTGCAGGAGACCTTACGATAGGGCGAACGGCTGGGGTCGGCGAGGTGAAGTCTTCCGCAGGTGCACTTGATCTGGTGACGTCCGACAATTCGCAGAGGATCACGATAAACGCCAAGCTGGCGAACCCGAAGGACGTGCCGCTTAAGACGTCCGGCCCCGGCACGGTTCGCCTCTCGTCATTGCGCGATGCCGTAGGCGTAGATGCGGCAGAGCTTGTCGGGGATGGTACGTTTGACCTCTCGGCGGGAAGCCTTCGGCTCTCGGAGTCTGCCGCAGATGGCGTGAGCGCAAAGGTTGAGGCTTCTTCGCCCGCGAAGATCGATGCCTTTGGCGGAAAGCTTAGGCTTGTCGGCGATGCGGAACTGCCGGTGGAAAAGATGCTGGTCGGCACAGGTGAGCTTGTGCTGGATGGGCCTCGCCTTGTGGCGCCATCATCTTCCATTGAGATGGATGATTCGGTGAAGTTGCCGGCGTCAATGGAGGTCGGCACCACGAATCATGTCGGTACCTTTGTCGTTGAGGGAGGCAGCTATACCGGACGCCTCGTCGTGGCGTCGTATGGATCTGAAAAGACTCGCGGTGCCGTGTACCAGAGGGGCGGCGAGGTCGTGAACGTCACTCCGTATGCCGAGACGGACACCATTGGCGTGCATGGATACGCATACTACGAATTGACTGGCGGACGGTATGTGGCGGCGGGAGATTGGTACATTGGCGACGACGGAGAGGGGCTGATGTCGATCTTCGGCGCAGAGCTTTGGCATACGCCGGACTCGGTGCGCAGAAGCCGTTTTCGTCTCGGCAACAGCACAAGCCGAACCCAGTTGCTGATAGGCAAGGGCGGCACGTTCAACGCGACAAACGTTCAGGAAGCCATCGTGTTCCCCGGCTACAACCGCTCAGACGCGAGCGGACAGATAACCGTTGAGGATGGCGGTCAGCTTCTCTGCAACGCCAAGGGGATCGCGATTGCCTATGGATGCGGAACGGAAGAGACCTGCAACGTGATCAATCTCAATAGCGGAGGCGTTGTCGCCTCGTCGTCCATCGGCAGAGGCCCTGGCTACGTCTACAAGAGCGAAGAGTGGCCAGAGGGTACGGCGACGGACAAGAGGTTCGCCAACACATACGCCTACGTGAACTGCAACGGCGGCATCTTCAGGTGCATGGCATGGGGGGCTCTCTTCGGCGACAGGGGCAACCAGTGGACATATCCGCCAAATCGGATCACGGCCTATGAAGGCGGGCTTACGGTAGATACGGCCGGCAGGGGCGGCGGACTCGGATGGGGCGGTGGATTGCAGGCGCCGAGCGGCATGGGTGTTGTGTCGGTCGCTTGGACGCCGGACGATGCCGAGTGGTTTGCGAAGCAGGGCATGGTTGGTCCGCCGATAGTCAGGATCGTGGGTGACGGCAAGGGCGCTACCGCAGTTGCCGATTTCGATTCGCATTCCGGCAGGGTCACGGCAATACGGATGACGGGTTTCGGCAACGACTATACCATGGCAAGCGCCCAGCTTATCTGGAACAAGACTGTGCGCAGGACGTTGCCGTGTTCCCTCGCCGTCTGCAAATCCGGCGGGTTTACGAAGATTGGCGCGGGCTACCTGAACCTGAACGCGACAAACACATACACCGGTGCGACGGTTGTGCGTGACGGTACGCTCAGGCTGATGTACGACGATGTGATAAGCCCGTCTTCCACCCTTGTCCTTGATGGCGGCACATTTGACATGAATGGCCATAGCCAGTCGTTCTCCGACATAGTCTGCAACGGCGGCAGCGTCGCCAACGGTACGCCGTCTGTGACGGGGCTTGTGATAGACTTTGACGATGTGCGGAACGGAGTGGTGCGTAAGGTAGACGTTTCGCTCTTCGAATATGCAAAGGGTGCCTCACTCAGCCTCATAAACGAAAGGGATGACGATTTTGCGGATGCGGACAGGCACTACAGGCTTGTGCGCTTCGTGAACGGCATGCCTGCGAATGGCCTTGACCTGACGTCTGTTCAGGCAAGATTGCCGGAGAGGTGGATCGTTCGCGTAATCGGGAATGGGATCTCGATATCGAGGATCAGGGGCTCGGTAGTGGTGCTTCGCTGACATGAATATCCTGTCCCGATCTGCTTTCGTGGCGGCGTTTGCCGCATCGGCGTTCCTGCGGCTTTGCGCGGAAAAGCCCGCCGCGTTCGTCACGGGGGCGCAGATGGACGTGAAGGTGATGTCTGCGGACGTTGCGAGCAAGGCTCGGATTGTCCATGAGAACTACATCCGGAAGTGGCTTCCGCCGAGCGAGTACCATCGCTATTCGTTCATATATTTTGGCGACTTCCTGACGCGCGGTCTGCCGCCGCACAGTGATTGGTCGAAAGATTCGGATTATGCCGCCGTACTGCGGTATGTGGATGATGGCGGCGTGCTGGTGCTGTCCGGCAGTTGCGCCCGCGAGCTTATCGCAACGCAGCCGAAGGCGAAAGAACTCATCGGATTCACGAGAAGCGGAGACATTGCGCGGAAGGATTTCGGCAAGGGGCGCGTCTATCTCGTCGGGCCGCTGCTTGGACGGTTGAAGATATCGTTCAGGGGCGAGCCGCTGGGAAATCCGGACGAGGCCGGACGCTTCGTCCTGAACGACAATGGGCGGAAGTATGAGGCGATGAAGCGGTTCTATTCCGATCTGTTTGCGGAATTGCCGGGCGTAGCCCATGATAGGGGCGAAATCGAGTGGGACGATAAGCCGCTTGGCCCCAGAGGCGATCTTTCGTTGCCGCGCACGTTTCGCCGACAGCCAGTGTATAGGGAAATGGCCACGGCGGCAGATGGCGTTGTGCTGTATCGTCCGAAGGATTCGCGCCGCGCCGAGGTTCGGGCGAATGTGGTGTGCGCCGACGGCGATGCGGAAACCAGGGCGTTGGCCGAAGAGGTCGCATGGCATCTCGGAAAGATGTCGGGAACCGAATGGCCCGTCTCGGACGCGCAGGGCGCAGGGCCGGCAATCGTGCTTTTGCACGATGACGGAGAGAAGCAGTCGTCAAGGATTAGGATCGATGGAGACAAGGTCGTGCTTTCCGGGCAGGGCGAAGGGTTGTCCCATGCCGTGACATGGTTCCTTGAATCACTCGGCATACGCTACCTGTGGCCGGGAGAACTCGGCAAGGTGATACCGAAGAGGAATGTGATCGTGTTCCCGAAGATGTCCCTCGACTACGTTCCCGAACTCAAGTTGCGCGAGCTTCGTGGATTGCAGTACGATCTTGGCATAGACAGGCCCGGCAACCGCTCATTCCGGGCCTGGCACGGAGTTAACGACATGCGCGAGAACCGCATGTCGGGAGGGCACAACTTTCTGGACTACTGGGAGAAGTACGGCAAGCGGCATCCCGACTGGTTCGCCATGCAGCCGGACGGCACACGCAACCAGGATGACAATGCCGGCAGGTTCGCATCGCTTTGCCTGTCGTCGGAGGGCTTTGTGGCGCAGGCGATAGCCGACAAGCTCGACCAGTTTGCACACCGTCCCGACAAGGATGTGCTTGGCATCGGGTTGCCGGATGGCGGCCCTACGATGCAGTGCCTTTGCCGAGGATGCCGCAAGCTGGATCCGGTCAATGCGCCGCCGAAGAACATAGGCATCCCATACGTGTCGCTGACCGACCGGGTGCTGTCCTTCGACAATCGCGTGGCCGAAGCCGTGACGGCCAAGTTCCCCGGCAAGGGGTTGCACATGCATGCCTACGCGGAGTATGAGGATCCGCCCGTTCGCGTGAGGCCACATCCGGCAATGGTCATCGCCTGTGTGGTCGGCGACTATTCCCGTCCGAACGGCGTCGGCAAGGCTCGCGGCGACCTTGCGTCGTGGCTGAGCTTCGGAAACCGTGTGCTGTGGCGTCCAAACCTGCTGATGGGATTCCAGACCATGGTGCCGCAGAACTATTCCCGCATACTGTTCGAGGATCTTGAGGCAATGAAGGCCAACGGACTCTATGGCACGGACTTCGATTGCTTCTATGAACTTTGGTCTTCACTGGCGATCACGTACTATACGCTGGCGAAGGCCCACCTCAATCCGTTCAGGATGTCGTACGATGCGCTTGTCGACGACTACTGCGAGACGGGGTTCGGCAGGGCAGCCCCTTTCGTCAGGAGCTATTTCGCCGCGCTGGAGGAAATGACGGACGTTGCGCGAAATGCCGATCCTAAGGTCAGGAACAACCTGCGCATGGTGGCGGCGTTGGATTGCGATAGGCTCGCGGCGATACTTGCGGACGCGGAACGGGCTGTCGATGGCGATGAGCTTAGGCGAGTCAAATTCCTTGGGCGGGGCATAGAGATCGGCCGTTGGATGAAGCGGCTCGCCAAGGCGTATGGAGAGGTGAACGCGAAAGGCTACAATGCAATGGTGGATGAGACGTTCCGCATGCTTGAGGGCGAAGATGAGGTCGTTGTGAATCCCCGCCGATTTGCGGCCCGCCGTTCGAATCTGTTCCTTCTTGAACCTCTCCTGATCAGGAAATAGCCGATCCCCAATTTTCGGTTTACGTTATTTTTTGTTGCAATCGCCTGTGAAATGTGATACCTTACACGTCCTCTTTATCGAAAACGAACAGGAAAAAGAAAATGGTCAAAATCAGAATGCGTCGCACTGGGTGCAAGAACCACGCAGCCTACCGTATTGTTGCGGCGGATGAGCGTTCGCCCCGCGACGGCAAGTTCCTTGAGATTCTCGGCTGGTACGATACTGCCCTTAAGGAGAACAACTTCAAGCTCGATCTGGAGCGCGTTGAGCACTGGCTCAGCAAGGGCGCGAAGCCGTCCGAGACGGTGGCTTCCCTGATCCGCCGCGCAAAGAACCCGGCTCTCAAGCCGCACCACGCCGTCAAGGCGAAGGCTCCAGCCAAGAAGGAAGCGGCTCCCGCAGCCTAACCTGAAGAAAGAAGGTCAGAAATGGGTATTAAGATTCTGGATAAGATCAACGCCGAGCAGACTGCCAAGCTTGCCGACAAGAATTTCCCTGAGTTCAAGGCCGGTGACATCGTTCGTGTCTCCATCCGCGTCAGGGAAGGCGACAAGACTCGTCTGCAGGATTTCGAGGGCAAGGTTCTCGCGGTTGACAATGGCCGCAAGAACGCTTCGGGCAACTTCACGGTGTCCCGCGACAGCTACGGGGTGCGCGTCGAAAAGCTCTTCCCGTTCAACAGCCCTGCGATCGAGAAGATCCGCGTGGTGAAGAAGAACCCGTCCTGGCGGGCCAAGCTCTACACCGAGCGCACGTTCTGTTCGCACAAGGCGGTCCGCAAGCTCGTCAAGAAGTAATTGCGGGCATTCGAGACGCAAATTAAGGCGGACGCCCGGAGACTTGCCGGACGTCCGTTTGCTTAAATGAGATGAAGACGAGAACTTTTATAGACCAGGTGGATGTGGTGGTTCGCTCAGGCAAGGGGGGCGATGGCGCCGCGACATTTCGTCGTGAGGCTCTCGTCATGTTTGGCGGACCCGATGGCGGCGATGGCGGGCGCGGCGGCGATGTGGTTCTGCGGGCAAGCACTCACGTGAGTTCGCTTGTCTCGCTCTATTTCGATCCGCACCTGTTCGCCGAGGACGGAGTGCCGGGATCTGGCCGCAAATGCTACGGCAGGAGAGGCAAGGATCTTGTGGTGGATGTGCCGCCCGGAACGTTGGTGACTGATGCGGATACGGGCCTTGTCGTCGCCGACATAGTTGAACCTGGGCAGAAGGTGATTGTCGCAAAGGGTGGGGCCGGCGGTTTCGGGAACGTGCATTTCAAGAGTTCCGTCAATCAGGCGCCAACCGAGCACACTCCGGGTGGCCCTGCCGAAGAGCATCGTCTGCACCTTGAGCTAAAGACGATTGCCGATGCCGGCTTGCTTGGCTTCCCCAACGCGGGGAAAAGCTCCCTGCTCTCTGCCGTGTCGGCGGCTACGCCGAAGATCGCATCCTATCCGTTCACTACGCTGAACCCGATAGTCGGGACGATGGTGTATCACGATTTCGCCAAGATTCGCGTCGCAGATGTGCCGGGCATAATAGAGGGTGCCTCAAGAGGCGTTGGACTTGGCTTTGCGTTCCTCAAGCACCTTGAACGCAGTCGGGTGATGGTGTATGTGATCGACATGGCCGGCACCGATGGACGTGAGCCGTGGGAGGATTACCGCATACTCTCCAAGGAGATTGCCGGATACAACACTGAGTTGCCGGAGCGCCCCGCCATCGTTGTGGCGAACAAGATGGACAAGGCTGCGGCCCGGAAGAACCTTCGCCGCTTCGTGAAGGAGACGGGTGTGACCCCGATAGCGCTCTGTTGCGAGGCTGGGCAGAAGGAATTGCGGGAATATGCGGATCTGAAGGATTGGGAAGGGCCTGTCGGGATGGATGAGTTCCGCCGGATCCTGCGCGAGGTCGTGAAGCCCAAGGCTCCGGCTGACGACAAGCCTGATTTGAGTTCCATGCCAGATACCACTGGCGACGAGATTCCGGCCGATGCGATGAGGTTCGCCACATTCCTGAAGCTTGATTCGCCCAAGAAAAAATCCCACCCGTCTCGCGGCAACATACACTGAAGCCATTGCTCCAGTAACATTGCCTTCATTGCACGACGAACTTCAATATGGTATAATGTGCGCAGTTTTTTAACCAATGCCGTGCTGGCGACAGGCGGCGAGTCCAGTGGCGGTATCGAAGGATATCGCCACTGTTGTTTTGGAGATTGAAAATGTTGATGTGTTATGTTGACGAATCGGGCGATACCGGTCCGCTCGTTCCGACAGAACGGAATAGCCAACCCATATTCTTGATTTCTGCCGTCATCGTCAAGCAATCGTCGCTCAAACAGCTGACACGCTCCATCATCGAACTCAAAAAACGATTCTTCCCTTCCTACGGAAACGGCGCGGAGCATTGGCACGATTGGCTGAAGGTCGAAGTCAAAGGTGCGAATCTTCGCCGCGCTCTGCGTGAGGGAACGCATGATGCCAAGCGTCATGTGATTGGCTTCATGGACAAGACGCTTCGCCTAATGGAACAGAACCATGCGCAGATCGTTTCTCGCATTTACCTAAAGAAACCCAATGCCGAGTTCAATGGTTCGTCTGTTTATCCGGCAGCAGTTCAGCGTCTCGAAATGGCTTTTGAGAATCGGCTTCAGCGCGACAACGAACAAGGCATATTCATCCTCGACAGTCGCAACAAAGGCAAGAACGTTCCAGTCTCTCATAGCGTCTTCACGATGAAATTTGGAGCGCACGGGAACGGTTACGACTATCTTGCGGAATTGCCGCTGTTTGGCCATAGCGAGAATCACGCGATGCTTCAGCTCGCCGATTGGATTGGCTCGGCGTTCCTTTGCCCTATGGCGACACGCGCCTATTACACTGGTCTTGGAACGATCTGCGTTCATTCCGATCCTGTCTTTGACATCGTTCGCGACCGCTTCGGCCAGCGCATCAAGGCTTTGCAATATCGTTATGAGCAAGAAGGCCGCAAACTTGGTGGGGTGTCAGTTCTCGCAGGTGGTACGCGCAAGGTGAGTCCGCTGCAAGTGTTTGGAGCCAAACCGACAGAAATGATTGCATAAATCAAATGGGGTCTGACCCCAGTGCATAAGATTGAGTGCATAGGATGTAGGTCGTGGTTGCCGTTATCGCCGACATCCATTGGAGCGTTCTCGCCTTGACGGGTGGGGACGATTGTGCTACCATTCTTCCCAATCCTAATCGCGAGGGAACTTCCTCTCCACACAACTGAAAGAGATCAAAACCATGGGAAAATTGATGAAAATGTCGAGCAGGGCGGCTGTTTTGCTCGCTTATACGCTGGGGGGGGGGGGGTAATCTCCGCTTCCGCTGAACCGGTCGAACAGACGTGGCGCCTACTTCGCAGCAGACGCTGCGGACAATCCGCACGGTGGACTTGCCTGTCTGACAAATGGCTTGGGGTGGGCTCTTTCTGTGGATGTCGCAGACGCTGAGGCACACACGCTGAAAATCGTCGGGAGGGGCGCGTCCGAGAACGCCTACCTGACCGATCCTGCCGAAGGCTCGACGCTCGACTTGCGCGGCATGGTTTTCGGCTCCGGCGAATCGGAGACGTGGACAATCGCCGCGATTGACGAGAATGCGCTGGGTGCGGACGCCACGCGCGGCACGGCTTCGGCTGTCATCACGCCGGGGACACTGACTGGAAATGTGGAACGCTGGTTCCGCTGTGCGACGCGCGAGGCCAATTTGGATGTCTACAAGGCTCGGTATACGTCCATCACGATTGACGAGCCGAACATTACGGGATACCTTGCCAACCATTTGACGCCACTGACGGAGGCGGCTTTGGTCTGGTCGATTCGCGTCCCACAGGCGACCAGCATTCTGCAGTGGGCTTTGGCGGAGGATAACGCGAGCTTTCCAACCTCGTCAGGCTCGTTTGCGGAAGACAGTTTCCTGTCCGTCAAGAAGGTTCAGGGCAATGGCATGGGCAAGCGCAAATGGAGCGGCCTCCTGAACCTCCCTGTTGTCGAGGAACTTGGTTCGTATGCCCTCGGCGGCATGTATCCGGGATATCAGGACGTTCGATTGGGGGCAGAGGCTCGGTCTGTCAAGACAGTGGGCGCGGGAGCTTGCGGGTGGCAGGATAGCGGCCCGACGAATCTCGTCGTTGGTCTTGCGGCGGGAAACACGGTTGGACAACAGGCATTCTACTGTCTGCCGAATCTTCGGCGCGTGGAGTTCACCGGTGCGCCGCCGAACTTTGCGGCGAATGCGACGAGCGTGTTCTTAGGTGGAACGGGGAGAGAAAAGGAGAAAGCCGTCACTTTCGTTGTGCCGCCGTCGGCGGCGTGGGCGGACTTTCTCGCGCCGTTCGCGGCGAGCGGTGATTTTGTGCGCTGGTCGGGCGACACCATCCGCGCCTACCGCGAAGCGAATCCCGACGGACCGATTGTGATTGGCACGGTCGCCTCTAACGTGTTCCTTTGCGCCGAGACACAGTATCTCGCCGTGTCCGACCGCGTCAGTTCGTGGGTCGGCACTTTCGATTTCGACGCGGCGCAGGGCACGGTCGAAGCCGAGGACTTTGTGATTGACGATGCGGCACCGTTCAATGTCGCGTTGCGCTTGACGGCACGCGCGAACGAGGGTGCGACATTTGCGGGCTGGTACGGTGATGTGTCGGACGGCAAGTGCGCGGACGCGACGCTCGTCGTGCGTGAGGCTGATCCGTTCCGTGCGAAGTGGGTGTTCGTGCGCTTTATGCGTCCGTGGACGCTGACGGTGGATGACGCGGACGCGACGGTGGCCGTTCTGGACAACGGCCTCTTCCGCATTCAGGTGACGGTCGATCCGGCGACGCGCAACTTGACTCTCGGACGCGGCGCAGCCTGTTCGCTTTACGCGCCCGACAATACGGGCGACGGCATCCTCGACCTCGGCGGCACGATTGCGGATGCGGACGGCAACGCCTACCAGATCGTCAGCCTCGGCACGAAACAGTCGATTCTGTCGTCCTCGTCCAATGACACAGTTTCCGGTGCGCGGGTACT
Source organism: Limosilactobacillus gorillae (assembly GCA_963653155.1). GTDB lineage: Bacteria > Verrucomicrobiota > Kiritimatiellia > RFP12 > UBA1067 > UBA1731. Next base: position 16,924 of record CAVJWR010000019.1, read on the forward strand.
CGTCACGCCCGGCACGCTGACGGCGGTAGAGTCCGGACAGCTCTTTCATGCCACGAAAAAACGCGCCACCTACGAGTCGGTCGTCTTCGACGAGCCGACGGCCACGGGCGGCCCGTGCTCGTGGTTCTTCGCCGACCAGAAGAATCTGCGGCACGTCATCTTCCGCTGTCCGTCGTGGACGTTCTCGCATTCGATTGACGGCCTGTTTTACGGCACGCGCGTGTCCGAGACGGATGTCGGCTGGTGGAAGCTGGATGGCGTCAAGACGTTCGGCACGGGCACGAACAACAACATGAACAAGGACTACAAGGCCAACGGACGCAGGGCGTGGCTGAAGGGCTCGCTGAAGTTGCCGTCGGTGGCGGTGATCAGTCCTTGCGCGTTCCAGACCAATGCGCTGGACGAGGCTTGGCTCGGACATGGTGCCGCGAAGTCGCGCGTGACCGAGATCAAGGCCAGTGCGTTCCAGGCCTCCGGCATCACGAACCTCGTCTTGAATGCCGCGCGTAGCATAGTCGTGGGCGAGAACGCCTTTGGTGATTTGCCGAACCTGAAGACGGTCACGTTCCTTGGCCACGTCGTGAGTGCGGACGCTTTCGCGGCGATTCTGGCGAGCGCGACGGTCGAGGCTCCCATTGTCGTCTACGCCTCTGGTGCATACGGCTGGGGACAGGCCTCGTATCTTTCCGCGCCGACGGAGGCAGAACTGTCTGTCACACCGGCGGGCGAGATTGTGCTGGGCGTCTGGCGCGGGGCGGATGGCTCGGATGGCGTACGCGCCTGGGTCTGCCACCGCGACAGCCCGTTTGCGCGCAAGGGTACGCTTCTGCTCATTCGATAGTTTTAACCATGGAGACACGGAAATTAAAATACCAGTTTCATTGCAACATGAACTTGCCCGGAGGTAAAGGCATGAAACATTCAATCCTGTTCTCGATGGCCTTGGCGGGCTTCTGTTCGTGGGCAGAGCCGTTGCGCTACGAGGTGTCTGTCGATCCTGCGAACGGCGTGTTGCGCTGTGGCGAGCGGACGACGTTCACCGTCACGGTGACGGGCACGAACGGGCTGCCCGTCGCGGCGGGGGCGGTCAAGGCGACGCTCGACAACTTCGGGACGCAGCAGGTCGCCGTTGCCATGTGGGATCTCGCGGCGACGAACGTCTTCACGCTCACGGGGCAGTTGGATGCGCCGGGGTTTTTGCGCATCCGATTCTCGCCGGAACCTACAGGGAAGGGCGCGAAGGTCTGGAGCGTCGCCTATGAGCCGGAGAAGATCGTCAAGGGCAGTCCGTCGCCCGCTGACTTCGACGCCTACTGGGCAGGCGAACGGGCGCGGCTCCGGCGCGACGTGCCGCTCGATCCGCAGGTCGTGCGTGTGCCGGAACGCTGCACGGCGGCATTCGACTTCTTCCGTGTGTCGTTCGCGACGTTCGAACGCCGCGTCTACGGCTACCTGAGCGTACCGACGGACAAGGCGCGGGCGCCGTTCCCTACACACGTCGAGGTCAACGCAGCGGGCTTCGGCAACTGGACAAATGACATGAAAGGGCGTTCCGACGCGATTTGCCTGCGGATGAGCGTCTATCCGTTTGAGCCGGACTGGCGATGGCAGAAGCTCGGCCTTAAGCGGAAGTTCGATGCGATGAACGCGGCGTACAAGGCGAAATATGGCTGCGACTATCTGGGCGCGGGCCTCTCCGTCTCGCGCGAGGCCTACTTCTACCACGCCGTTCTGCTCGGAATCGACCGCGCGGTCGACTGGCTGGCGGCGCGGCCCGATGTCGATCGGTCGCGCTTCGTCTATGAGGGCACGTCGCAGGGCGGCGGCTTCGGGTTCTACCTGACGGGTCTCAATCACGTGTTCACCCGCGCGGCGTTCTATGTGCCGGGGTTTGTGGACACGATGGGCTACCTGAAGGGGCGACAGAGCGGCGGGTCGCAGATGGTCGAGTGCAATTTGCAGACGTCCGAGGCGCGAGCAACCGCCGAAAGGTGGGCACCGTATTTCGACGGTGCGAACTTCGCCGCGCACATCACGTGCCCCGTGCGAGTCGCTGTCGGCTTCTCGGACACGACGTGTCCGCCCGCTTCGATCTACGCGGCCTACAACGAGATTCGTGTCAAGGACAAGGGCATCGTCCATGGCCTCGGCATGACGCATGCGTGCTTCGATTCGTTTTACAGGGAACTGGGCGCATGGGTGCTGCCCAAGGGTAGGACAAAATAGAGTCAGACCCCAGTGCATAGGATAGAGTGCATATGATTTTTGCTGTTGGAGCATCGGGTCGCTTGCCAATGCCGTGGAGTTGTGGCATAATAGGTGGCCATGAAAACGACAATAGCATCTCTTTGCGTTGTGGCCGCACTGGCTGGCTGCACTTCCATTCACAAGTCGGCACCTGCGTACGACACGCTGATTTCCCATCGCGGCGAATCCCATGATGCCCCGGAGAACACGATTCCGGCGTACCGCATGGCTGTTGAGCGCGGTTTCGGGTTCGAGTGCGACGTGTACCTGTCTGCGGACGGACGCGTGTTCACCTTCCACGATACCAACCTGAAGCGCACTTCCGGCGGCAAGCTTGACAAACCATGCACGAAGGCGGTCTGGGAGACGGAAATCTCTACGCTAAACGTTGGCGGTTGGGGGCGCTGGAAAGGTTCGCAGTTCGATCCCACCCGTCCCGCACTTCTGGAGGAAGTGTGCGCCCTTGCGCGAAATGGCCGCTGGATATACTGCGAGGTGAAGGGTAAGGATACGCATGTCGTCGCGGCCATCAGGAAGGTGCTTGAATCGCAGAGTGTGGCTACGCCGGAGAACTTCCTGTTCATAGCCTTCAGCGAAGATGTCTGTGCCGAACTGAAGCGTCAGCTGCCGTTGTACAAAGTCTATTGGGTGACCGGCAGCAAGGGCGTGACAGAGAAGGTGATCCTCGATACGCTTGGACGGACCGGGGCGGATGGCGTGGACATCGCCTACAATTCCGACTTGCATACGAAGCATTTCATCCGCAGGATCCATGAGTCGGGATATTCGTTCCATGTGTGGACGATAGACGATCCCGCGAAGGCCGCCGAGGCTTTTTCGCGCGGTACCGATACGGTTACGACGAATCGCGCCAAATATATCCTTGATACGCTCGGCGGCAAGTGAGCCGGGCGAAACTTGCAGGAGAGGTGGCAGGTTGCCATGAAGATACTTGTGATAAGCGGATCGCCGCGTGGGATTTCCCTGGTTGCGGGGCACGAGACTAGGTTCATCGAGTTGCCGCGTCCAGGAGGCGCAGTCGAGCCGGTGCCGTTCGATTCGTGCAGTGAACGGTTGGCAGATGCGTTCATCGCAGGAGCAACGGAATCTGGTCACGAATGCGTAAAGAAGACCCTTCACAAGTTGCGGAACATCAGTCCGTGCCGTGCATGCTACGGATGCGTTAAGACCGGCAAGTGCGTAATCCGGGACGACATGCAGGAACTGTACCGAGAGTTTGATGTTGCGGAAGCTGTGTTGTTCGTGTCGCCGCTCTATTACGCGACGCTTCCCGCGCAGGTCATGGCGGTCATAAACCGTCTCTATCCGTACTGGATAGACGGCATCCGCTATCCGAAGCTCAAGGCGGCTGGCGTAATAGGCGTCTCCGCCGACTTTGGTCAGAAGTGGGATATATTCGATGCCACGTGGCGCAGCATCTTTGGAGAGATCGGCTGGCCAGAGAAGGGCATCATCCATGCGCCCCGATTCATGGAGCACACGGAAGAGTATCTCTCTGCGGCGAAAGAGTTCGGCGCCAAATTCGGGCACTAACGCCACATCCATATCTGCGATTTTGTTTCTTGAAAAAAAAAACGCTATTGAGATATAATAGCGTTTCATGAAGCACATTGTATTCGCCTTAATCTGCCTTTCCGTCTCTTGCAAGGCTCTCTGCGGTGCAGGTGGGTTTACGTTTGATTTCACGGAAATCTCGAAGCGCAGGTTTCCATCGGGCACTGGCGCCGTCGTTGCGCCATCAGACTGGAAGAGTGGCTATTGCTATCTGCACAACCGCGATGTCGCATCCGATGATCCGCGCCGTGTGGCCGTGAAGAAGGCGGTACGCTGGGAAGTCGAGGGCGACGAGCTCGTGATCGTAAAGGAGCCGAAGCTGCTGGAGATCTGCCGCGACGAGGCCCTCGCCCGCAACGTTTCGGGCGGCTATTCGCACACGCTGCGGTTTCCTGACGCTTCAGGCGGAGTCTATCGCGTTTCGCTGACCTATCGTATGCGGCATGACGTCGGTTCGCATGGATATGTGCTTGCGACGCCAATCCGTGCGAAAGGCCTGATCGCCAAAGGCGTTTCGGCGCCGGGTGACAGCGACACCAATCTGAAGGCCTTTGAATTGAGCGACATCTGGAGCGAGTACGTAATGTGGACGCAGGAGGTGCGTGTGCCAGCCGGATGCGATTCGCTTAACCTCGTCGTGCGCATCGACGGTGTAGGAGAGCTGCGTTTCAAGGACGTGCGCGTCACGCGTGTAGCATTTGAGAATCCGATTACGCTCAAGGCATTGCCCGCTGACTTTTTCGATGGGACGTTCGCGTTCCCGTCCGGCCAGTGTGGATTGCCGGCCTGGCTCTGGAAGAAGAACGATCCGAATGAGAAATATGATCCGGAGTCTTTCACTTTCGTGTTGACGTTGCCGAAAGGCTACGCGTTCGTCGATTCAACGATGGGCAAGCCGGACGAGACGCGAATGAGGCTACTGGCCGATGGCTCTACCGAATGCCGCATTTCGGCGACGCGGACATATTCCGGCAGTTGGGTCTTGGCGACCTACAACGGTTGGCCGGTGCTCAATGCCCTCGTGCGTGCCGCCGCCGATGCACCGCGCGGAACGATGCGCCTGTACGCGGAATACAAGGGCGTGCGCGTGAGCGACGTGAGCAAGACTACGGTATTCACGATCCCTGCATTGCGGGCCGATGTGCCGAAACGCTATGTCAACGGCTTCTACCTTGGCGGGCCTTATGCCGCGTTTCAGACGGATGCCGGACGTGAGGGCTTCGCCGAAATGTTCACCGCCGCCGGAGCGCGTTGGGTTGTGCAGATGCGGCCAGATGACGCGACACGTGCGGTCTGGCGCCGGAGAGGCGTGAGGTACATCACGCCAGAGGCGTCGGGTCTCGCCTCCAACGGATTCCGTGTCGGCGACGCGAAGAACCGTCCGGCGGACGAGCGGTATGTGGCATTGCCGAGCGGGCGCATGGACTACCTGTCGCTTGCGACCTGTCCGATCGCCGTATATACTGAGAGCGACTACTTTCGCAACGACACCCTGCCGAAGCTGAAGGCGATGTTGCATGGCTGTGACGGGTTCTGGGGCAACTGGGAGCCATACATGTTTGCCGGACGCGGCTGCATGTGCGAGAAGTGCCGTGCCGCGTTTGCTCGCTTCGTCGGCGTATCGGACGAGGATATGGCCCGCGACTGGCCGCAGGAACTCGCTTTCGGACGCAAATGGCACGAAAAGGTCTTGCGCTTCCGTTCGCTTGAACACGCCAAGCTCGTCAAGACGATCGACAAGTACGTGCGGGAGTACACGGGCGGCAGTGATTCGCTCGGCTTCATTCCCGGTGTCGCCTGGTGTGAGATGGCTTCGTCATGGCGACCGAACAACATCGCCGCAGAGGTCCAGCCGTTCGACTATGCCGGATCGCTCAAGTGGATCGACCCTTGGGGTCCGTATCCGTGGTGGGATGCCTCCACACCATACGTGCCGACCGGATACGGCGACCTCGGCTACTTCCTCGTGGCGAAGGATGTCCGCGAGCAGGTCGACCGCGACTATGGCTCTGCCGCGCCGAAGCTCATGAGCTTCCCTCATGGCGTACAGCTCGGCACTTGCCTCGCGCAGCCGGAGTCGATCGCACTCGCCCTCGATGCGTTTTTCTTCAACCGATGGGAAAGCTCAATTGTCTATGCCTTCCCGAAAGGATACGATGCGCGGTATTGGCAGGCGTTCGCCGAGGCGACGACACGGGCGGCACGATATGAGGACATCGTCTGGGATGGTGAGCGTTGCGATGAACGTGTCACGCTTGAGAGGGAAGCCTCCGCGCCGTATCCGCCGAACGCCAAGGCCGTCTACGCGCAATACCTCCCGGCGGCCCGCAATGTGCCGCTTTTGCAGCACGTTGCCTACAAGAAGGATGGTCGCCTTATCGTCGCCGTCTTCAACTTCGCCGACCGCGATCCAGCCGTGTTCCGTCTGAGGTTCGATGCGCAATGCGACATGACATTCGACGGTCGGTGCGTGTCCGTCGCCGATGTGCGTGCGGGCGTGTCGCTGACAGTTCCCGCCGCACGTTGCCGTGTGTTCGAATTCAATTGCACAGAAAGGAGATGATCACCATGAACAAGGTCGTTATCGGATTAGGTGTTGGACTGGCGACTGTCTTGAGCGCACGGGCGGAGGCGTTCCCTGATGCGGATGGCTCGCATGATTTCTCTTCTCCCGTTGCGTGGGGATTGGACGCATTGCCGGAAGCCGCTTCCTTCGAGAATGACGAGGCCGCAACGTACACGGCCTCGTCGGACGCGACGTTCTCAACCCTTTCCTTGCTGAACGGATCCAGGACGTTTGATCTGTCCGCGACGCCGAATCGCACCGTTACGCTGACGGGCGATGGTAATGCGTTCGTTGTCGATAAGGCTTCGACGAATGAGCTGAAGGGCGGCACATGGCGATTTGCGAATGACGGCAATGTGCTTCGTTTCGCTTCGGGGAGTGCGCAAAATTCAAGGCTCGTCCTTTCGGGCGGGTGCGTCGTCACAAATGCCGGGAATGTCATTGTCTCGGAATCCATAAGCGGCAGCAACAGTCTCGTCATATGCGAAGGGGCGGCGCTCTATTCGCATTCGGAAGGTCGGATTGGGAGATGGCAGTCCGGCGCAACGGGTGCAGACGGCTCGGCGCTTGAGGTCTTGTCCGGCGGACGGTTTGTCTCGTCCGGGATGTTCTGGGTCTACAATGGCGAATCCCGGACCCCTGCCCGTTCGGAGGTTTCGCTGCGTGTGAGTGGCGAGGGTTCCCTTTTTGAGGTCACAGACACGTCAAGCGGTTTCTTCATTGGTGGAAAGAACCTCTCCGGCGACACCGTCATGATTGATGATGGCGCGACACTTAGGCTTGGCGGCAGTCTGTCGCTTGGCTACTGGGAAGGTGCGGGCGATTTGCGCGTGACGGTAGACAATGCCACGCTGGAGGCCAAACGCATCTATGTGGGAGATCGGTCGCTTATGCATGATATGCCTAATGTGCTGGAGATCCGCAACGGGGCTACGGTCACGCTATCCGAGCATATGGTCGTCGGCAATTCAGGTGACAATAGCATCTGCATCCTTTCGAACGCGACGCTGAACTGTAAGCGGTTTTACGTTGGCGAAGCCTTGACGGCGGCGAACAACCGCTTTACGGTTCGTGGCGCCGACGCCAAGATCAACGTTGGCTACACAGGCACATACGGCCTTTTCTCCGCAGGACATGACAACCGCATCGAACTGACGGAAGGTGCCTCATGGCGTTACGATTCCGCCGCCCTTTATA
>CAVJWR010000019.1:24518-38505 GCA_963653155.1 Limosilactobacillus gorillae
CTTTATACGTGTATCATGGGGCCGGGTTCGAATAACGTCATCTCGATTTCTGATGGGGCGGCGCTTCGCTCAACGAAGAAACTGTTCATCGGCTACCGGGAAGACGAATACGGCAACCGCGTGGAAGTCGAAAATGGCGGTGAATTGGAGGCCGCCGAGATCCTTCTTCAGCGCAATGGACAGGAACTGCTTGTCTCGAACGGCACAGTGGTTTGCACATCGACACGCGTTAAGATTTGCGGCAATGGCTCACGCCTTACGCTTTGCGGACAGGATGCGGTCTGCCGCCAGGATAAAGTGGTAGCTGAGGGAACCACATATCGGCTATTTGAGGACACTGCGCGGAATTGTTCGATGAACGTCCTTGATGGGGCGACATGGGTCTACGACGCGAACGGCGTCTATACGGGCATCGATCCTGCCGGAACGCACAGCAACACGCTGAACGTGGCACGTGGCGGTACGTTCAGGGCAGGTACGCTTTTCCATGTCGGCTACACAGCCGATTCTGGCAACGCGGTCAACGTGTTCGATGGCGGCATTTTGGATGTAGGCAATCTGCGTGTGGCGTCGAAGGGCCAGACCGTGACCGTCTCAAACGGCGTTGTGCGGTGCGGTGGAGACATCGTGATTGGCTACATCCAGGCGAACATTGAGAGCGTAGACGACCGTTTCATCGTCGCCGGGACGAATTCATCCGTGACGGTCGGCGGTTCGCTTCGTACGAATGCGTCTGCCGTGTCTCCGACTCTTGAGTTCAATGTGCCAAAGGATGGATATGTTCAGATTCCTGTCGCGGCAAAACGGATTGAGATTACGGAGAATGCCGTCCTCGACATTGATGCAGAGGCATTCCAATCGTCGCTTGCGCATGCGGCGCGTGTGACGCTTGCCGAAGCGGCTGATGCCTGCTCTGTGGATGCGGCAGTTCTGGCGGCGGCGAACGAACGCCTCGTGGCGCAGCGGATGAGCGTTTCGGTGGTCGATGGCAAGAGGCTCGTGTTGCGGGCCCGTCCGCAACGCACTGGCTTTGCGATCTGCGTCAGGTAGTCCCGGACGTGGTTTGGTATCCACGCTCTGCCGTTTATCCGCGCCATTTATTCATCGCAGCTACAGGCTTTTTCGGAAATGTCTTGGAGTGATCCCGAAAGCCCTGCGGAATGCGTTCGCGAGATGGGCGGCGTGGCAGAAGCCGGTCTCGGAGGCTATGGCATGGAGGGTCATGTCGGTATCTGCCAGAAGGACTTTGGCGCGGGCCAGCCTCTGCCGGATCAGTTCCTCTGTGAGCGTGTGTCCAAGCTCTTGCCTTGCGATTCGGTTGAGTTCCTTGCGCGGCATTTCGAGTTCGGCTGCGATCTGCTCTATTCCGGTTGATTTCGATATGTCGCGCCTGATGATTGCAAACGCTCTGCGTAGCTGTGGATCGTCGGCGGCCTCGACCTCGGTGGATTGCCTCACGGCAACGCCGCATGGTTTTATGAGAATGGATTGAACACGCGTTGGCGAAACGGAATCCATGAGCCTTTGGAGAAGCGCGGCTCCCTCGTACCCCACCCGTTCAAGGTCGTGGCGTATGGAAGATAGCGGAGTCGGCTGGTTCAGGCAGATCAGCTCATTGTTGTCCACGCCGAGAATGGCGACTTCCTCTGGCACTGCGATGTGTGCGTCGCGGCAGGCGTTGAGGACGCGGGATGCGTCGTTGTCGGAATACGCGAATACGGCAATCGGCTTAGGCAACTTGGAGAGCCGTTGGGCAAGGTGTGGACGGTCGAGTCCCGAGAGGTTCATTGCGTCCGGGAATCCGTTGCGGATGAGTCCTTGGAATCGGAGTTGCTGCACGTTCCCCCATTTTGACGAGAACCATGCAGCCCGATGGAACCCACGCTCCTGAAAATGCTCTGCGGCAAGTCGTCCCATCTCAAGGTTGTCGCCGCATACGCGCGGGATGCGAAGCGAGGGGACGGCGTTTGTGAGGTCCACCACAGGTATGCCCCGTTTGCGGGTGCGTCGGACGAATCCCACGAGCGAATCCCGGCTCTGTCCGATGGTCGCCAGTACACCGTCCCCCCGCCAGTCGCCTGGCGGATGTTCGCGGTCGTCGATCGTCACAAACCAGCCGCTGTCGTGCGCGAATCTCGTGATTCCGCGCAGACATGCGGCGGCAGTTGGGCTTACGAGCAGAAGGACGTCTTTATGTATCATGCCGGCGAGTTTACCATACCGCGTCCGATTCTGCAATTTGTGGCTCGCAGTTTGCATTTTTCGCCACCGCCACTACCCCCGCATTTATATAAATGCGGGGGTAGTGGCGGCAAAAGGCGGATTTTGGTATCATGCAGGGTATGCAAACCAACTCAATCCGACTTTAGTCTATTGAAAATGCTATAATTCCGTGCGTTGTTTTCAATTGGACATAAGAAAGTCATCCTAAGGAGGTCAAAATGAAGGACAGGCCCGTATATCCTGTCAAATCGGTGTATAGTCTTGCCGCACTTGCCGTGTGCGTATGTGTGGGGACGGCTTTCGGTTCGGCGGTCTATGACTCTGTGTCCGTTCCGGGCGTGCTGACGGTCTCGGTAGATATCGGTGGCGCGACGCTGGATGCCGCGCAGGTCGCAGATGGCATCACGAACATCGTCAAGATAGGCTCTGGCGATTTGACCTCTGCCGACATATCAACATACAGGGGCGACATCACCATCAATGAGGGGCGCTATCTCGCCGCCCAGCGCGGCGGCCTTGGAGCGGACAATGCTGGTATGGTCTATGTCAACGACGGGGCTTCGCTCGTCGATGCGGCGCTTTATGGCGATTGGGGGCGCGGCCTTGTCTCGGGCAAGACCATCGTCTTTTCGGGGATGCCCGCCACAACTGGGCTTGCCGCCAAGTTCTATAGGGAAGGTGGAGTTGGAACAACGGGATTCGCCGATTGGTCGACCTTCCGTTTCCTTTCCGACGCCACGGCGCGTATTGATACACAACGGCTTAAAATGAGCGGGGAGATCGACCTGCAAGGGCATGCACTGACGTTCCTGCGCAAGGATTATGTGTGGCAAACGATGGTCGAATGCAATTGTGTGGTGACGAATGGCGGCACGATCGCGGTTGTGGGTGATGCCACTACGACGCCTGAGGCCTGGCGAACGGTGTTGCTCAACGCGAATGGAGTGTTCGGCTTTCGCGAGGCCGATGCACCGTGCGTCCTGGCTTTGACCAATGCGGCTTTCAACGCGGTGCGTGGCCTTTCCATCGCTTCTGCGGCGCTCCACATGAACAATGCTCGCTATTATGCGAGTTCTGGCGAGAAGTCGGATGTGACGACATATCGGTGGAATGGCCCCGTGAATCTTTCTGGATCGAATGCGCTGTCCGATTCATCTGGCAGCTCCCTCACGTTTGCGGGGCCGTTCTGCGGTTCAGGGACGCTCCTGATCGGTCCGGGGTGGGTCAACCTGTTCTCTGGCGATGAGGGCGACTATTCGGGCGATGTCACGGTGCAGGGCAGTGCAGACACCGAGGCGAGCGGCATCGGGCTTAGGGACGATTCGCCGCTCTTCCCCAATGCGGCGTCAGTGACTTTCCGGGATGGCGCGGAACTGCTGTTGGATGGGGCCAACCATTCGGCTCTGCCCGCGCTGACTTTCACGGGAGATGCGGATGCCATGGTAATAGGTGGCGGCATCGCGCTTGCGGGCCAGTCGCGTCCGACGATGGCGGGTCTTGTGAAGCAAGGCGCAGGTGTGCTCGCGATGTCCAATGCAGTCCATGTGACAGGCAGGACTTCCGTTGAGGGCGGCACCCTGCGGCTTGGCCAGAAGGTCTACGGCCATGCTGGCCTTTGGGAGTGGAGGTGCGTCGACATGTTCAGCGACACGGCCCAGAGCGCATGGGGTTCCCCCGGTGACGTGCTGAAGCCGCTTTGGGTGGACGGGAATCCTGTGTATGTCATGGCTACCAATCCGGAAGATGCCACCTATTCGAGGCTTGGCGCGACAAAAGTCTTCGATGGCTTCGACCGGGTCGTTTCGAATGGCGTAAACCGCGCCACGGGATATGTCTACAAGGGCTATGTGTGGAACCGTTCAGACACGCCGGCGACTTGGCGGTTCGCATTCCACCAGACCTATCGGGGCTCGATGGTCGTCAACGAAACCTGGTCCCCATTTGGCAATCCTTCCGAGAGTGGCACGAACATCTTCGAGACTGTATTGCAGCCCGGCGCAAACCCGATCATGATCTATTCGCTCTGTCCCCGCTATAATGATCGTCAGGACATTAGCCCCCGCTTTGACGGGCTTGGGCTTTCGTATGACCCGAATCCGGCTGCGGGCGAGACGAATGCGGCGCATTTCGTGAAGCTGGATGATGGAGGCACGGGCCGTCTTCTGACGATTGATGATGCGGACGAGACGGCTTCGTCCGACCTGCTTCCGAAATTCGATGATCTCGCCTTCGCGACGGGGACGGTGTTCGACCTAAACGGCAACATATTCACGCAGGGACGACTTTCCGGCTTCCCGGCGGTCCGGAACGGCGATCTGGCTTTGGCCGAAGAGTGGACGGTAGCCGTCGATGACATTGCTGGCGGCGCCAGGTTGACGGTGGATGGGACGCTGTCGTTCGCCGAGGGCGCGACAATCTCGGGCGTTGGCGAAACCAGGCTCAAGTGCCGTGATTCCTCGGAATATGTCATTGCCGCTGCGGCCTCCATCACGGGTCGCCCGACGCTTGACAAGGCATCTGCCGTCCTGTCCAACTGGAAGGTCGAGACAACGGCGACGGAAGTGAGGCTCGTCTACAATCCGAGGGGTCTCCAGATCAGTATACGATAGGCGAACATCCTAAGAGGGCTGGTTATGGGAAGGTTGGCGACTGTCTGGGTGATTTCCCTTGCGGCGTGTGCCGTCTGGGCGGGCGATTTCAGGATTGATCCGCACCATGCGGGAGGGACGGTCGAGACGTCCGGCTTTTCGTTCTCGTTCTTTATCCATGGGGACGGATGGACGAAGTGCGGCAAGGTCGAGGGGCCTCCACGTCGGCGGGTTGAATTGCCGCCGAAAGACGGTCGGGTGGCCTTTAGGTCGGTTGTCGAAGATGGCGTGTCCTGCGCGTGCGAAATGTCTTCGCAAGTATCCAATGGTGCCCTGTCCGTCGCCTACCGTGCATTGGTCGAGAAGCCGGGGCGCGTCGAGACGGTCTCCGTCCAGGGCTATCTCGCGGCGAGTGGCTTTGACGGCGGACGGCTGTTCGTTAATGGGGCCAAGCATCCGTTGCCTTCGTCCATCAACCGCGAATGCGGTAGGATCAGTCGTCTGCGGATCGAATCCGCAGACGCGACGCGTTTTCTGGACTTCACTTTCCAAAAGCCGGTCATCGCGTCCGTCACGCGGAAGGATGGGGCTGCTTCCTACCAGCTCCGCCTTTCCGCCGTACGCCATGCGGAACTCACCGCAGGGAAGACTATCGAGATCGGATTCACGCTCAGGGCGGATCATGCCATAACCGATCCCAATACGCCTTGGCGGGCGCAAGCCGGCAACCGGTTCGTTCCGCTTGAATACAAGGCGGACATCGTGAAGGGATCGGCGCTTGACTTTACTGGCATCGCGCAGCGTTCCCCGTGCGGAATCCACGGTCGGCTTAGGGCAAAGGGCGGATCCTTCGAGTTCGACCGTTTGCCGGGCGTGCGCCAGAAGTTCTACGGCGTGAATCTTCATTCATATGCGTGCTACTATGCGCCGGATGAGGCCGCCCGGCTGGCGGATCTGTTCGTGCGGCTCGGCTACAACGCCGTGCGCCTTCACAATTTCGAGAACGAGTACATGGGGTTGACGATGGGGTCTGCCGACGAGGCAACACCCGTTGCCGAGCGGTTCAAGGGGCTTGACAACCTTTTCGCCGCGTGCGCGGCGCGTGGGCTCTACATCACGCTTGACCTGCACGTCGGCCGCACGACGAGTTTCAGGGCGATCGGAATTGACCGTCCCGGCGCAGTCAGGAATGACCAGGGGAACCGCAACGAGATGAAGTACCAGTATCTGGTGAACCCTGGGGCGCGGGCGAACTTCAAGAGGTTCGTGCGCGGCTTCTTTGAACACGTGAACCCAAGGCTTGGACGACGGTATGCCGACGAGCCTACGCTTGCGCTCGTGAACGTCGTAAACGAAAGCCCGTGTGGCTGGTCGTGCGGCGACGGCACGGTACGTGACCTTTGTGGGCAGGAGCATTCCCTGATGCGTGAGATTCGCGCACTCATCCGCGAAGATCTGAAGAGCGATGTGCCGCTCGCGTCCTGCAACGGAGGCTCTATGCCGTTTTGCCTTCAGTCCGTCCGAAACGACTTCTGTGACTATGTAGACGACCATTTCTACTACGATCACCCATCATGGCCGGACGATGCAAAGTGGACGGCGGGGGATCGTGTGCCGCTTTACACGCTCAACCGGCGGCTGTTTGCCGAGTTCGCCGAGATTCCGCCCCAGGCGCTTTTGACGCGGCTTTGGGGAAAGCCCTACGTAATTACCGAGTTCAACTGGTGTGCGCCGTCCGTAAGGAGAGCGGGGTCAGGTCTCCTGGTCGGGGCGATGGCCGCCGCACAGGATTGGGATGGCCTGTGGCGGTATCTCTGGTCTCATGACAAGGAGCGTGCCCTTGAACCTGGACGGCACATCATTTCCAAACTCGAAAGCGCAAGCGACCCTCTCGCCGTTGCGGCGGATCGGGCTCTCATGTGCCTTTTTCTGCGCGGCGACCTGAAGCCGCTCGACCGCCGCGCCTCTCTCGTCATCTCAAGTAGCGAACTGGAGGTTTCGAAACCGCATCCGTGCATCTGGTCGAATGAACTCACATGGCCGTGGGCCGGGTGGTACGCGCAGATTGGTTCTGCAGTCGGGAACGGCCCGACTGGAAGCGTCCACAACTTCTCCTATCCAGGTGACGTCAAGTTGTCGCGTGAGCGGGTGGAAACGGCCTTGGGCGCGACAAGCCTCAAGCCGGCGGATGGCGCGGTCTCTATCGACAGGATGCGCAACATGTTCACTGTGGCAACCCCCCGCACCTGCGGCGGAAGCGTCGATTCCGGTACGTTTCGGGCGGGGCCGCTGTCGGCAGACTGCGGAAACCAGACCACGACACTGTGGGCGAGTTCCCTCGATGGGGATGAAATTGCCGCATCGAGACGCATTCTGCTCACCCACCTTACGCAGCTCTACAATACCGGAGACAGTTTTGCTGATCGCGACGGGCGATATCTTCTGGAGAGTGGACGGTTGCCATACCTGATGCCACGCGCGAAAGCCCGCGTCTGGTTGGCAGTTCGGAATCCTGCGGAAATGAGGGTGTATGCGCTGGATACGGACGGTAGCCGCCGGGCTGTTGTCCCATCGGTGGCTCGGAATGGCGTTCTCGCCTTTACTTGCGACACGGCCCGCGATGCCTCGAACGCGACGTACCTCTACGAAATTGTCCGCGACAAAAAGGTAAAGGCTGTGATGCCGAAGGGCCTGAAGAAAGATAGCTTTACAAGACGGTGAAATTTTCGTTTGCAGTGGATCGTTCCGCCAACATGGCGCTTGGCGAGCAGCTTCTCAGGAAGTTGCAGAAGGCCATCGTGTGCGGCATTTACAAGCCCGGCGAGCATTTGCCGTGTTTGCGTGAACTTGCAGAGGCAGCTGGAGTGAGCGAAAAAGTCGCAAGTTCGCGGCGGTGGCTGCTACGTCGCCGAACAGGCGGCCCCGACGTGGCCGAGAACGTCAAGGGCTTTCACGTCGAATAGCCATAAGGCAGTTAATGGATTCAACCTGCCCACACACATCGCCTCGTTCGCGAGGGCAAGAGAGACGAGAAATGGTATAATAATCCCAAATTCGCCAAGAAAGAAAGGATCGAACGGAGGGCCTTTGAAAGGGTGCGGATGAAACGGGAAGAATCGCAGAACGTCGAGTACAAGGAGTCATGGCACGACAAGTACCTTGAATGGGTGTGCGGGTATGCGAATGCCAAGGGCGGAACATTGTACATCGGCATCGAGGATGGTACAAAGAAGCCTGTTGGCGTCAAGAACCCCAACAAGCTGATGGAGGACATACCCAACTCCATTCGCAACACGATGGGTATTGTGGCCGATGTGTCGCTTTACCAAAAACAGGGCAAGGCAGTCATACGCATCAAAATCCCGGCAAGTTCGTTCCCCGTCAGTTACCAAGGCCGGTTCTTCTATCGTACCGGTGCGGTTAAGATGCTGCTGACGGGGCTTGCTCTGACGCAGTTTCTGATGGAGAAGTCGGGGCGGCAATGGGACTGCGTCTCTTGCTTTGGCGGGCACAGGGTATCAGGCTTTACGTTCATCGCCCTCAAGAACCTCTACGAAAAGGCGAGCGGCGCCAAGATGACCAAGGAGGACATGTTCTCGTTTGGACTCGTCACCGAGACAGGTGTCATGACCAACACAGGTGCTTTGCTGGCCGATGAGTCGCCGATTCGTCATTCACGTATTTTCTGCACACGCTGGAATGGACTCGACATGACGGCGGGTGTGATGGATGCTTCAGATGATCAGGAGTACAGCGGAGGGCTGCTCCAGTTATTGAAATACGCCGAGGACTTCGTCCGCCTCCATTCTCGTCGCGCCTGGCACAAGCGGCCAATGGATCGGGTGAACTTCCGCGAGTACCCCGAACGTTCGATACAGGAGATGCTGATTAATGGACTCGTCCACCGCGACTATCTTGAAACCGGCAGCGAAGTCCATGTGGACATCTTCGATGACCGCATTGAAATCACCTCGCCGGGCGGAATGCCGGGTGGCCGAAAGGTTCAGGAGTATGCGAATGTCTGCCGCATACCCTCTCGTCGTCGCAACAAGTGCCTTGCGGACATGTTCGAGCGACTTGACCTCATGGAGCGTAAGGGGAGTGGATTCAAGAAGCTCTACGAGGACTACGGGAACCTGTCCGTCAACCTCGGCAAGCGAATGCCGGTCTTGGAGTCCGAGAGCGACTACTTTCGCGTGACCCTGCCGAATCTGCTCTATGGCTTCACGGATGAACAGCTTGTAGCCGCCGTTGACGGCTCATCCTATGGAGAGCCTAAGGGCGTATCTTCTGGGCTTCGCTATGGCACCCCACCAGTTACCCCACCAGTTACCCCACCAGTTACCCCACCAGTAGACGAGAAGATGGAGCGTCTTGTCTGGGGGCTTAAAGATACGATGCTCGGAACGGCCGAACTTCTTAAGGCATTGCACATACGCGATCGCAACTATCTTCGAGAGGGCTACATTCGTCCTGCGTTGAGAGCTGGGCTCATTGAGCAGACGAGGCCGAACGTCAAGCATTCAAAGCTTCAGAAGTATCGGCTTACGGAAATGGGTCGTGTCGTGCTGGCAATGATTGAAGACCGGTCAAAACAGAGCATGGAGCGTAGAGCATGAAAGCAAAATTGGCAGTGATGTGGGCGGTGTCGTTCGCGATGCGAATTGTAGTCGCTCAAGGTGGCATCGCGACGGAATCGACGAAGCCTTTGTCCGACGAGACGAGCGAACTTCAGGCCCGGATTGACGCGCTCGCGGCGGCGGGCGGCGGAGAGCTGGTGATCGGTGCGGGCGTCCATCCGTCGGGTGCCCTGTTCTTCAGGCCCGGCGTCAACCTGCGCATCGAGAAGGGTGGTGTCCTTTTGGGACTTGATGCGCACGAGGCCTATCCGATGCGCGAGACGCGCATCGAGGGCGAGACGTGCGTCTACTATCCGGCGCTGATCAACGCCGACCGCTGTGACGGATTCCGCATTTCGGGCGAGGGTGTCGTCGACGGACACGGCCTGCCGACGTGGCGCGCGTTCTGGAAAGCGCTCAAGGAGAATCCGCGCTGCCTCAACAAGGAGCCGGGACTGGTGCGCCCGCGTCTCCTCTACGTCTCGAACTCGGACAACGTGGATGTGAGCGGCGTGACGTTCAAGAACGCGAAGTTCTGGACGACTCACTACTACAATTGCCGGAACGTGCGCGTGCACGACTGCGAAATCGCGTCCGAGATCCTGGATGGCGTGCGGGGGCCATCGACGGACGCCATCGACATCGACCGCTGTAAAGGCTTCGTCGTGTCGAACGTCTTCATGAACGTCAATGACGATGCCGTGGTGATCAAGGGTGGCAAGGGGCCTTGGGCGAACGATCCGGCTCGGCATCCCGAAAACGGCCCAAGTTCGGACGTGCTCGTCGTCGATTCGCGCTTCGGCCGCCTCTGCCACAGCTGCGTCACGCTTGGCAGCGAGTGCCCGTCCGCCTCGAACGTCGTCGTGCGGAACTGCCGTGTTGAGGGCGCGGGGAACTTCCTCTGCCTCAAGATGCGGTCGGACACGCCGCAGTCGTTCTCGGACGTCCGCGTGGAAGACTGCACCGGCACGTGCGGCAACGTCCTGCGCGTCTGCGTCTGGAAGCAGTTCGCCGACCTGAAGGATCGGATGCCAGCGGAGGTGTTCAGCCGCGCGTCGGGCGTCGCGTTCCGGCGCAACGCGATGACCTGCCGCCGTGTCGAGAACCGTGATGCGGCGGACGGCTTCTATGAGCTCGCGCCCGTCGAATGGACGGGCAACCATTTTGCAAAATAGACATTTAGCGGTAGTGGGTACTGTCTTTGAAAAGGCAGTTGCCATATAATACTGCCGTTTTTTGCTTTTGTGGAGACAGTTGTGGTTTGTCAGGCACGAACCGTAATGCAGTCCTGATTTTGCAATTATTGCAGTTCAATTTTGCAAAAATATTTCTGCCACCGCCAGCGGCTTGTAGGCTATAATTCCCGCGTTGTCATAAATGTGGTTAAGGAGGCTTTGCATGAAATATGTTCTTTGCGCATTGATGTGCTGTGCGGCGGCTGTTGTCGCGCAGGCGGAAATCAAGGTTGGCATCATCGGGCTTGATACGAGCCACGCGATTGCGTTCACCAAGATCATGAACGTCGCGAAGGATCCGGGCGTTGCCGGATTCCGCATGACCCACGCATACCAGTGGGGTTCGAAGGACATCGTTTCGGCGACAAACCGCTACCCCAAGTACATAAAGGAGATGAAGGAGATGGGGGTTGAGATCGTCCCGACCATCGATGACCTCATCGCAAACGTGGATTGCATCTGCCTTGAGACCAACGATGGCCGAGAACACCTGTGGCAAGCCGAGAAGGTCTTCGCGTCCGGGAAGCCCTGCTTCATCGACAAGCCGCTTGCGCACAACCTGCACGATGCGGTGCGGATCTATGATCTCGGAAAGAAACTTGGGGCGAAATACTTCTCGTCCTCCGCGCTCCGCTACGGCAAGGCGGTGCAGGATGCCCGTGCCGGCGTGTACGGCAAGATCCGCACGGTTGCGTTGACCTCGCCATCCCCGCTTGAGGAACAGGGAACGCACAACTTCTACAGCTGGTATGGCATCCATGGATTCGAGCCGTACGTGACGGTGATGGGCACGGGGGCAGAGAAGGTGAGTTGCTTCCGCAGCGCAACGGACGATGTGATCAACATCGCGTATGCCAATGGACGCATGGGACAGATTCACCTCATGCGAAACGCCTGGACGTATTCTGGCTATATCATGCCGGAGAAGCCTAAAGACCCCAAGAATCCGCTCGTTGTCTCGGATGGCTATCCGGGGTACGAGCCGCTTCTTCGTGACATTGTGAAGTTTTTCAAGACAGGCATTGTGCCGTTCCCGCCGGAGGAGACACTTGAGATTTTCGCCCTCATGGAAGCGGCGGAGATGTCCGCCAAGCGTGGAGGCGTTCCAGTCACGCTTGATGAGGCATTGGCCGAAGCGAGGAAGTAGGGTAGGTTAGATGATAGATGGTAGTTGGTAGATGGTAGGTTTTAGGGCATTATGGGAGGGTCGCAACTTGTTGCGACCGAAACAGGGCGGACAGAACGGACGCGCGGGAGCGCGTCCCTCCCGTACGAAGCGACTGAGGACGCAATGAATTGCGTCCCTCCCGCAAGAGAACAAGACTACCATCTACCCACTGCTATCTACTCAACTACCACCTGCCAACTTACAAATCACCAAATGCAATCGTAAATCATAAATCGCAAATCGTAAATTCCACTACCCATCTACCATCTATCAACTACCCACTACCAACTATAAATCTCAATAATAACGATAAAGGAGAGATAAAAATGAACAGACGTGATTTCATCAAAAGCGGTACGGGCGCGTTCTTCGCTGCGGCGGCAGGCAAGGCTGTCGGCGCGGGCGCGGCTTCAAACCGCGTAAGGCTCGCGATCGTGGGATGCCATGCGAATGGCCGTGGATTCACGGTCATGAAGGCGGCCATGAAGGTGCCGGGCGTTGAGATCGCATGGGTGTGCGATGTTGATAGCCGTGCGCGGGAATTCGCCGCCGACTATGTGCGCAAGGCGACTGGCGTAAAGCCGAAGATGGAGAAGGATTTGCGCAAAGTCGTAGAGGATCCGCTTCTTGACGGGATCATATCGGAGACCCCAGACCATTTCCATGCGTACTCGGCAGTTTTGGCGATGAAGGCCGGCAAGGCGGTGTATGTGGAGAAGCCGTGCCTGTTCTGTCCGGAAGAGGGCCAGATACTCATGCGCGTTGCCCGCGAGACGAAGCAGGTGCTGCAGGTGGGGTCACAGCGCCGCGCTTCGCTCTCATATCGAGCCGCATTCGACTACCTGAAGAAAACGAATGCGATCGGCGCGATGCGCAACGCGAAGGCATGGTATGTCTCTGACCGTGCATCCATCGGCACCGGCAAGAAGATGGCTGTGCCCGAATGGCTCGATTGGGATCTCTGGCAAGGTCCGGCGCCGCGTGGGGACTACCGCGACAACGTTGTCCACTACAACTGGCACTGGTTCCGCAAGTGGGGTACGTCCGAGATGGGCAACAACGCCCCGCATTTCGCGGATGCCGCCCGCTGGGCGCTCGGCATAGACGAGTTCCCGGAGAGCGTGCAGTGTTCTGGCGGACTCTACCTGCCGAAGGGCGGCGACTTCGAGTGGCCAGACGTGTTCAACGCCTCGTTCAAGTATGCATGCGGCAAGATGATCACGTTCGAGATGAGCTGCCACAACAAGCTCAAGCCGTTCATGGACGTGCAGACGGGTGCTTTGGTGTATGGTGAGCGCGGAGCGCTCTTCCTTGGCCCGGCGGACAACGCGAAGATCTTTGACGAGAAGGGGGCGGTTGTCAAGGAATGGAAAGCTGGCGGCGTTGACACAAGCGAAACGATGTCAACAACAAACCCGACGGAAGCGTTGGATGTGTCTCACATGGCGAACTTCGTTGAGTGCATTCGCGCCAGGAACGTCAACACTAACGTGGACGCAGAGCAGGGCGTGAAGTCTTCCATCCTTCCGATCGTCGCCAATCTCGCGCTTGACGAGGGCGAGACGATTCACCTTGAACCGAAGACCGGTGCCTTGAAGTCAAAGGCCGGAGCCAAGGGCTGGGCCCGCGAATACGCCAAGGGATGGGAGTTGGTGTAGGTTTTAGTTGGTAGATGATAGTTGGTAGGTGGTAGATGGTAGGTTTTAGGGCATTACGGGAGGGTCGCGCTCCTGCGCGACCGAAACAAGGCGGACAGAACGGACGCGCGGGAGCGCGTCCCTCCCGTTGGAGGTGCGTTGCATGAGTACAAGACTACCATCTACCCACTACCAACTATCAACTACCCACTATCAACTACCGCAAATTGAAAATCATAAATAGTAAATTGATATGAAAATCATAATCGGAAAAGACAAGAATGACATGGGGCGGCTCGCTGCAGATGATGCGGCGGCCAAGATATGCGCGGCGATTGCCGCAAATGGCGAGGCTCGCGTGATATTCGCGAGCGCGGCGAGCCAGTTCGAGTTCATCGAGGCTCTGCTCATGCACAAGGAGATCGACTGGTCGAAGGTCTGCGGCTTCCACCTTGATGAATACGTGGGGCTGAAGGCCGACCATCCGGCGAGCTTCCGCCGTTTTCTGAAGGAGCGG
>CAVJWR010000020.1:0-24528 GCA_963653155.1 Limosilactobacillus gorillae
CTTCGGAATAATTGGCATCTGCCCACAGGATGCGCTCGGCAAGGACCGCCGCGTTGGTCATCACGGTGCCAACCGCATATGGCGGAACGAACCATGCGGTCCCATCGTTCTGCAGCCACCGCGACGATGCGCCATAGCGTGTGTTCGCCCCTGTCACGCGATAGCGGAAGAACGTCTCGCCCTCATCAAGATATGGCTTTACGCATATTTGCCGTGGCCACTTGTCGAAGAATGCGTAGGAGGAGGGACGCACCTCTCCGCCATAAGTCACCTTGTCTCTGAAATATATTCCGCCGCACACGGGCGTTGTCGCCGAGGCAAACGCGCCTACCGCAATCTTGCCATCCGTCTCGGTGAACGGCATCCCGTTGAAGTCCTTGCCATTGAACTCAGCCGGCAACCCCATAAGCGATGATGTGTCAACGGGAGATCCTGCGGTAGCCGCAACCGATCCGGACAACAGGCGATAGTCCTTCATCATCGGCGCGAACATCTGAAAACCCGTCTGCGATTCCCTTATGCAATCGTGATAGGTCGTCGATACGGAGTCGTGCAGACCGAACAGGCAGTTGTAGGCATCGCTGATGCTTGTGGTACCCACGTTGCCAAAATAAGTGCAATTCACCGCCACAGGGCACATCTTGCTGGCGGATTTCGCGTTGTCCGTCAAAAGGCACGAATAGAGGTTTGACTGACGTGTCCCTGCCGGTTCGCTAAACGCCGTGTTCCGCGTAATGAGGCACCGTATCGCGGTGCCGCCGCGCATCGCGCCGCCCCAGCAGGCCGTGCAGTTGGAGATCACGCTGTCGACAAGGTACACGTCCTTCTTCTGCGAATAGACGGCAAGGCCACCACCAAGATTGGGGATGTCATCGTTGAGAACTCCGGACGATGTCCTTTCTAACCTTGTGGCGCCATCGCGCAAGGTGAATCCCTCAATCACCGTTCCGGAGCAGTCGCTGTTTACGCATATGCATCTGATCTGCGCCTCGCCGCATCCGTTCGTGGCCGCCGAGCTTTCGTCCCATTGTCCGACAATGTGCGTCTCAGACGCGCCATGCGTAGATTTCAGCGTAATCGTTTTGCCGGATATCCACACGCGATTTCTGGTCTTCTTCGTGTCCAGGGCAGAGCCGTTGTCGTATACGCCCGGCCCAACGAGAATGGTATCGCCGGATACCGCCCTGTCTACTGCCGCCTGTATCGACTGGAATGCCGTGGCGCCAGTCTCGTCAGCCGTTGCGGCGGCATCGTCTCCCGAAGCGCGATTCACCTGCCAGATACTGCCGCAAAACGCAGGAAGGATGCACAAGCAAGCTACGAACGAGCTGTACATCTTGCGAAACGACGCATGCTGATTTCCTACGAAAGCCTTAACTGTCTCCACGTGTTCACTCCATTCCTTATGAGTCACAAATGGCGGCAATTATATTTGTTTTTTTTTGTTGTCAATCCCAAGCCCATTTCGGACGCAAGGCCATCGTACACGGGAGGGTCTCAATTCATTGCGACCGAAAAAATCACTTATCCGCGTCTCCAGTTTCGGGCCTGAGCCCTCGCCACACGGTCGATCTCAAACACCTCTTCCACGGAATCAGGATCGCGAGCCGGAGCCTTGTCCGAAACATCCGAAACGAGTCGAACAATGTCGCCGAACCTGATATCCCCGGCAAGGAACCGTTCAACCGCAATCTCATCCGCCGCGCTCAGCGCCGTAGTCCTGGCGCCACCGGCGCACAATGCGTCCTTCACAAGACGCAACGCCGGGAACCGGTTTTCGTCCGGCGCACGGAACGTCAACGCCCCGACTGATGCCAGATCAAGCCGTTTCCGCGTTGCGTGGAGCCTTGCCGGCCACGAAAGCGCATACTGTATCGGCACCCGCATATCCGGCGGAGACAGCTGCGCCAGAGTGGCGCCATCGTTGAACTCTACAAGCGAATGCACAATGGACTCCGGGTGGACGACAACATCAATCCTATCTGGCGGGATGGAGAATAGCCAGCGCGCCTCCACCACCTCGAATCCCTTGTTCATCATGCCGGCCGAGTCAATGGTCACTTTCGGCCCCATCTTCCATCTCGGATGGTTCAGGGCCTGTTCGGGAGTGACCGAATCGAGATCGGCGGGGCCATCGATGAAAGGTCCGCCACTCGCCGTGAGGATGAGCCGCGATACGCAATCGATGCCAGCACCGCCCTGAAGGCACTGGAATATCGCCGAATGCTCGGAATCGACGGGGATTATGTCTATTCCGCGCTCTTCCGCAGCCCTCGTCACAAGGGCTCCGGCAGCGACCATCACCTCCTTCGTCGCGAGCGCCACGGCCATCCCCTTGCGTATGGCCGCTAGGGTCGGACGAAGCCCGGAAAGCCCAACGGTCGCAACAAGCACGACATCCGCCTCGTTCTCCTCCACGGCACGCAACGCGCCGTCTTCGCCCGAATATACCCTTGCCCCGAACTCCCTTCCAAGAACAGACGCTGCGGCGAGGTTGTTCCTCACCGCAAGCGCAACGACTCTAAACTCGTCCGGATGCGTGCGCACGACATCGCATGCGCTTCTGCCGATTGAGCCGGTCGCACCGAGAAGGATTATCCGCTTCACCCCTCAACAGCCTTCATGAGGCCCTTGAAGTATCCGACGCTCTCGGCGACATCCATTTCCTTGATGCCGGGCTTCACGCCCTTATCCGGGAACGACTCGTACTCAAGCGAGCAGCAGCCATCGTACCCTACCTCTACGAGGGTCTTCACAACCTCCCACATGTCAATCCCGCCACGCGGCATCGGAACGGCAAGGTTCTTCTTGGGATCGAAGAGCACGTTCTTGATGTGCATGTCGTAGATGCGGGAGCGGAAGCGGCGGATGGAGTCCGCAGGGTTCGCCTTTGCGCGGAAATCGTGGCCGATGTCAAGGCAGAGTCCCATGCGCGAATCGAGATCCTTGACCATGTTCCAGGACTTCTCGCCGGTGGGGAACAGGTACGGGATGTCCGGGCCGTGGTTGTGTATCGCGTACCGGATATCGTACTCGCCGCAAAGGCCGGAGATGTATTCGCAGAGAGACCTGGACTCGAAGCGCACCTTCTTGCCGTCAAGCTCACGCATTTCATACGGAACGCCCACCACGGTCTTCACGCCAACCCGCTTCGCGAACTCGAAGGTCTTCTTGGCCTGATCCTTCGTGTCCATGTACACAGGGCCGAGCCCGTACCCGGTCACGCCGTGATCGGCGCACTTCTGCTTGAACGCGGCGATATCTTTGTCGGTCGCGGAGAACGGCAGATGGAAATCCTTGATGCACAGGTAGTGCATGTCGAGACGCTTCATGAGTGCAAGGGTCTCGTCCGCCGTGAGCCTGTGGCAGGAATATCCGGCCATTGCGAATTTGAACTTCACCTTGCCGCACCCAGATGCCGAACCGCCGCAAGCGCCAGTCATCGACTTGCACCCTGCCGCGAGAAGGGCCAGGGACGATGATGCGAAAAATCCACGCCGTGTAATCATTTGAAGGAACTCCTTTGTTTTTACAGTTACGCTAAATGTGGCTGATTATATACGATTCCATTGGCGAAATCAACCGCCCGCCTATTGGCGGGGCTTGCCCGGATACTGCACCGGCTGTTTTCCTCCGGCAAGCGTCTCCGCTATGTTCAGGTAGTATGCGCGTACGCGCTCATAGGCGTTTATCATGTCCAGTTCACAGAGCACTCGCATCGGCGAATCGGGATCGTCAGGCCCGATTCGGCCGAGCTGCGTACGGCGGCAGTCGCGGATGAACTCGTGTATCTCGCGAGACTCCCGCTGGACAGCCTCCACGTCGATCTGCGGCCTTGGCGACCGTATCCATGGGGACACCTTCTCGGCAAACGCGAACACACGGTCATGCACCTGCAGCAGCAGCGTTGCCGACACACGCGATATGCGCTGCCCGTTGCCGCGAAGCCGCTTCATGACCTTGAGTATCTGCGATGCCTCGTCAGAGATAGACTCCAGCTCATCCGTAAGCCGCAGCAGACGCCGTGCGCGTTCCGCGACATCCTGCGGAAGCCGCTTCGTCATGATGCTTCCGAGGTATTCCGTCACTTCGCGCTGTACATCGTCCAGGATATCCTCTCGATGGCATATGTGTCGCTCGTTCTTCTCGTCTGGCTCGTCTGAGATCACCTTGCGGGCGCAGTGCAGGAGGTCGACGTCGGAATCGCGCATGAACTGTATCTCAAGAAGGGCCTGGTCGCAGGCAATTACCGGCGAGAGCTTCACTACCGGCTTCAGCGCGGAAAGATGGGGCTTCTCCTCATCCTTCTGCGGGATAAGACGTTCGATCACTGCGGCGAACGCCTTCACGAACGGGAAGAAAAGCACTCCGCGCAATATCGAGAAGATCGTGTCCGTGACCGCGATCGGGGCCATCACACCGAGAAGCATCGGCCCCTTCGCGGTTTCTGTCACTACATTCCAGTGGGGGAAGAGCCACTTGCCGAACGGCACGAAGACCGGCAGCACGAACGGCAGGAATATGAGCGACCCTATCACGTTCGAGAGCGTATGTGACAGGGCGGTGCGCTTTGCCGCCGCAGTGCCGCCGATGGCGGCGAGCCACGCGGTCATCGTCGTCCCGATATTCGCGCCGAAAAGCACCGCTATCGCCATCTCGTACGTTATGAGCTGCTGCATGGCGAGCGTCATGCCGATCGCGATCGCGGCGGCAGAACTCTGTATCACTGCGGTGAATCCGGCTGCCACGAGCGCGACAAGCGCAACGCCGCCAAGGGTTGTGGCGTCCATCCGCGTGAATGCCGCCTGTATGTCCGGGTTCTGCCGTATCGGCTGCACGCCTTTCGCCATGAAGTACAGGCCGAGGAATACGAGTCCAAGCCCAAGTATCGCCAGCCCGATGTTGTGGACGGTTTCGCGCTTGAAGCAGAACAGGCATCCCGGAAAGAAGTATAGGAGTCCGCCAAGGAATATCCCGGCAAGGCCAAGCATCTGCGGATCCGGCGCGAACGCCACTATCCACACGGTCGCGGTGGTGCCGATGTTTGCGCCGATTATCACGTTTATGGCCTGGGTGAGCGTCATGAGGCCGGACGACACGAACCCAACGAGCATTACCGTGATGATGGACGAGGACTGCACCAGGATCGTGGATACTATCCCGGTTCCAACCCCCGCCACGCGCCGCGTCGTCGCGAGCGCCATGAATCGCCGGAGTTCCTGTCCGGCGACGGCCTGAAGGCCCTCGGAGAGATGTTTCATCCCAAGGAGAAATATACCCAATCCGCCCGCTACGGTCAAAACGCTCAGAGTTATCTCTTTCATGTTATCCCATTCTGCTTTCAGTTCTGTTCCAAAATTCCAACGGCAACATCAGCACGCCTCACCCCCGACTGCGGCGCATGCGCCCTTGACCCGCTCGGCTATTGCCGCGTTCACGCCTGCCGCTGCGGCTATCTCCTCCACGGAAGCCTTCGATATCCCACGCGTCGAATGGAATCTCCGCAAGAGAGCGACCTTCTTCGCCGCGCCGATCCCCGGTATCTCGTCAAGCACAGACTCCCGGATCGTCCTCTGGCGCAGATGCCTGTGGTAGGTGATGGCGAATCGGTGGGCCTCGTCCCTGAGGCGAGTGGCGACAAACAGTCCCTGGGAATCGCGCGGCAGACACACGTCGCCCCTGCTGTCGTCGGTGACAAGCGTCTCCATCTTCTTGGCAAGCCCAACGGTAGGGATGTCAAGCACGCCGATACTCCTGAACGTCTCACGCGCCGCCCGCAATTGCGTCACGCCGCCATCGCATATGAAGAGGTCGGCGCGAGGGGACTTTGAGGCTATCGTCGATTCCGGACCATACCGGCGACGAACCACCTCCGCCATGCTGCGCGGATCGTCCGCGCCCTCAACGGTCTCGATCTTGAAATGGCGATAGTATCGGCGGTCTGGAATGCCGTCTATCGCCACGACAAGGGACGCCACTGAATGGGTGCCGAACAGGTTTGATATGTCAACGCACTCGATCACGTGGGGCGGGGCATCGAGACGCAACGCCGCCACAAGTTCGTCCAGCCCGCGCAATGCGTCTGCGCGGCTCGCTTCGGGGGTCTTGCGGACAAAGTGCCGCTTCGTCATCTCCCGAAGTGCGGATATGGTGTCGCGCAGACGCGCCGCCTTCTCGAAATCGCCATTCCCCGCCGCAGTCTCCATGTCTTGCACAAGCTCATCAATCAGCCCGGGTCGTCCGCCGTGAAGGAATGCGCAGGCCTCGTCAAACCGCTTTCTGTAGTCGTCTGCGGATATCCTGCCGATGCATGGTGCGCTGCAGAAGCGTATCTTGTCCGCCATGCAATGCCGCTTCGCATCCTCGTCCGGCACGATGCACTTGCACCCGCGAAGCCCGAAGCGCTTCTCCACGAAATCCTTTGCCGCCCGCACGACCGGAGCGGACGGGAATGGCCCGAAATAGAGTGCCCCGTCATCCCGCACTATGCGGCACGTGGTGAACATCGGGAACTCCAGCGTAGTGTCCGCGCGCAACGCAAGATAGCGCTTGTCGTCGCGCATGAGTATGTTGAAGTGTGGCTTGTAGCGCTTTATGAGAGATGCCTCCGTGAGCAGGGCCTCGGCCTCGTTCTTCACGGTCATGAACTCGAAGTCGGCAACCGTATGCACCATCGACCGCACCTTCGGCGCATGCTTTGCGCCGGGACGGAAATAACCGCGCACGCGATTGCGCAGGTTCTTCGCCTTCCCGATGTAGATGATCGTGCCGCGACAGTCTCGCATGAGATAGCATCCGGGCTTGTTCGGCAATGTCTTCAACCGTTCTTTCAGTGTGTCGGTCAACGTTACGCCTCCGCAGATGCCATGCCAAGCGAAGCCTTCAGCCAATATGCCTCATTTGCCGACCTTAAGATCGTCAACGACGATTTTCGTGCGATGGCCAGACCCAAGGGTCTCCACCTCAAGCACATTCGGGAACCAGCGCCCGTCGAATTTCCTTATCCGGGTACCCCACAGGCGGCGAAACGGCTTGCCGTCCCTCAACTCCTCCGCCTGCATCAGGCATCCCGTCTTCTTGTCGCACCAGGCCCGCACCTTGCGATCGCCGTTCGATATGAGGATCACGTCGCACTTCTGGCCATGAACGCTTTCGCCTTCACGCTCGGCCTCATATTCGGCCTTGGGCCACCACAGGAAATCCAGCGTAAGGTCAAGCCACGTGACGTCGGTCTTCAATATGCGACCTTCAGGGACTGGTCCCGGACGCAGTATCTCCACCCGCTCAAGGATGCCCGTTTCTCCATGCTCCCTGAACTCAAGGAGAAGCTTCGCGGGTACGGAAGAGCGGTCTGCCTTGAGGGTGTAGTCGTATTCCCCAGAAGCGATGCCCTTGCGGTTGCGAAGCACAATCTCGCCGGTTGCGGTCATCGGCTCTGCGGGAAGCATCGCCTTGCAATTGGCAAGGATATCCATTGCGGAACAAAGGAAAAGCAATGCGATCATTTCAGTTTGGCCTCCAGCCTATCGTCCTTTGGCCCGCCAAGCGCCCGGCCAAGCTCGTAATACTGTCTGGCGCTCTCCCGGCCCTCGCCCTTGATTTTGAACATGAGGTGCGCAAGGTTGTAGTACGGCAGATAGCTCTTTGGATGCGCCCTCATCGCCTTCTCAAGCGTACGCCTCGCCGCAAGGTAGTACTTAAGTCCGCTCTGTGCCGCCGCACGGAGTATCAGTACGTTCATGTCGTTCTTGCGATCCTTTTCGAGATCCTCCAGCAGAAGGTCTGCGGCCGCGTAGTCTTTTGCCTGAAGTTCCCTAATCGCCATCTGTATCTTATCGTCAAAGCCCGCCACGGATGGCTGTGCGGACACCTTTGCCGCCGAACTCTTGGTCTTGGAATCAGTACGCTTCGGTTCGGTCTCGGCAGATGCGCGAGGCGTTGCGGCTACGGACTCATTCTCTTTGGCTTTTGGCTTTTCCGCTACTTTTTCTGAGGTCTTTGCGGATGAAGGCTTCGCCTCCTTCTTGTCGCCCTTTTCCGTCTTTGGCAGCTTAAGGCCCTTTTTCTTGGCCTGTTCCTCGTCGTATTTTTTCTGGAGCTCGGTGGTGTCCGTGACAGCCACGGCACGTATGTTCTGGTTTACCTGCGCAAAGCGGATGGAGTCCATGGCGGCGGAGGTGGCGGCGATCTTGTTGCGCAGCGGGGCGAACTCCGGCTTCTCGGCGCGGTCTGGATTCTGCCTAGCGACATCAACGAGATTCGTCAGGGCCGAATTGTACAGCTCAAGGGCCTTCTCAGCGTCGCCATTGAGGGAGGCATCCTCGGCCTGCTCTATGAGGTCGTTGGCGTTCTCCAACAGCCGGTGTAGACGGGGCGGAGCATCCGGGGAATCCTCGTCGTCGCCAAACGGCCAATACCAAGCCGCTTGCGCCAACATTGACGCAAAGGCGAATAGCAAAGCGAACAGCAGGGTCATCTGTTTCATGGTTGGCTATTATACCATATCAACGGATCTCTGATGGAATCCATTGCCCGTGACTGGCGACTGGCGACAAGTATATTCGCCCCCAACACATCGGCGGCAGACCTCAATTCTCTCGGCGACATCGACAGTGCCGCCGTAGTGAGGGCATCCGCCACTGCACCGCTATCCGCAATCGCCCAGCTCTGAGCCCAGTGCGTCTTCCGCGTACTGCGGCGCACATCCCAGATGTGCTCTCCGCGTATTTCGGTTCCGCTGCCGGACAAGGCGCCAGACGTGAGGCCCACAACCGTATCGATATGCGTTCGCTCCTTGAAAGGCCCGCCTACGCCCAACTGCCAAGGTCCGCCAGAGACGAGTACCGTGCTCGATCCGGCGTCCAATAGCCAATCGGTCAGCCCAAACTGTTCTCCCTCAAGTATCTTGCGGCATTCGTCAAGTGCGAATCCCTTGCCTATCCCGCCGAAATCAAGTTCAACCCGTT
Source organism: Limosilactobacillus gorillae (assembly GCA_963653155.1). Classification (GTDB taxonomy): domain Bacteria; phylum Verrucomicrobiota; class Kiritimatiellia; order RFP12; family UBA1067; genus UBA1731. Next base: position 8,967 of record CAVJWR010000020.1, read on the forward strand.
CCCTGACGGCAATGCGGCAGCTTTCGGGATCTATCGTGAGCGCAGAGAAATTGCGTCTCTCCACGGTAGGGTCGAACGCGCCGGCGGTGGCGGCACACACATTGGCGCAAACCACAAGCAGGTCAATTGTTTCTCGCGACACCGTTCCGACCACGCCCGGACGCATGGATCGGATCGCCGCGACATCACTCGTGTCGTTGAATTTCGTCAGCAGAAGCTCAAGCGCGTCGATGCGGTCGAAACACGCCCGTGCCGCCGAAGCCGCCAGCGCGGAATCCGCGCCGTTGACGGACAGCGTGAACTCCGTATCCATCGCCTTGTGGAGATATCTCGCCATTGCATAGCCTCATCCATGTGTGGCAACTTTAGAGAAAACGGCAGAGGGGCACACATCGTGCACCCCTCCACATTGTCGGTCGCGCGAAACACACATGCATACCGCGCAACACGACACATCGTACATCGCAAGAAGCCGTTACAGCTTGTTGTTGGATCCAAGCACCTTCACGATCTTGTGGATGTAGAGCTTCTTCATCTCTTCGCGGGCCGGCGTGAGGTACTGGCGCGGATCGAAGTGCCCCGGATTCTCGGCGAGGTGTTTGCGGATTGCCGCAGTCATCGCGAGACGCGAGTCGGAGTCGATGTTGATCTTGCACACTGCGCTCTTCGCCGCCTTGCGGAGCTGTTCCTCAGGAATGCCGACCGCATCGGGAAGCTTGCCGCCGAACTTGTTGATGATATCGACGTACTCCTGCGGAACCGACGAGGATCCGTGGAGGACGATCGGGAATCCCGGAAGCTTCTTCTCGACGGCCTTGAGGACGTCGAACGCGAGCGGCGGCGGAATGAGCTTGCCCGTCTTGGGATCGCGGGTGCACTGCTCGGGCGTGAACTTGTACGCGCCATGCGAGGTGCCGATGGAGATGGCGAGGGAGTCGCAACCAGTCTTCGTCGCGAACTCGACGACCTCCTCAGGCTTCGTGTAGTGGGAGACTGCGGAGGAGACTTCATCCTCCACGCCGGCCAGCACGCCAAGCTCGGCCTCAACCGTCACATCGTGCTTGTGGGCATAGTTCACGACCTTCTTCGTGAGCTTGATGTTCTCCTTGAACGGGAGGGCGGAGCCATCGATCATCACGGACGAGAAGCCCGTGTCGATGCAACTCTTGCACGTCTCGTAGCTGTCGCCATGGTCAAGATGGAGCACAATCTGGGGCTTCTTGCAGCCGAGTTCCTTCGCGTATGCGACCGCACCCTCTGCCATATAGCGCAGGATCGTGGGGTTGGCATACTTGCGCGCACCCTTGGAGACCTGCATGATCACCGGAGACTTCGTCTCGACAGCGGCCTGAACGATGGCCTGCATCTGCTCCATCGTGTTGAAGTTGAAGGCCGGAATAGCATACCCGCCCTTGATCGCCTTCGCAAACATCTTCTTTGTGTTCACGAGGCCGAGTTTCTTGTAGCTGACCATCTTAATTTCCTTTTCCCTATTGGGTTCGAAACAAATTGGCGCGTATTATATCGCTTTCCAAACGTTTTTTCAAGCATCGCGAAATGACGCCGCCTAAACGGGACGATCCGTCGCCCGTCAAACCGCATTGCAACCCAGAAGCGCACGGGCACGGGCAAGTTCATCTTCAGTTGGGGTGCGGGCATCCATAAGCGTATAGTCGAGGCCGAGTGCCTGCCACTTGTGTACGCCTAACGCATGATAGGGCAATACCTCCACACGCCGAACGTTTGGAAGCGTACGAATGAAGTCGCCTGTCCGCCGAAGATCCGTTTCGTCATCCGTGAGTCCCGGAACAAGGACACGCCGAATCCATACGTCTGTGCCCGTCTCGGCGAGATGGCGTGCGCAGGCAAGAACAGGCGCGTTGTCCGCCCCGGTCAGCGCACGATGCGCCTCTGCGTCGAAAAGCTTTATGTCAAGGAGAACCGTGTCGGTCTCCCTGAGAAGCGCGACCTGCGACGGATCGTTTCCGTTGAAGCATCCCGCCGCCGTGTCAAGGCACGTTGTCACGCCAGCCAAGTGCGCCTTGCGGAACAACTCCGCAACTTCTTTGGACTGAAGCATGGGTTCGCCGCCCGAAACGGTAATGCCCCCGTCTGCGCCCCAATATGCCCTGTAGCGGAGCGCACGGGCAAGAACATCATCCACGCTCGCCTCGAATGCGGGCGGTTTCGCCCACGTGTCGGGATTATGGCAATACCGGCAACGGAACGGACATCCGCTCAAGAATACCATGAACCGTACTCCCGGCCCGTCCGCCGCACCAAAGGTCTCAAACGAATGCACTTTCATCGCACTGCCTCCAACGGCCATGCCCTACCGCAACGATGCGCAATACTACTTACAGACGACATCGACTATAGGGCAAAATTAAAAAGCCCCGCTTTGCCGTAGCACAGAACCTCCAGGACCTCATGTCCAATCAGCGACCTTAGTCGGCTTGCCAAAGCGCACCGCATTCAGGCCATCCTCTAAAAACGAAGGTCGGAGAAATTATCTGCCGAGTCCGCGTGCAAAACAGAGCCCACGATGTCCAAAGATCAACCTTCGCGGATTTCCACCGCCAGCGACGACTTCAACGCCTCCGCTATCTTCGCGAACGCGGCGTTCACCTCGTCATCGGTGAGGGTGCGGTCATCCGCCCGGAACGTCAGCGAATAGGCGCGGCTTGAGCGTCCCTTCCCCAACTCCTTGGAAGAAAATATATCAAACAGCCTTATACCTGTCAATTCCTTGGGCGCCACCTTGCGGATCGTGCGCTCAACCGCCTCGTGCGTGACTGACGAATCCGCCACGAAGGCAATGTCGCGAGTCACTGGCGGATACTGCGGAACTGCGGAGACGCGACCGATCGCGCCTACGCGCTTCAGCAGAACCTTGAGGTCGATTTCCGCAAGCGCCAGCTGGGTGGCGAGACGGAACGGATGCCGCAACTTGTCCGAGACGACACCCAGTACGCCGGCGGGGCGTCCGTTTATGACAATCTCCAAGGCAACCTGAAACGCCGGATGCTCGGTACGGCGGAACTCGGTCTTTCCTACCTTGACAAGCTTTACGATGCGCTCGACCGCTCCCTTGATCCACAGAAGGGCCTCCTCTACGGAAACGGGCTTGACGCGTGCCAGCGCATCGCGTCCAACAGGGCCGAAGAACCCCAAGGCAAGCTTCTCCGACTCGAATGGCACGCCATCCTTCTGCCCGAACACGCGTCCCATCTCAAAGAGCTTTCCTTCCTCCAGCCTGTGCGCGGCATTGCGGCCAAGGCTCTGGTAGAGCTGTGGCATCAGCGAATCGCGGAGTACGCCATACTCCGCACTCACCGGATCAGGCAGGGGCAGCCGTTCAGAGTTGTCGCCGAACTGGGCAAGCTCCCCTGCGGACAGGAAGGAGTAGTGCATCGCCTCGGAGAACCCAAGCCCCGTGAGATACCCGCGAAGCGTCTCCTTTGCGCGGAAAGGCGCGTCATCAAGCGACGAGACGGATGGTGCGGACGGCATCGTGTCAGGTATGTTATCCAGACCATACAGACGCGCAATCTCCTCCACCAGATCGGCCTCAAGCGAAAGATCCCACCGCCAGCTCGGAATCGCGAACGTTGCGCGGCCTTCCCCGGACGCGATGCGCTTGAGCCCAATGGATCCGAGGATGGCGAGCATCTTGTCATCGGGTATGCCGATGCCGATGAGCTTCCGTGCGCGGTCAAAGACGATCTCGACTGGCGGATTGAATGCAAAGCCTCCCGTGACCCCATCGCCCTCGAACCGGGCGCGGCCATCCGCATCGACAAGCCCCTTCGCGACAACGGCCCCGCCATACTTCTGCAGGAGATGCACCGCACGGCGGCTTGCGAAGTCGGCGAGATCCTTGTCAACGCCACGGATGTAGCGATAGCTGGCCTCGGTGGCAAGGCCAAGCGCGGTAGACGAATACTTTGTCGTTCCCGGATCGAAAAGGGCCGATTCTATGAGGACGCTGTTCGTGCCTGCGGCGATTTCGGAATCCTCCCCGCCCATCACGCCCGCGACTGCGGAGGGCTTCTCCCCGTCGCAGATGAGAAGCATCTTGGGATCGAGCTTGCGCTCCACTCCATCAAGGGTCTTCATCGTCTCGCCGTCACGAGCCGCCCGCACGATGATCTTGCGTCCGGCAAGCCTGGTGTAGTCAAATGCGTGAAGCGGCTGTCCAAGCTCCAGCATCACGTAGTTCGTCACGTCCACGAGAAGGCCGAGCGAGCGTACGCCGCATGCCTCAAGGCGCTTCGCCATGAACTCTGGAGATGGAGCGTCCTTCACCGAGGTCAGCACACGCGCCGTATAGCGCGGGCACTTGGCGAAATCCTCTACCTCCACCTTGATCTCGTCGTTCACATCCGTATCGGACTCGGTGAAATCTACCTCCGGCAACTTGAGCGGACGCCCCAGGATGGCGGAATACTCACGCGCCAATCCGACGATGGAAAGCGCATCGGGCCTGTTCCACGTGACCTCTATGTCAAATACGGTCTCAGGCTTCTCACCCGGCAGGACATCCCGCAGAAACGCTCCGACAGGCGCATCGGAGGGCAGCTCCATGATCCCTTCGTGGGTGCCGCCGGGAATCGCAAGCTCCTTCGACGAGCAGAGCATTCCGAAAGACTCTACGCCGCGCAGCTTGCCTTTCTTGATCTTGAAGTCTCCCTCGGGTATGTAGGCGCCGATCTTCGCGAACGCGCTCTTTAGCCCAGTGCGGCAATTTGGGGCACCGCAGACTACCTGAACCGTATCCTTGCCGTCAAAGACCTTTGCGATGTGCATGTGGTCCGAATTCGGATGCGGCTCGCACGAGACTATCTCGCCCACTACGATCTCGTCGCACAGTGGGGTCGGCCCCGTCGTCTCTATCGCCTCAACCTGCAAGCCTGCACGGGTAAGGCGTTCGGCAAGATCCTCGGGCTTCAGGTCATCGACCTTGACATATTCATTAAGCCAGCTTATCGGCAACTTCATTTGAAACCTCTTCCTTCTTCACATTCTCGGTATTGCCCTCATCGGCGACGGCCGCATTGGCCTCGGCGGCAGGCTTGGCCTCGCCCGCCGTTTCCTTCTTGGGCGGCAAATTGCGGAACTTCGGATTATCCTCCGGCAGGGCGAGAAGACCATTGAAATACTGGACTACGTGGCCTTTCTCCACCAGCCATCCAAGATGTCCCCTCATGTCCTGCGGCAACTCGTTCACGCTGCAGAGCGGATGTTCGCCAACGTATTTCACCACGGCGACGAGTTCCGGTATGGCGTGGTCCGTATCAAGCGGCGCTGGCTTCACGGCGCACACGAACTCCTGTCCACGCGGCTCGTTCGCCCTGAAGAATGCGAGCTTGCGATGGTGGAATGCGCCGCGCAACGCAAAGAAAAGCGATGCGGGGAAACGGCGCTCACGCGCCACGGCGTCGCGCACGGCAAAGAGGTACGGCAGATCCGGGCTTTTCAGTGCCTGGTCGAGCGTCATGTCGGATGTCTTTGACACCCCTTTAAGCTGCGGCATGATGTCGCGCCTAAATGCCGCCTCCGCCTGTTCGCGCTCAAGGGCCGGCACGGGGTTCGCCTCCGCCGCGTCCGAAGCCGCCTGTCCGTTGTCTGATGACTTCAGACGGAAAAACGTCTTCTTCGTGGCCCCCTTGCGCCAAGTCTCCACGGCATCAGGGTCGCGCACCGTCACAAGGCGCGCCCTGTACGCCCCCTCATCCATGCCAAGCTTCTGCGCCATCTCGCGAACTGCGGCATTGTATCCGTGAAGATTCGGCGGGCCGATGAGTTCCCCGGTTATTCCACACTTCACCACGCAGCCAAACTGGCCGGATGGCGGCTCGACATCCATCTCCTCCGCCGTGTAATAGTCGCCAAGGTGGGCCGACAGCAGATGCGCGTCAAGCGCCTCTGCCGTAGGGCACGAATGCCCGCATGCCTTGCACACATGGAACTTGACCTGAGGATCCTTTGGCGTGACCTTCACGTTGCATGCCGCCGGATGGTCGAGGAAAAACAGCGCGATCTGCTTAAGCGGGTAGGCCACATGGCCGGTCTGTATCTTGCGGATTATGCCTCCAAGATCCTTCTGTCCGGGCAAGATGCGCACTTCCGCGTCAAGCGGCCTGATGAATTCGCGCCGCACGAAGTTGCCGTGCGGCTTGCCGTCCCTGCCATCGCGGGACTGCGGCCTGCGCTGGCGTTCATCACGCTGGAATCCGCCCTTTTCGGCGAAGCCCTCGCGCCGCGAAGCGCGTCTGTCCGCCCCACCCCTGCGTTCGCCATCGCCCTTGCGCTGGAAACGGGGCTGCGAGTCGCGGAGATCGTGCCTGTCGCCATCGTCATCGCGGAACCCGCCGTGCCCGGCCTTGGCCACCACCTTGTCGCCAGTTGTCCATGACGGTGCAAAATCAAGCGTCCCAAGCGAGCTCAGGTCTACCGTCGATCCGTTCACTTTATCATCCGCCATGGCACATCCCTCCTATGGGTCACTTCTCGGCTTTGCCGCCTGCAGCCTTGTCTGCGGTCGGCTTCTTCGCGCTGTCTGCGGACTCCGCCTTTGGCGTATCCGCCGCAGGCTTGGCGTCCACGGCCTTTTCCTGCTCGATCTTGTCTGCAGCAGAGTTGGCCGCGTCGAAAAGGGATGCCACCTTGCGGTTGGGGTCAAAGCGGCGGATCGTCTCGATGAGATTCTTCGCGCGGGGATCGCTTGATGCCTCAAGCCTCTTTATCGCACCATCCTTATCGCCCTTGAGCGCCATGCAGCGGGCGACGCCCAATTCCGCCGTGGCGTACACGGGAAGGTTCGTGTCCGCGCAAAGAAGCTCATACGCGCCCTTCGCGTCGTCAAGCTTCTGCCCGCCCTCAAGCGCATACGCCCTACCGAGCATCGCAAGGGAAGCGAACTGGTCGTTCTTCTTTGCCTCGGCCACATAGTCGGAGTAGACCTTCTCGGCCTCGTCCCAGCGCTCGGCGGCGAGATAGCTCTTGCCGAGGCGGAGCTTGAGCGCAGGGCCGGTCGGCGAACCGCCGAACTTGGCGACGGCCTCCTCCAGCTCATCGGTGCTGAATGCGTTCATGAGGGCATTGTTTGCCGCAGTCGCGCGGTTCGACCTCCAGTTCCTGAATGCGAACCAACCGGATACGCAGATCGCCGCGACAAGCAGAAGCGTTATCGTCGAACGCCCTTCCCTAACCCACCAGTCCCAAACAGGCAGAAGCTCCGGGGTCTTCTTGACCCAGCCTGGCAATTCCTCTCTCACGGGTTCGCTCTTTTTTTCATTGCTCATTTTGTTTGCTCATTTCTTCGTTGTATAGATCCTCCCACTGGTTGAGGATCCGTTCTGTATTGCCCTCGGTGCGCACGACAATCCGGTTGAAGTCGAGCGCGTCCGGAAACTCCCTGTTGAAAAGGAAACGCCTGCGGTTCCTGTCTGGCGGGCGCGAAAGCCTCTTGACGGAATCAAGCAGGAGCACTGCGGTGAAATACGTCGCCTTGGGAATCTTCAGCGACTTGAGCATCGCGCCGACGATATCCCTGTTCTTGCCGAGGGTGTCGTGCGCCCAGGCCGCGTGCAGGGCCGCAACCCTAAGGCCATTGGACACCTCGTACTTCTGCTTGGCCATAGATATCTCGTACCTGTCGAGCGTCGCAAGGTATTTCCAGGTGCGGGACTTCCTGCCGCCATCCTTGGCGATGAAGTCCGCAAGCTCCGGCATCAGGTCTCCCATCAGCCCGTATTCCCACATCATGCGGAATGCCGTCTCCGACTTCCCGTACGGGAAAAGGCGGAACACCTCTTCGCAGACTCGCGGAACCGCAGCGGAGAGGATCATTCCGTGCAACTTCCTTATGGCCCTGGCCGTATCCTTCTCTATCTTGAAGTCAAGGCGAGAGGCGAACTTTATCGCCCGCATCATTCGCACCGGATCCTCGCGGAACCGGATCATCGGGTCGCCTATCGACCTTATGAGCCTTTTGTCGAGATCCTTGAGTCCCCCGACCCAGTCTATGACGGAATAGTCGCGTATGTTGTAGAACAGACCGTTCACCGTGAAGTCGCGGCGGTGCGCATCCGTCTCCGGCGTGCCAAACGTGTTGTCCTCGAAAGGCCCCTCTGCGGCATGCTCGATTATCTCCCCTACGGTCTGGGAGTTCTGCCGGAACGTGGCGGTCTCTATCACCTTCTGCCCGAAGCGGACATGCGCGAGACGGAAGCGGCGCCCTATGAGGAAACAGTTCCTGAACGCATGCTTGACCTCGCTTGGCTTGGCGCTCGTGCCTACATCGAAATCCTTCGGCGTCCTGCCAAGCAGCAGATCCCGCACTCCGCCACCAACAAGATACGCCGTGTACCCGAGCCTGTCGAGACGGTACAGCACCTTCAGCGCATCAGGATCTATGTTCCTCCGCGAAATGCAATGATCCTGACGAGCCCTCACCACAGGCACGCCACGCTTGGCTTTCCTATTGCCTAAAAATCCAAACATTTGAAGGCGCATTATCTCAAACACTGCGGAAAAATGCAAGCGAACCGCGCATCATGTCGCCTGGACGCCAGCCGCCACATCGTCGAGCGGCATCAGCACGCCGCCATCTTTGCCGGGCACGCCTGCATACAGGATCATGCCTTCCGACACCCCCACGCTCATTTTCCTTGGGGCAAGGTTCGCCACGAAAAGCACGCTCTTGCCGACCATCGCCGACGGGTCTGGATAGCTGCCCCGTATCCCGCTGAAAATCGTGCGCTTGCCGAGGGATCCGGCATCAAGCTCGAACTTGAGGAGCTTTGAGCTCTTCGGGACGATTTCGCAGGACAGCACCTTGCCTATGCGAAGGTCAAGCTTCTCGAAATCGGCAAACTCGATCTCCTGCTTCAGTGGAGGCTGTGCCGCCGTCCCTTCCGCCGGGGCCGCAGTCCCCTTGGACTTGTTCTTGGATGAACGCGATTCGTGGGACACCTCGCCGCTCGACGCGGGCTTTACCTTGGCGGCCTCGACCATCGCCTCGACCTGCTCCGGCATTATGCGCGTGGCAAGGTATTCGTATTTTCCTATGGGCACGTTCTCCAGAGCCTTCTGCGCATCGTCCCAGCTCCAGTCGGCCTCGCCGAACAGCTTCGCCGCCTTCTTCGAATAGCTTGGGAGAATCGGCTTGAGGTAGATCGCAAGTATCCTGAATACATTGAGCGTGGCGGTCAGCGTTACGCGTGTCGCCTCCGCGTCCGTCTTGCACGTGAGCCACGGCTGACGACGGTCGAAATATTCGTTGGCGGCATCCGCTATCTTCGCGATCTCCACAGGCACCTGCGAGAATCGACGCGCCTCATAGTGCGCCGCAATCGCATCCGCCCTGGACTGCGCAAGCGCCACAAGGTTGCGCCCCTCATCGTCAAGAGTCCCCAGTCGGCCTCCAAGCGCAGGCACCTTGTTGAGCATCTGTGCGCCGCGAGAAGCGAGATTGGTGATCTTCCCGACGAGATCCGAGTTGACCCTGAAGGTGAAGTCTACGAGGTTCAGGTCCTGATCGTCTATCGTGCCAGGCGATTTGCAGGCATAATAGTAGCGAAGCGCCTCGGCAGGAAGATGGTCGAGATACGTGCGGGCGTTTATGAATGTGCCCTTCGACTTCGACATCTTCTCGCCGTTGACGGTGAGGAAGCCGTGGACGAACACCTTGGTGGGAGTCTGGAATCCTCCGACATGGAGCATGCCCGGCCAGAAAAGGCAGTGGAAGCGTATGATGTCCTTGCCGATGAAATGGTATATCTCCGGAACCTTCACGCCGGACGGGACTTCGCCATCGGATGACGGCCACCACTCCTCCAGCCTCTCGCCGTTTTTCTTGCACCAGTTGGCGAGTGACGCTATGTAGCCGATCGGGGCATCCACCCACACGTAGAAGAACTTGCCGGGATGCCCAGGTATCTCGAAACCGAAGTATGGCGCATCGCGGCTTATGCACCAGCCGCGCAACGGCTCGCTGAACCATTCGAGAAGCTTGTTGGACACATCGCTCGTCGTATGCTCTGGAAGCCACTTGCGAAGATATTTCTTGAACGGCTCAAGCTCGAAATAGAGATGCTCCGAATCCTTCGCGGAGGGAGAACTGCCGCACACGGTACAGCGTGGCGAGCCCAATTCCTCTGCGGCATACGTGGAACCGCACTTGTCGCAGCTATCCCCGTACTGGCCCTCTGCGCCACACTTGGGACACGTCCCCTTCACGAAACGGTCTGGGAGGAACATCCCGCACTTCGGGCACCACAGCTGGGGCGAAGTGCGCGTCGTTATCGCGCCGCTCTTCTCCATTGCCGCGAAGAACCGCTCGGACAGCTTCTTGTTCTCCGGCGTGTTTGTAGTGTAGTAGTTGTCGAACTCTACTTCGAAATCGGTGAAGTCCCTCAGATGCTGGTCATGGCTGCGGGCAATCAGTGTCTCCGGCGTTATGCCCTCGTTGCGCGCCCTTATCATGATTGGCGTACCATGCGTATCATCTGCGCAAACATACACGCATCTGTTGCCGCGCATCTTCTGGAACCGCACCCAGAAATCCGTCTGAAGATACTCCACCAGATGCCCAAGGTGAATATCCCCGTTTGCATAGGGCAACGCACTGGTCACGACAATTTTTCTGTTTTCAACCATATCGTGTTCTGTTCTCCAAATAAGGGTTTGGATTATACCAAATAACGATTTGTGGCGCAATCTGCGCCGCCATGCGACCGCATTTGGCTGGGAATGTACGGCTTTAGGCGTGAAGGTCCCGGATCGCGGCTTCGTTCATCGCGGACAGCGAGGTTCGGCCGTCGTACAGGGCCTTGCCGACAATGGCCGCCCGCAGGTTGGCCTTTCCGAGCTTGCGCAGGTTCAGCACGTCTTCAGGCGTTGATACGCCGCCGGAAGCCGTTATCTCGCATGAGGGAGCGGCATCGCATATCGCCGCCATCTGCTCAAGGTTCGGCCCGCCAAGCATGCCGTCCGTAGCTGTATCGGTGTAGATTATCGTCTTCACGCCCATCGCCGCGACCGCACGGGCGAGTTCCGTCGCCAGGGTCTTCGAGGTCTCCACCCAACCGCGAGTCTGCACGAAGCCACCTCTCGCATCGATCCCAACGGCGATCCTGTCGCCGTATATCTCCACCGAACTGGCCAGGAACTCCGGATCGTCAAGCGCAGCCGAGCCGATTATGGCGCGTGTCGCGCCGGCATCAAGCACAGCCGAAAGGGCCTCCGGCGTACGGAGACCGCCACCGACCTCCACAGGCCCGCCAAACGCCTTGATTATCTGCGCTATCACGGCGGCATGCCTGGGCGTCCCCGCGAAAGCGCCATCGAGATCCACCACATGCAGCTCTTGTCCGCCCTGTCTGCGCCAATCTGCGGCCTGCGAGGCCGGATCGTCGCCATACACCGTCACATCGTCCTCGCGCCCCTGTCTCAGGCGCACGCACTTGCCGCCCTTCAGATCTATTGCTGGAAGTATTACCATATCAGATTGTACCCTTTGACGACGGGATCCCCTTCTCCCTGGGATCTTTGGACACCGCCTGACGCAGTGCGCGGGCGAAGGACTTGAACACGCCTTCGCAGACATGGTGCGCCTCATCGCCGTATATCTCGCGAAGATGCACGTTCATGCGTCCCTCCACCGAGACCGCGCGGAAGAATTCCTCAAGCAGCTTCACCTCGAAATCGCGCACCATCATGTGCTTCTTGCCGGACGCGAATACGATGAAGGGCCGCCCGCCCAAGTCGATGGAGGTTTCGCAAAGCGCCTCGTCCATCGGTATGGACGCAAACCCGTAGCGAACGATTCCCCTGCGGTCACCCAATGCCTGGTTGAGGGCCTGCCCGAACACGAGACCTACATCTTCCACCGTATGGTGGTAATCCACATCGAGGTCGCCGACCGCTTTCACCGACAGGTCGAGAAGCGCATGCTTCTTGAGCAGTTCAAGCATATGGTTGAAGAATCCTATGCCGGTATCGATGGTTCCCTCCCCGGAACCGTCAAGGTCGAGAGACAAGGATATCTTCGTCTCCCTGGTGTTTCGTTCAATCGCCGCCCTGCGCATCGCCAGCCTCCTTTGCCTTAGCTTTCGTTCCCATTGCGGAATCCAGTTTCCCGCATTCCCTTTCGGACGGATCGCGCACAAGCACAGATGCGGCTATGAGCATGGCCGCCGCAATGGTTATGCAGGAATCCGCCACATTGAAGCAGGGAAAATGGTGTGTACCCCAATGGAAGTCAAACATGTCCACCACAAAACCGTAATAGAGCCGATCTATCAGATTCCCAAGGATGCCTGCGTAGAGAAGCGTCTCTGTCGCAAAGCCGAACCTTCCGGAGGGAAACACGCTCCGCCGCTTCCATAGGAGCAGCAAAAACGCCACGACGGCGAACGCCGCCAACGGCCACACATGCCCCTGGAACATGCCCCACGCACATCCCCGGTTCTCGACGTACGCGAGATTGAAGAACGGGAATACCGAAACCGCCGCCCCACCCCTTAGCCGCTGCATGGCCCACGCCTTGACGATCTGGTCAAGCAGGAGCAGATTCACGATCACTGCGAACGAGGAGACGAATCGGCGCATCACCTATGGCCCTACACGATGGAGTCGGGCTTCGACTCCATCGCACGCTGGCATTCCATGCAGGTATGCGCAAACGGAAGATGCTGGAGCCGCGCCTTGCGGATAAGCTGGCCGCACACGCTGCATATGCCGTAAGAGCCGTCGTCGATCCTGTGAAGAGCTTCGTCGATCTTCTGAAGGGTCTTGTTCTGCTCTCCCACCTGACCGAGGTTCTGGAGACGCATGAAGCTGTCGCTTCCATCCTCATCCTCGCCGGCACGGTCGATGGTCTGTTCAAGCGCGTTGGTCTTCAGCGTCGCCGTCTTGCCTACGATCGAATGGCGCAATGCTATAAGCGACTTGCGGAACTGCGCGAGGTCGGCATCCGGGAACTTAAGCGTGGCGCTTCCCTTAGCCCTGGAGGTTGGCCGCTTGGAGAGCTTCACTTCGCCATCCGTGGATACGGTAGACTTTCTGGCCTCCTCGGCAAGCTGCTCGTCCTTCATGGACTCGGCGAACGCAAAGGCGAAATCCTTGGAGTCGTTTTCGAAAAGCTCCTCCTGCGCGATAGCCTGGGCAGACTTCATCACCATCTTCTTCATCTTCGGGGAAGCCTTCTTGGCCTTCTTCTCGGCAATGTCCGCCGCGACGATCTTCCTAACGGCCGTGGCCCCCGCCGTCGCGGCCCTTCTGGCAGACTTCTTTGTGATAGTCATCTCAAACCCTCCTGTAGACTAACCCTTGATCCAGGCCTTCAACTCATCCGTAAGGGCCTCCACGCGCTCGACCTTCGCCGCCACGGCGTTTCCGTCGGCATCGGTAAGCTCAACGGCTTCGCCGGGCTTCTTGCCGAGAAGGTTCGCGGCAAGCCTCGTCCCGGAGGATATGATGCCGAGCGACGGTTCGTTGTCCCATTCGCCAAGCACGACAAAGCGCTTTTCGCCGCTTTCGGACGAAAGGATGGCGATCGTGCCCATGCGGACCTCGTCCGTCTCGACGTTCTCGAACAGCGTGGCAGACACTTCGTCGAGATCCTTCTGCATGAGCGACTGCTTCTGCAGAAGCGCGCGCTGCTCGTCCTTCGCATACTGGTATTCGGCGTTTTCGCTGAGGTCGCCGTAGCCACGGGCGAACTCGATGCGGCGCGTGTTCTCCGGCATGTCCACCGTGACGAGCTTTTCGTACGCCGCCTTCTTTTCGTTGTAGCTGCGCTGCGACGTGACACGGGCGACGGACTTCTTCTCGACATGCTTCACCACGTGCGACGCAAGCGCGGGGTCGAGCTTGGTCATGCGCACCGTAATCGTGCGGTGCGTTGCCGGGCTCCACGCCGTGGATGCCTGGAAGCGCTCGAACACCTGGATCTTCTCGTTCTGCCCAAGGCGGCTGAAGATATCCTCAAGCCAGCTCTTGTCCGCGAACAGGCGGCGGATCACGTTCTGCATCTTCAGCGTCTCGCCCGTCTGCCGGCCCTCGCCAAGGGCAATGGCGTGTTGCAGGATCGCGACGAGCGGCGGCAGCTTGCCCCACTTCTTGAAGTCGTCGTAGCGGCCAAGCACGCACGTGACCAGCGTTGCCGGCGGATGGGGTTCGTTAAGCAATGCCGCCACAGCCTCTTCGCAATCGGCATCCGAGGAAAAGAATTTGAGCGTTTCGACCAGAAGCGTGAAGTTCATCTTCGGGATCGCCTCGAAGAGCCTATGCTTGGTCTCTTCACGGTTCTCCGCAGTCATGAACACCACAAGGTTGCCGATGTCGCGGGCCGGCAATGTACGCGCGGCGGCAAGATACCTGTCGCCTTCCCACAGGTAGTTGCGGCACTTCGATGTGGGCGGAACTTCAAGCTTGAGCGCATCCACGCAGAACGCGAGCCGAGCATAGAGGGCATCATCGACGCCACGCGCCCCCTTGAGCGCAAATTCGAGGCGATCCGAGAATTTCGCACGGGCTGCCTCGTCGAGGGACTTCATGCGGTCAGTCCCTTCAAGCTCCTTTATCGCGGAGAGGATGGACTTCGGATCCTTCATCTGCGAGAACGCGGTGAACCAGCTGTCGCCATACGTCTCGGCGGATGCCTTGAGGTGTATGGGTTCTGCCCTGCGGGCCGGGATTTCGACAAGCCTATCCTTCTTGAGGTCGGTGCGGGCATGATCCCAGAACTGCTTCCAGTTCGCGCTCTTCACGAACCCGTGCTTTGCGCACTCCTCCTCAAGGCGCGTGACGGGCATGTCGCCGAAGCTCTTGAGCATCGCCTTTACGAACTCTCCGGGCTGCTCCTTGATCATCGCCTCCACGCGGGCCGGATCCGCCGCAGCCGTCACGAGGATGTGATCCTCGGGCGCGATCACAAGCATTTCGCAAGCCGCATCAAAGGTCAGCTGGTGCCCCTTGCGCGTCTTGAAGTCAACGGTGATCTTGCGGTAGAAGTAGTCAAGGCGCTTGATCTCGCCAAGCCCCCACGCCGCATTGAGCACTCGCGTGCCTGGCACAAAGGCGATAAGCTTCTCAAGCCGCGCAAGCGATTCCTGAAGGGGGCGGGAGCCGAATCCCACGGAATCCACAAAAGAAAGAAGAAGGCGGTCTTTTGTCGCCTTCTTCAGAATCTCCCGCACACCTGCGGACTGGAGGTTGGTGGTGAGAACATCCTTGTTGGTCTTGATCATCTTCAACGCGCCCATAAAATCCTGGGCTTCCGTCTTCAATTGGAGCTCTGCCGCCAGATCTTCCATCTTCCTGTCTGCCATGGAACCTCGTCCCTCCTATTTCGTGTAAAAAAGTGGTTTGAATTGTATCATTTCCGGCTCTTGTTTGCAAGGAGCAGAAGGGTGTTGCGGCGGATCTCCGGCGGCAACTCAAGGTGATACCGCATGAACATGCCGAGAAACCGCACGGCGGAGGCAATGTCGCCCGCTCCGGCATCGCGCTCCCCGCCGGCAAGCGCTCGCGCCGTGGCACCTGATATCCG
>CAVJWR010000020.1:24538-34986 GCA_963653155.1 Limosilactobacillus gorillae
GATATCCGCACGGTCTTTGCCCCTTCCCCGACGTGGCCGAGATCGATTGCGAAGGGGATGGAGGCCGCAGAGAAATCCGCATCCGAGAAATCCGGCGACAGGCCCGCAAGCGACAGGAACTCGCACTCAAGGCCGACGATGGACACGGCATCGGCCGGACTCTCCGCCAAGCGGTCAAGCCTGCGTTCGAGGAACCTGAACCACCTGTCCGTATCCCCTCCGCCATGCGGACAATGTTCACCGACAAGATATGCGGCATAGGCGGCGAGGGCCGTCGCCCGGTAGTCGCCCCTTATGTATTCACGCATGTCAATTGGGGATGCCTCGCGTATCGCGTGGAGTTCGCCCTTCGCTCGCGCGTAGTAGACGAGTTCGCACGTGTAGAACAGGTCATACTGCCCGAGGAACTGGCTCTTGGGACGCACCGCCCCCTTGACAAGGGTCGCGACCGGACCCAGTTCCGGCGTGAGCCATGTAGTGATGTGGCTTGTGCGCGACCATGGGCGTATGTCGATGACGATGCCCTTCGTCTTTACCGTTTCACCGGCCATGCGCAACCTCTACAGGGAACCCCATATGCGCAAGCGCCGCAGCCGATCACTCTTCGATCCCGTTCTGGTGGGCGACGAGGGCATCTGCCCCGTACATCTTGCGGAGCTTAGGCTTCTCGATCTTGCCGGTGGGATTGCGCGGAACAGAGGCGAATATCACCTTGCGCGGCCGCTTGTAGCGTGGGAGGTCGAGACAGAAGTCGTTCACTTCCTTTTCCGTAAGGGACATTCCTTCCTTCACCTCTATTATCGCGGCGGCGATCTCTCCAAGACGCGCATCCGCAAGGCCGATCACGGCGACATCCTTGATCTTCGGGTTTGCCCGCAGGAAATCCTCGATCTGCACGGGGTAAAGGTTCTCGCCGCCCGTGATGATCACGTCCTTGGCACGATCCACGAGATAGATGAAGCCGTCGCGCTCTTCCGCCATGTCTCCCGTGCGGAGCCACCCATCCTCGGAAAGTATCTCCTTCGTCGCCTCGGGATTCTTGTAGTACTCCCTCATGACCCCAGGACCCTTGAGCGCAAGCTCGCCGACCTCGCCTGGCGCGACCTCGGAACCGTCCGGACGCAATATCTTCGTCTGCCAGCCATATCCGGCCACGCCTATCGCCCCCACATGGTCTATGTTTTCGATGCCGAGATGGACTGCTCCAGGGCCAGTGGACTCGGATAGGCCGTAGTTGGTGTCGTAATCGTGGTGGGGAAACACCGTCTTCCAACGCTTTATGAGAGCCGGAGGAACCGGCTGTGCGCCTATGTGCATCAGCCGCCACTGGTCAAGGCTGTAGTCCGCAAGGTTCACGTCCCCGCGATCTATCGCATCCAGTATGTCCTGCGCCCACGGCACGAGCAGCCACACGATCGTGCAGCGCTCCTCGCTCACGCACCGAAGTATCCACTCCGGCTTCACCCCCTTCAGGAGGACGGATTTGCCGCCCACGAGGAAACTGCCGAACCAGTGCATCTTTGCGCCGGTGTGATACAGCGGAGGGATGCAGAGGAAAACGTCGTCCTTCGTTTGCCCGTGGTGGTTCTGCTCCACCTTGCATGAATGCATCAGGCAACGATGGCGGAGTATGATGGCCTTCGGGAAGCCTGTCGTGCCGGACGAGAAGTATATCGCGGCATCGTCCCCCTCGTGCAACGGGATGTCGGGCGCCTTCGACGAGCAGTACCCGACCATCGTCTTGTAGCTCACGTCGAAGCTGGGGCAGTCGTCGCCGACATACACGCCGAACTTGACCTTCGGGAGCCTGTCGATTATCTGCTCCACGCGCCCAGTGAATTCGGGCCCGTGGACAAGCACGTCGGCATCGGCAAGGTCAAGGCAGTACTTGATCTCATCTGCGGTGTAGCGGAAATTCAGCGGCACCGCCATGCATCCGGCCTTAAGTACGCCAAAGTATATCGGCAGCCACTCAAGGCAGTTCATGAGCAGGATCGCGACCTTGTCGCCACGCTTGAGCCCACGGCTCAACAGGAAGTTGGCGAAGCGATTCGCCTTCTCGTCAAACTCCGCCCAGGTTATCTCGCTCCTGAACGCCTCAAGCGGACTGGACTCTATGAGCGAGTATTCACGCCACGTGGTGTTGCGCTTCTCAAGTTCCTGCGGGTTGATCTCGACAAGCGCAACGTCGTTCGGCCACTCGCGGGCGTTGCGCTCAAGTATTTCCGTTATCGCTTCCATGTCTGTGGACCGTCACCTGTTTCCCGTTCGCCGCTCAGCAGGCGACGGATACCACCTTGCCGCCATTCTGGGCGCTCTTGTGGGCTGCGGCACAGAGGGCAAGATTGTGTATCGCGTCCTGCGCGGTGAGGGGCTTGCCCGCAAGCACGCTCTTCGCATGGCCCTCGATGAGCGTCTGGTAGATGTTCTGGATCTTGCCGGGCTTGATCTCCGAGACCGCCTTGCCGTCATCGCGCTCCAGGCGGATGCGGATCGGCTCGTCGGCATAGCCGGAGAGCTGGAACATGGTGCCGAAGCCGCGCATCGCCGCCTTGTCGCCGTATACCTCGTAGCCAAGGTTCGTCAACGTGCCGGCAAGGCCTCCGCGCATCTCCGAGAAGGCGGCGTTTACGCTGCCCTGCGTGCCATCCTCGAAGAAGAACTTGATGTACGCGCCGTCCTCGGCCTTTATCTTCATCACCTTAGGATAGTATACCGCAGCGACCTTTGCTATCTTCTTGCCGAAGATGAACTCGGCGACGTAGAAGCAGTGGCTCGCCACGTCCCCTATCGGGCCTCCCATCTCCTCCACCTTGCCGCACCGCCACGTCGCCGCCTCAGCGGGATCATAGCCGTACGCGAATTCCATGTGGAAGCAGCTGTCGTTCACCTTGCCAAGGCTGCCGGACTGCACGGCCTTGGCGGCGGCGATGTTCCAGGCATTGTTCACCATCATGTGGTCTACGGTGATGGAGAGCCCCTTCTTGCGGGCGAGCGCATCCATCTTCTTCGCATCCGCAACAGATGTCGCTATCGGCTTCTCTACGATGACGTGCTTGCCGGCCTTGAGGGCGGCAATGGCGATCGCCGCATGGGAGGCGTTGTTCGTCGCGACGTACACGCCATCGACGGACTTGTCGGCCAGCACCTCGTCAAGGGAGGCGTACCACTTGAGGCCAAGGGCCTCGGCCGCAGCCTTGCGAGCCTGGTTTACGTCCGTGGCGCCGACCAGCTGTGCAGTCTTCAGCGGCCTGAACCTCCTCCTGTCGCAGGCGTATCCCTCCTTCGCGACACGATTCTCGGCGATGCCGCCGAACCCAACGAGCACATACTTGACCTTTGCCATTGAACGCCTCCCTTTCGGAATTTACTGGTTAGAAACGACTTGTTCGGAAATCACTCGGCCTCGCCGTAGAGGCCATCAAGCGCGTCGGCCATCATCTCAACGGCCTCCTCGATGTGCTGTTCGCTCATCGACAGCGTAGGCAGGAAGCGCACGACGTTGCCATGAGCCGTAAGCACAAGTACGCCAATGTCGCGGAACGCATCGACTATCTCCTTCGGATCTCCATCCACGACCATTCCCACCATGCATCCGAGGCCGCGAACGTCAAGGATCTTGTCGTACTTCTCTACGAAGCACTTGAGCCCTTCGCGAAGCAGCTCGCCCTTGCGGACCGCCGCATCGAGAAGTTTCTCGTCCTCGATGATCTTGATCACGGCAAGCGCCGCAGCGGACGCGAGCGGATTGCCGCCGAACGTGGACGCGTGAGCGCCAGGCGTGAACACGTCGGCAAACTTCTCGTTGGATATGAGGGCGCCCATCGGGACGCCATCGGCTATCGACTTTGCCGTGGTGAAGAGATCCGGCTTGACGGAGAAGTTCTGCCATCCCCACCATTTGCCCGTGCGGCCCATACCGCACTGCACCTCGTCGCAGATCATGATGATGTTCTTCTCGTCGCAGAGTGCGCGTACGCCGGCCATGAACTCTTCCGTCGCCGGGTTCACGCCACCCTCGCCCTGCACGGCTTCGAGCATTATCGCCACGGTCTTGTCGGACACTGCGGCCCTGAGGGAATCGAGATCGTTGAAGTCGGCGTAGTTGAAGCCGACCGGCAATGGCTCGTAGCCCTTCTGGCACCAGGACTGCCCTGTCGCCGTGAGCGTCGCCAGCGTACGGCCATGGAACGAGTTGCGCATCGTGACCACCTCATAGCGGCCTCCGTTCGCGGCGCCCCACTTGCGGGCGAGCTTGATCGCCGCCTCGTTGGCCTCGGCCCCGGAGTTGCAGAAGAACACCTTGCCGCCAAGACCGGATATCTCCACGAGCTTCTTCGCCAAAAGCACCTGCGGCTCGTTGATGAAGAGATTGGAGCAGTGGCCCAGCTTCGATGCCTGATTCTGGATCGCGGCGATCACGCCCTCGGTGCAATGCCCGACATTGTGCACACCGATGCCGCTCGTCATGTCATAGTACTGCTTGCCGCTTGCATCGTAGACCCGCGACCCTTTCGCCTTCTCGATCACGATCGAGGGTTTGTAGGTGGGCATAAGATACTGCCCGTAGAGCTTCATCACTTCTTCTGTGTTCATTCCGTAATCTCCGTTCCCACGCCTTCACGCGTGAATATTTCCAACAAAAGCGAATGCGGCATGCGGCCGTCAACAAGGTGCACTTTCTTCACCCCGGCCCTGATGGCGCTCTCGCAACCCTCTATCTTCGGGAGCATACCCCCGGAAATCGTACCGTCAGCCTTGAGCGCCGCGACATCGGCCAGGCGCAGCGTGGACATCAGGCTTGAGGGATCCTCCGGATTGCGGAGAAGCCCCGGCACATCGGATACCACCGCGAATTTGCGCACCTTAAGCTCCTTCGCGAGGAATGCGGCCGCGCTGTCTGCGTTTACGTTGTACAGCTGCCCATCCTCGCCCGTGGCGAGCGGCGTCACAACCGGCAAGATGCCCGCATCCATCATTTCACTCACAATGCGCAGGTCAGCCGCGACCGGCTCCCCCACGAACCCGCGATCGGGCTTCTCGATCTTCTCCGCAGTGAACATCCAGTTGCCGTGCACAGGCCGCGCATTTGCCTTCAGGCGCTGCAGACGCTTCACCAGATCGGCGTTTACGACGTTATTGAGCGTGCGGCGCACAATCTCCATTGAAGGGGCATCGGTGAAGCGCAATCCGTCCACGAACACCGGCGCGATTCCGGAAGCCTTCAGTGCCGCAGATATCGCCTTCCCTCCGCCGTGCACAAGCACAACCTTCATGCCAACGGCATCCATGAACGCGATGTCGGCCAAAAGCGAATCGAGGTTGGCATCGCTCTCCATCACGCTGCCGCCAACCTTCACGAGCACTGTGGATCCGCAAAAATCCTGTATGTACGGCAGGGCCTCGGTCAAGACCGCCGCCTTATGCATCGCCAAATCCAATTTCTCCATAAGAGTGCCAATTATACCACATCATGCGGATGGAGAAAAGGCGTAATAGTTAGCCGCCGTTTGGCGCGGATATCGTCAGAACAGCATCCCCTGGGTCACTTCGGGTTTGCCTACGGTCTCCTGCGGAGAAACTGCGCCGCCAAGCAGTTCAATGAGCTTTGCCTCGTCAATCACTTCCGTGCCGAGCGCACGGGCCTTTGCCGTCTTGGTTGCGCCCGTGTTCGCCCCTGCGATGAGATAGCGCGTATTTGAGGTTACCGCCCCCTGCACGATGCCGCCCGCCTTGCGGATCAGTTCGGCGTATTCGCCTCTCGGACGGGACAGCGTACCGGTAAGTACGCATCCCTTGCCGACAAGCGGGCCCTCAGTCGCCACGGCGCCCTTGTCCGCCCGCTTCGGGTCGATCCCCAATTCCCGCAACCGGGCAAGATACCTGCGTCCGTACTCGCTCCCGAAGAATGCGATCACAGCACGGGCCGCCTCGACCTTTATCGGGAGTATCTTCCGGGCCTTGCCTTTAAGCGAGTCATTCTCGATGACCCCCCTCAGCACGGACGAATCCGCAAGGTCCGCGAAACTCTCGTGCTGCGCGGCGATATCGGCCGCCACGGTCTCGCCCACGCCAACGATCCCTGTCGCGAAAAGCCAGCGGTTGAGGGGGAGCGACTTCGCCGCATCAAGCGCCTTCACCACGGATGTCGCGTTCTTTCCAAAGAAGCGTCCCGCAATCTTTAGGGAAGCGAGGCGCGTCTCCCCTATGGAAAAGAGATCGAGAGGATCCGATATCCACTTCTGCTCGACAAGCGCCTCGATTGCCGTCTCGCCAAGCGCCTTGATGTCAAGCGCGTTCCTGGACGCAAAATGCTCCACTCGACGCACCAGCTGCGCCGGGCATGCTGGATTTACGCACCTGAGCGCAACCTCGCCGTCAAGCCGCTCCACCTCCCCTCCGCACACGGGACACGCGGATGGCATCTCAAACGCCTTCTCCGCGCCAGTGCGCTTATCTGGGATGGAGGACTCTATCGCAGGTATCACGTCACCAGCCTTCACGAGCCACACATGGTCGCCTACCCTGATATCCTGCCTTGCGATCTGGTCGGCATTATGCAATGTGGCGCGCGATATCGTCGATCCGGCAAGCTCAACGGGCTTCAGTTCGGCGACAGGCGTAAGCACACCCGTGCGACCGACCTGCACCGTAATGCCCTCCACGACCGTTTCGACACGTTCCGGCGCATACTTGTACGCACGGGCCCATCTCGGACCGTGCGCAGTTGCGCCAAGCGTGGCATATAGGCTGCGTTCGTTCAGCTTCACCACCGCCCCGTCGATCTCAAAGCGGAACGTGTGGCGAAGCTTCTCAAGTTCATCTATCGCCGCGAACACTTCGTCCATGGTTGCACACGTCCTTGACCACGGAGACACGGGGAGGCCCCAGGCACGAAACGCCGCGATCATATCGGAATGCGTCGCGAACCCGTCGCACCCTACGCCGCCGGCATTGTAGATTATGATGTCCAGAGGCCGCGTGGCCGCCTCCTTGGGGCTGCGCTGCTTCAGCGAACCTGCCGCCGCGTTGCGAGGGTTCGCGAACGGCTCGCGTCCGGCATCCTCTTCGCGCTGGTTGAGCTTCACGAACCCGTCGCGGGTCATGTATACTTCGCCACGAACCTCAATGCTGTCCGGGGCATCGTCTGGCAGACGCAAGGGAACAGACCGTATCGTCCTCACGTTGAGCGTCACGTCGTCTCCGACCTGCCCATTGCCGCGAGTCGCCGCCCTGACAAGCTGGCGGCCCTCATACAGGAGAGAAATCGATACGCCATCTATCTTCGGCTCCACGCTGTACGTAAAGCCATCGACTTCCCTGCGCACCATTGCGTCGAACTCGGACAGTTCCCCCTTGGAATGGGTTTTGTCCAGAGACTGCATCGGAGGATTGTGGCGCACCTGGTCGAATCCGTCCATCGTCTCGCCGGAAACGCGCTGGGTGGGAGACGTTTCGGAACGGAACTCCGGATATTTCCTCTCAAGCTCAAGCAGCTCATCGTACAGGAGATCGTAGTCGCGGTCTCCAATCACTGGACGCGCCTCTACGTAATAGAGTCGATCATGCCTTTCTATCTCCGCCCTAAGGAAGGCAATGCGCTCTGCGGCTTTGCGCCTGTCGGTGGTGACGTCGCTCATTTGTACCTTATCCTGCGCTTCTCCTGCGGCGCTGGGGCCGACTGCTGCGCCGGAGTGCGTTGCTCGGCGGTCTTGGAATAGGAATACGCCCGCTTCTCGGTGACAAGCACACCGCGCGTGTATCCCGCCCGCCGTAACAGGAACAGCAGCTGGCGAGGCCCCTTGAGGCTTTGGATGCTGGCCGGCACCCGTATGTCTATCTGGGACTTCTTGTCGACTCCCGATTTATCGAGCAGCTTCGGGAGTTCTGCTGGCTCGATGAAGCGGCCATGCCACTTCAGGTCGCCGCTTTCCGTGTACTCAACCTCTGGGTGCTTTGCGTCCACAACGTACGTCTCGTGTGCGCAACCGCACACAAACGCAAACACAGCCCCAGCAAGAACAAGCATGCCAGCTCGCATCAATCGCCACTCCCTTGCCCGTCAACGGGCTTTCTCCACCATGCAAGGTATTCCACGTTCCCTTTGTCGCGCCCACGAATCGGCGACTCTTCCACACCAAGCAGAGACAATCCAAGCGACTCCTGCCCAAACGCCGATATGTCGTCCACCACGCGCCTGCGCACCTCAGGATCCACGACAACGCCTCCGGGGGCGAGGCCGCGTCCCGCCTCGAACTGCGGCTTGATGAGGGACACGATCTCCCCGCCCGGCTCAAGGACATCGGCCATCGGCGGAAGGATAAGCTTAAGCGAAATGAAGCTAACGTCCGTCACGGCTCGCGACGGACGGTTCGGGATATCCGTAGCCGTCATGTATCTCGCGTTGAAGTTTTCGCGCACCCACACCCTCGGATCGGACCGCAACTTCCACGCAAGCTGGTTGGTGCCCACATCGACCGCCATCACCATTTTCGCGCCATGCTGAAGGAGGCAATCCGTAAAGCCCCCGGTGGACGCGCCAACATCCAGGCATATGCGCCCATCTACATTCCATTCCGGGAACGCGGCAAATGCGCCCTCAAGCTTTTCGCCGCCCCTAGATACGAATCGCGGCGGAGCCTCAACCTCTATCTGGTCGCTGTCGGCGACCATCTGGGCGGGCTTGGCCGCAACCTGTCCGTTTACGCGCACCTTGCCTTCGATGACAAGCGCCTGCGCCATGTTGCGCGATGCGACAAGGCCCCGTGCGGCAAGCGCATTATCGAGGCGGCACTTCATCACTCAAGCGACCGGATCGAACGGACATCCGACTTGCGGAAGTCCTGCGTTATCCCCTCTTTGACCTCAAGCCTGTACGTATCGGGGTTGTCGCTATCCATCAGGACCCCGTGATAAGTGCCGTTCACAGTCTCGATCTCAGTGTCGGCGATGAATATCCGCTTCATCTTCGCCTTAAACGGAACGCCCTTCTTGGCCTCGACCGTTACCTTGCGCTTCACTTCCGCATATCCACGCATATGGAGGGCAAGCTCATGCTCGCCGGCCTCTATGTCGCGAAGGTAGAGGGTATCGGACTTTACGCCGGAAAGGTCTGCCTTCTTTCCGCGATGCGCCGACGTCGTACCCATCACCTTGCCGTCAACAAGCACTTTCGCGCCGGGCGGCATCGTGACCACCTCTATCCATCCAAGCACGGACTCGAACTTGAACATCTCCGTGGTATCTCCGCCGTTCTCGATCACCACGGTCTTGAACACGGGCGCATATCCGGCAAGCTCGGCCTTTATGGTATGCGCTCCTGGACGGATTGGCGATATCGTCACGGGCGTCTTCCCCACATAGTTGTCGTCAACGGTCACGCGGGCATTTTCCGGCGAGGATATTACGGACATCTTGGCCGGCCGCCCCTGCAGCGAAAGCGAAAGCTGCTGCCTGTCGCCGGGGACTATGCGCAACTCGCGCTTCTCTTCCTCGTATCCCCTCAGCTTGAAGACGATTGTCGCGAATCCCTTCGGAACCCGCTCAACCACGCACGGCGTGGTGCCGCGCACTATTCCGTTCACCAGTACCGATGCGCCGGATGGCGACGACTTGCATTCCACGATGCCTGAATCGAGCACGAGCTTTTCGGACCTTGCCACCGGGGTGCGTCCGGTGAGCGTGACATTGATGCGCTTCGTCTGGAACCCAAGGCTCTCAAGGTCAAGGGAGTATGTCCTGTCGGTGTCAAGCGTAGTGACAAGCAATGGCGTAGTGCCGAGCGACACGCCGCCAAGCCTCACGTTTGCCCCCTCTGGATCCGTCTTCACGAGAAGAAGCCCCTTCTCCGGCTCCAGCTCATAGTCTTTGCGCAGGAAGTCCCCATCCTTTACCGACAGCACCTCCTCGACGAAGCGATGCCCCGAGGCTTCGATTCGCAGCAGGTGCGATCCTTCGCCAACGTCAAATACCGACACCGGGACAATGCCCTTAGACACTCCGTCCACAATGACCTTCGCGCCTTCGGGACGCGCCGTGACGTCAATGCGGGTCGGCGCGGCCGAG
This sequence comes from Limosilactobacillus gorillae, assembly GCA_963653155.1. Lineage (GTDB taxonomy): Bacteria > Verrucomicrobiota > Kiritimatiellia > RFP12 > UBA1067 > UBA1731. Next base: position 34,604 of record CAVJWR010000020.1, read on the forward strand.
AGCGTCATCGCCGCGAGGAAAGCGGCAAGGCAACCTGCGATTCGGCACGTTGTGAATCCCATCTTCATTTCGAAGCCCCTTTCTTCAGACGGTTGTCAACATCCATAAGCTTTGCCGCCGCCTCGGCATGGCGCGGATCCTGCTGGTCCGGCACAAGTTCACACAAAATCCGCAATTCGCGCCGAGCCCGCTCCCAGTCGCCCATGTTGACCGCACGGTCAGCCTCGAAACGCTGATCCTTGTAGCGGCGCTCAAGCTCGGCCCGTACCATGTCTCGCTTCGTTATCAGTTCGCCATAGTCATCTGGCTTCGGATTTACGGTCTCAAGGTACATCACGGCCTCGTCATAGAGCTTGAGCGCCGCCGCCAGATTGCCGTAGTTT
>CAVJWR010000020.1:34996-37679 GCA_963653155.1 Limosilactobacillus gorillae
CTCTTCCCACTTCGCGTCCGCCGCGCCCCTGACCGACTGGCTCCGCTCGGAAAGGTCCTCCACGGAATACTGGATTGCCCATACCCCAAGCTCATTCTGCGAAAACGTCTCAAGCGCAAGTCGCATCTCGCGGAACGCGGCGGGTTCCGGCGCATTCTCGACAAGGCAAGAGAACACTTTGCCGCCCCGCGCAATGCGGAACTCGTAGCGGTTAAGCTCTCCTGGACGCGCCGTGCCGGCATAAACCCCATCAAGCCTGTAGAATGCCGAGGCCGCAAACATGCGGTCCAGTTCGGCACGGGCCTTGTCCGAGAGCTGGGCGGACTTCTTCATGTGCCTATCGCTATCCGGCACGTCATCCAGCGTTGCGGATATCGTCCCTTTCTCATCGACAGTCACGGCATATCGGCAAATGCCCTTGGTCGTGGCCTCCACCTTCTCGTATGACACCGACCATAGCTTCGCATTGGCAAGTGGCTTCAGGATGGAAGCCGCGCCGGGAACGCTTCTCGGCACAAGCAATATCGCAGCGGCGGATCCGCCAAGCACGACAATGAGAAGCAGCCACAGTACGAGACGCATCGGCGATCCCTTCTGGCGCTTGGCACTCTGGCCATCCGTCCCGTCGCCGTTGGAGGAAAGCCCAAGATCGACGTCACCCCCCGTCTGTCCATCACCCTGCGGAGCGGCTTCAGACGCAATCTTGCCCGCATCTTCCTCATCTCCGACGACCACAAGCTCATTATCCCCGGCAGTGATGCGGTCCCCCGGCTTCAGCTCATAACTCGACGTGCCAAGTTCCTCATCGTTTACGGCTGTGCCGTTAGCGCTCGCAAGGTCGGTAATCCATATCTTGCCGTCGCGCAACTCGAAAAGGCACTGGTTCCTCGACAACGCAGGATCCTCAATCGATATCTCGCACGACGAAGAGCGTCCAAGCCGAATCCCTGACTCAGAAACCGAAAAGCGCCGACCCTTCAATGGGCCAACGGTCACTAGCAGACTTGGTGTTTTCGTTTCCATACGGAACATTTCCTTCACATGATGTTCTTCACAGCCTCAAGAAGTATAGGGGCAAGCAACACGATCATTACCGCCGGGAATATGCACAGCAGAAGCGGACCAAGCATCTTCACGGGCGCCTCATTTGCCAGTTTCTCGGCACGGTCAAACCTGCGTGAGCGCAACTGCTCCGACTGTATGCGGAGAATCGGCGCAATGGGTACGCCAAGCTCATCAGCCTGTATGAGCGCATGGGATACCGATCTCAAGTCTGGCTGGCGCACACGGTCCGCCATGTTGCGAAGTGCGACCCTTCTTGCTATCCCCATCTGTATTTCGCGGGTCATCCGTATCAGCTCTTCGTTCAAAGGATCAATCTTTCGCCTCTCGCAGTTGCGCTGGAGCGCACTCATGAAGTCCATCCCCGCCTCCACCGACAACGTGAGCAGATCGAGAACAAAAGGCAACGCAAGCATTATCGACTCATGGCGGCTTTTCAGGGTCTTGCGGAGCCACAGCAAGGGATACGCATAGAAATAGAGGAATCCCATCAATACCAGGATCACGCAATTCCCAGCGATGAAGGAATCCGGGGCCATGGCACTGATTGCCAGGATTGCAACGGCAAATGCCGATCCGCAAACAAGCGGCACAAGTATCTTCAGGGCAACGAATTCCGCGCCTGAAAGCAAGCCCTCCAAGCCGCACGCGACAATCATCCACTCGGCGGTATCTCTGGCGCTGGCGAACAAAGGCAGCGAGACAATCCTTGAAAGATTCGGAACAAACGGCAGAAGAAGACGGAACACGAGAGGGATCTTGCGCTCGGTCTTGCGTCCATCCGCCAAAGTCACATATGTTATCTCCGATGCGACAGAGACGGCATAATAGGCCAAGAGGGCCGCAGCCACGGCCCATACAAGTATCACAGGTATCTGACTTGCGATCATTTGCACAAGGTCGTTAATTATAACACAAGTTAGGTTTTAGTGGGTAGTTGGTAGATGATAGTTGGAATTTGCGATTTATGATTTTCGATTTGCGATTGCATCTGGCCATTTAGCCATTGGTTGATTTATGTGTGGTAGTGGGTAGTGGTAGGTGAGACGAGAAGCCGAGAGGCTACCCACTGCCAACTACCAACTATCAACTGCCATCTATCCATCTGCGATTGCATTTGGGGATTTGGGGATCTGGTAGGGCGATTTCGATGAAATCGCCGCAGAGACGTGAGGCATATTGGCCATGTAGAAGTGTAGAGATGCAGATGGCAGGTTTCAGGGATTGGGAATGGCCAGATCTCCGAATGGCCAAATGCAATCGTAAATCGAAAATCAAATCCTACCTGTAAATCCTATCACGGAACTCTGTGTCCCTGTGGCTCCGTGCCTCTGTGTTAAAAACCCATCCGCAATTTTTTGTTTAACACAGAGACACAAAGGCACAGAGAGTGTGTTTCCCAGGATCTGCAGGATTATCAGGATTGCCGTGCAGAAGTGAAGAAGGGTAGGTTTTAGGTTGTCATGTTTCAGGTTTCAGGAATACCTAAATTCTCAAATGGCCAGATGCAACCGCAGACCACAGCTGCCAACTAGCAACTACAACCTGTCAACTGCCATCTGAAACCTACCAACTGCCATCTGAAAAAAGCTAAAGGGGACGCCCGACGGGCATCCCCTCC
>CAVJWR010000021.1:0-828 GCA_963653155.1 Limosilactobacillus gorillae
GTACAGATCGGTTTCGGCCGAACCGACGGCTTCCACGGCTGCGCCGTAGTCGGGAACGGTCGGCTTCGCGAGATCGACGCGAATCGTGCGTCCATCATCAGTGCGCAGGAGAAACCAGTCGCGATGCCCTACGGCGATTACCGTGCCGCAGGCCTTGCGGCGGCCAAGCCCCGCGATCTCGGCGGGCGAGAGCTGCCGCCCGTCTTCGAGGGGCGGCGCATCGAAGATGTCGGTACGCGGCCGTTCGAGGATGCGCAGTCCGTCGCGTGCGGTGGTGAAGAGCCGTCCGAGATGTAGACGTGCGCCGGTGAGCGAACTCGCGCAGCTCCACCCGGTAAGCTCAAGTCTGGCGCCAAGGAGCTGATCGCTGTCCGATAGACCGAATCTGGGAAGGACGATTGGCGCATATACGGAATGATCTCCGTCCGTGAGGACGAGATATGTCCAAGCGGGGGCGACCTCATCGGCAAATGCGTTGGAGACTTCACCGCAGATGGTGACACAGCGTCCATCGAACTTTCCCGAAGACAGGTCGCCAAGCGAGACCGGGATGGTTGGATAGGATGGCTGGTGCCGTATAAGGTCGAGCTGGAAAAGCTTTGCGTAAATGCCTATGCCGCGTGTCGTGATGAGACCGGAAGCCCTTACGAGATCCCCAGGCCGGATCCCCTCCGGAACGCTTGGAAGCTGGTTGCTGAGCATGGTTGTGCCGGTATGGTCGCGGATGAAGAGCTGCCCAGACTCGAAAGTGGATGGCCCGAACCCGGTCAATGTGCCGACAACTTCGAAGGGCACCCCATCGGCGGCAGATGAAGCGGTCACATGCTC
>CAVJWR010000021.1:838-3083 GCA_963653155.1 Limosilactobacillus gorillae
ATTTCGCTGACAAGGCGAAGCGGCTCCGGTGCCGCGAACATCGATGCGCCGGTCAGAATGGAAAGAATGGCGAGAATGGCGATCCTACGGTTCATTGCCCACATTTTATCATATTCAGCGTGGCGTTGCATCGGAAATGGATGTTTGGTACAATACGCACCCATGCACACAATCCTCAAGCATCCGTTGGTCGACCATCGTCTTTCGTACATGCGCGACCGCGCAACGGCCCCAAAGCTGTTCCGCGAACTGGTTTCTGAGATAACGGCGTTCCTCGCCTTTGAGGCGTTGAAGGACCTCAACACGGTGGAAGTCTCGTTTGAGACGCCTGTCGCGAGCACAACCGGGCGCAAGATTTCCGACAGGATTGTGCTTGTTCCGATACTTCGCGCTGGCATGGGCATGCTTGATGCCATGCTTCACGTGTTGCCGTACGCCAAGGTAGGGGTGTTGGGCATGCAGCGCAACGAAGAGACCGCCGAGCCAATCCCGTACTATTCGAAGGTGCCGCCGGCCAAGGGCGATGAGCTTGCGATCGTCATAGACCCGATGCTTGCCACCGGCGGAAGCGCGGTGGATGCCGTCGGTCAGCTCAAGAAGCTCGGCTATCGCCGCATCAAGTTCCTTTGCCTCGTATCCGCACCGGAGGGGATGGATAATTTCGAGCGCCACCACCCTGAAGTGCCCGTGTATGCTTCCGCAATGGATGAACGGCTCAATTCGCACTTCTACATAGTGCCGGGCTTGGGCGATGCGGGAGACCGGATATTCGGGACGCTGTAGAGGGGAGAGTTTATTAGTTGGTAGTGGGTAGATGGTAGTGGGTAGAATAATTTACGATTTACGATTTTTCGATTAAAGGAACAAGCAATGCTAAAGAAACTATTCAAGCTTGACGAGAACAAGACAACCGTCAAGACCGAACTCGTCGCGGGTCTCACGACGTTCATGACTATGGCGTACATCCTCGCCGTCAACCCCAACATCCTGTCGATCGCGGGCATTCCGCGCGGCGGCGTGTTCGTCGCGACGTGCCTTGCCGCCGTTGTCGGCACGCTGTTGATGGCATTCATGTCCAACTATCCGTTCGCGCTCGCGCCGGGCATGGGCCTCAATGCATTCCTCACGTTTGGCGTCTGTTTGGGAATGGGCTACAGCTGGCAGTTCGCGCTGCTCGCGGTGTTCGTGGAAGGGCTTGTGTTCCTCGCGCTTTCGCTTACGCCTATCCGCGAATCGATTTTCAACAGCATCCCGTTCACGCTCAAGAAGGCGGTGGCGGCCGGCATTGGTCTGTTCATCTGCTTCATCGCGCTCCAGACGGCTAAGATCATCGTCAACAACGATGCCGTCCTCGTTGGGCTTGTGAGTTTCAAGAATGTCGCGTTCCACACGCAGGGCATTTGCGCGATCCTTGCGATCCTTGGCACGGTCCTCACGGGCGTGATGATGTCGCGCAACGTGAAGGGCGCGATCCTCTACGGAATCTTCGTGACATGGGGCCTCGGCATGGTCGCGCAGGCTACCGGCCTCTACATCCCTGATGCCGATAAGGGCTACTTCTCCCTCTATCCGGCGCTCTCATTCGGCGGCATCGCAAACTCCTTCACCGAGTTCAAGGCGACGTGCTGTGCGCTCTTCGACCCTGCGGGCTGGACGCACAAGGGCGATCCGAACACGGGCTGGGCGCTTGTCAAGGGGCTCGACTTCTTCGTCGTGATGTTCGCGTTCTTCTTCGTGGACCTCTTCGACACGCTGGGGACGCTGATCGGCGTCTCGATGAAGGGCGGCTTCCTCACGAAGGAAGGGAAGCTCCCGCGCATCTCCGGTGCGCTCTGCGCGGACGCGATAGCGACCTCTGTCGGCGCGGTGTTCGGCACTTCCACCACGACGACCTACGTCGAGTCCGCTTCGGGCGTGATGGTGGGCGGCAAGACGGGTCTCACGGGCGTCACGACGGCAGTCCTCTTCCTCGCGGCGATCGTCTTCGCCCCGATCTTCCTCGCGGTTCCGGGCTTCGCCACGGCCCCGGCGCTCATCATCGTAGGCTACCTGATGCTTTCGTCCGTCGCCAAGATCGACTTCCGCGACGCGAGCGAGGCGATTCCCGCATTCCTTACCGTCGCGATCATGCCGTTCTCGTATTCGATCTCCGATGGCATCATGGCCGGCGTCATTTCCTACACGCTCATCAACCTCATCGCGGGCAAGGCGAAGAAGATCCACTGGATCATGTACGTCCTCACCG
>CAVJWR010000021.1:3093-4652 GCA_963653155.1 Limosilactobacillus gorillae
CGTGGTATTCATCGCGAAGTATGCGCTGATGTGAGGAACCGGACGTGAAGCGGCTCAACGACTACGTCAAGGCGATTCAGGACTTCCCGAAGGAGGGGGTCCTGTTTCGCGACGTTACCGGGATTCTGGAGTCACCGGACGGCTTCCAGCTCGTCCTCGACCAGACTACGGGCATCCTTGCAGATTGTGAATTTGACCTTGTGGCCGCGCCAGAATCGCGCGGCTTCATTTTTGGCGCGGCGCTTGCAGACCGATTCAGGACGGCGTTCGTCCCGATCCGCAAGCCGGGCAAGCTTCCACGCGAGACGATCTCCGAATCGTATGACCTTGAGTACGGCAAGGCGGAACTCCATATGCATTCCGACGCCGTAAAGCCGGGCCAGCGTGTGGTCATCGTTGACGACCTCCTTGCGACAGGCGGCACCGCACGTGCGGCCGCAAGGCTTGTCGAACGCCTTGGCGGCATCGTGGTGAAGATGATCTTCCCAATCGAACTGGAGGGCTTCGCCGCACGGTCAAACGCACTGAAGGGCTACGACGTGGCGACGCTCGTGAAGTATAGCGGGAAGTGAGTGGATTTATGATTTGCGATTTGCGATTTACGATTTGCGATTGCATTTGGTCATTGGGCCATTTGAGAATTTGCCATAACGACGACGAGGGCGTCGTCGCCACGGGAGGGACGCGATTCATCGCGTCCGCATACGACACGAATGGGTAACGGTCGCAACTTGGATTAAATGGTTAAATAGTTAAATGATTAAATTTCTATACAGATTTAAAGCCGCGAAGCGGCGATTTAGGAGTGAAGCGACATTTAACCATTTATGAAATCAATCAATACCTAAATCCTCAAATTCAATCGTAAATCGCAAATCGAAAAATCGTAAATTATCTACCAACTACTCACTACCCACTACCATCTACCAACTAACTCCTAAACAACCATGGACAACCAGAATAAGACAGAAGACAGGAAAGAAGCCGTCGTGGACGGCGTTTACGACGCTCGTGTGCTTGGGCTTCCCAAGATGGGCATACTTGGCGTTCAGCACATGTTCGCAATGTTCGGCGCGACGATCCTCGTGCCGATCCTGACGGGGCTTTCTCCGTCCGCCACACTCCTTTGGGCCGGGCTCGGCACTCTTCTCTTCCACTTTCTCACGAAGCGCATGGTGCCGGCGTTCCTCGGTTCGTCGTTCGCGTACCTTGCGGGCTATTTCGCCCTCACGGGCCTTGCGGGCACTGCGGGCTATGAGACGCTGACGAAGCCTGTCGCGCTCCAGTACGCCTGCATTGGCGTCGCGGCATCGTCGGTAGTCTATTTCATCGTCGCGGGGTTCGTGAAGGCCTGTGGCGTCAAGACCGTGATGAAGTACTTCCCGCCGGTCGTGACAGGACCTATCATCATCGGCATCGGCCTCGTCCTTTCGCCCGTCGCTGTGAACAGCTGCGAGTCGTCGTGGCCGATCGCACTCGTCGCCATCCTCACCGTGATTGCTTTTTCGGTGTGGGGACGTGGCATGTTCAAGATCATCCCGATTCTGATGGGCGTGATC
>CAVJWR010000021.1:4731-14902 GCA_963653155.1 Limosilactobacillus gorillae
ATCCTGATGGGCGTGATCTTCTCGTATGTGGCCGCATACCTGATGGGCAAGGCTGGATGGACTCAGGCAATTGATTACTCCAACGTCGCGAAGGCCGCATGGGTTGGCCTTCCTGTCCATTGGGACAACACGGTGTTCCCGATTTTCGCAAAGCCTGATATGGGCCTCGTAGTGACGTCGCTCGCGATCATCGTACCGCTCGCGTTCGCTACAATCATGGAGCACGTCGGCGACATTTCGGCGATAAGCTCTACGGTAAACCGCAACTACTTCAAGAACCCCGGTCTCCACCGCACGATGCTTGGCGACGGCCTCGCGACGTGCCTCGCTTCGCTCTTCGGCGCTCCGGCGAACACCACCTACGGCGAGAACACGGGCGTACTCTCCCTCTCGAAGGTATACGATCCGCGCGTGATCCGCATCGCGGCCGTCCTTGCGATCCTCGTATCGTTCTGCCCGAAGTTCTCCGCGTTCATTGGCACGATTCCCGGCGCGACCATCGGCGGCGTGTCGTTCGTCCTCTACGGAATGATCTCCGCCGTGGGCGTGCGCAACCTTGTTGAGAGCCAGGTCGATCTCGGGAAGTCCCGCAACATGCTCATCGCGGCGATCATCCTCGTCCTCACCCTCGGCATCTCCTTCTCCAAGGCCGGCGCTATCAAGTTCGCGATTGGCGGGGTCAACTTTGCGCTCTCCGGTCTTGCGGTCGGTGCGCTTACGGGCATCCTGCTCAACGCAATCCTGCCAGGGAAGGATTTCAAGTTCTCCGAGACCGATCCTTCGATCAAGGATGCGGATCGCTGGGGCGGCGTGAAGAATTGATTTCACTCGCATGGTGAATGTTAAACTATCTCTCTAAACTAAACAAACACATACAAGGAACAAAATGAAACAACTGCTCATCGCCGCGATTGCGGTAAGTACATTGTGGTCCGCAAACGCCGCAGACGCGAAAAAGGCCGAGGCCGCAACCACCACGAATGAGGCCGTGGAACTCGAAGAGAAGGATGACCCCATGTTCGCGATCTGGGGCTTCGGCAACACGGGTATCTATTCAGGATATCAGCTCTATGGATCGTTGCTCAATTCAGAGCCTGTGTGGCAGACCTATCTCGAAGGGAATGTAAGCATCAACATTGCTGACATAGATTTTGGCTATCTCGGCATCGGATTCTGGTGCAATACGGATATCACCGACAAGCGCCGCGTCAGTTATGGACAGATGTTCAACGAAACCGATCCTAACGTTCACTATGGCAAGACATTCTGGTTCGATGACGCCAAGACCTGGGGCCTCGACTATCGCGCATCGGTGATATGGTACTACTATCCCCACCGCATGTGGCAGAAACATAAGAAATTCGGCAAGACGCATACGACGATGGACTTCAACCACAGCTTCGCGCTCATCAACCCGTACATCGTGCCGTTCTTCACTTGGGTTCATGAATACCATGAGAACAACGCTGACCTTTGGGAGTTTGGTGTGAAGCGTCAGTTCTCTATATGCGACAAGCTCTCCATTACCCCCTCCGTGACCGGCGTAATCCGCGATCACCGCTATAACTGGTGTTTCGCAACGCATGGCTTCAGTGAGTTCCACAATGGTGGTTGGGCCACGCTCAAGTATATGCTTGAGGCGAACTATCAGTTCTGCGAGAACTTTGGACTGTTCGCAAAAGTCGCATTCTGCCAGACGGTCGATCATTCTCTTCGCGAAACGGCAGACCACAGCTCCGGCGCCGAGTATGGCCAGTACAAGGACTTTGTCTGGGGTGGCGTTGGATTGACGTTCAACTTCTAAGGAAGCAAAAGAGATGGTGACGAATAAGCACTATCTTTCCGCGAATGAATTCCTGCACGACTCGTGGCGGCTTGCCGCAGCCGTGCGGAATTCCGGCTGGAAGCCCGATATCCTGATTGCGCTGTGGCGTGGCGGGGCGCCGGTCGGCGTCACCGTGCACGAGTACTTCAACGCATCGGGCTGGGAGGTCCGCCACATCCCGCTCAAGTGCGCAAGCTACACGGGAATAGGGCAGAATCCCGGCGGCGTGAGCTTCACGCTCGGCGAGGAGATCTTTGGGATGTTGCGCAAGGGCGACAAGGTGCTTGTCGTCGATGACGTGTTTGATACCGGGAAGACAGCAAAGGCCGTGCACGACAGGATGGTCTCGGTCGGTGCCGATATGCGCATGGCGTGCGTATACTGGAAGCCGGAGAAGAACACCACGGATCTCAAGCCGGACTATTTTACCAAGGATGTGGGGAACGACTGGATCGTGTTCCCGCACGAGATCGTCGGCCTTGTCCCAGACGAGGTGGTCACAAAAGACCGGATGCTTGCCGATCTGCTGGCATCGCACTGAGATCCATCGGGCGATCCACACGCCAACGCCACGCCATGCATCGTGCGGCGACCTCATCGAGGTCGCCCTACCACAGGTGACACGCCTCGCACGCATCGGCCCTGCGCAACGCTTTGGTAGGGCGATTTCGATGAAATCGCCGCAACGACGACGAGGCGAAAAATCGCAAATGGAAATTTGGTAGAGCGATTTCGATGCCATGCACTGTGCAGCGACCTCATCGAGGTCGCACTGGGGGACGGATTCGCTTCGCTCGGGGGATAAGTGCCTCCGTGTGCGATTATAACGATTCGGGTAAACTTTAGGCCTTAGCCACAGGTGTTGCGCCTGATTTGATTATCGAGCTGCACGCCTTTAATACTCCTGCCACATCGGCGAGATCCGCCGGGATGATCATGGAGTTGTTCGTCTTCGCGAGCTGGCCGAACTGGACAAGATACTGCTGCGCAAGCTGCATGTTCACGGAGTTCATGCCGCCAGGCTCATTGAGCGCGGATGCGACTTTCCTGATTCCTTCCGCCTGGGCTTCCGCGACGAGGGTGATTTCCTTGGCGCGGCCCTCTGCCTCGTTGATGCGGCGGGCCCTCTCGCCCTCGGAAAGCGCAATTGCCTGCTGGCGTTCGCCTTCAGCCCTGTTGATCTTCGACTGGCGTTCACCTTCGGATTCCGCGATCATTGCGCGCTTCTCGCGCTCCGCGCGCATCTGCTTCTCCATCGCGTCCCGAATCGTCTGCGGCGGCGTGATGTTCTTTATCTCGTAGCGGGTGACCTTGATGCCCCAAGGGTCGCTCGCCTTGTCTACGGCGGCGACGATGGCCGCATTGATGGAGGTGCGTTCCTCGAAGCTACGGTCGAGATCGAGCTTGCCCATCTCAGAGCGCATCGTGGTCTGCGCAAGCTGCGTGGTGGCGAACAGGTAGTTGCCGATGCCGTATGAGGCCTTGGCCGGATCCATGACCTGCATGTACAGGATGCCGTCCACGTCTACGGCAATGTTGTCCTTGGTGATGCACTGCTGCGGCGGCACGTCTATCGCCTGCTCCTTCAGCGTGTGACGGTAGGCGATCTTGTCGAAGAACGGGATGAGTATGTGGAATCCGGCCTCAAGCGTGGAGTTGTACCTGCCAAGGCGCTCGACGATATACGCCGTGTTCTGTGGAACGATTACGGCCGTCTTTATGATTGCGACCAGTACGACAAACGCGATTATCGCGAAAAACACGAGACTTTCCATGGTGCAGTTCCTTTCAAAATTATTTAGGCGCAATTATAGCATATTCGCGTAGAAGGATTTACGATTTTTCGATTTAGGTAGTGGTAGTTGGTAGATGGTAGTTGGTAGGTTTTTCACGCAGAGCCGCTGAGTGCGCAGAGAGTTTTTTTGACAGGATTTACAGGATTGACAGGATAGGTTTTTAGGTCTCCGTGCCTCTGAGGCTCTGTGACTCTGTGTTAAAAACCATTCGCAGTTTTTTGTTTAACACAGAGACACAAAGGCACAGAGTGGATTTTGGTACCTTTAGACTCTACACTTCTACACGGCCATTTTTCGGCGGCGGGAGGGACTCAATTTATTGCGTCCATGAGTGCAACGGTCGCGACAAGTTGCGACCCTCCCGTATAATGCATGACGGCGGTTTCATCGAAACCGCCCTACCAAATCATCAATGAAATCGTAAATTCTCACCCTCTCAACTTCTCACCCTCTCAACCTCATCATGCAATCGTAAATACCTGCCGCGAACATTCCGTGTGGTATAATACGGGCCAATGTCAACTTCAATTATGCAATGTCGATCTGGTTTGGCGAATAGGGCCATATGCGCAACCCTGTGCGTGGCCATGGCAATGTCCACATGGGTTGTGGATGCGGCCCCCAAGAAAATGGGCGCACGAAACGTCAAGGCGTCCTCGGCGACCACTGCGCGGCCAGCCGTAAACCATAGGCAACCGGCACCACGTGCGAATGTACCCGCCAAGGCGAATCCATACAGGTGTGCGCCGTATGTGGGAGCGTTTGTCGTGGATGCGGGTAGCGGGCGCGTGATGTTCTCGGATGGCGCGGATCGCCAGGCGCGTCCGGCGAGCGTGACGAAGCTCATGACGGCTCTTCTTGTCCTTGAGGACGTCAAGGCGGGGAAGTACGGCCTTGACGCGATGGTCTCGGCGAGCGCCAATGCCCTGCGCATGGAGCCGAGCATAATCGGCTTTACGGACGGCAATCCTCCACGCCCGGTGTCGTGGTCGGTGGATACGCTTCTCTATGCGCTCATGATACGCAGCGCAAACGATGCGGCGGTCGCCTTGGCAGAGCATTCGGCAGGGTCTATGGAGGCGTTTGTCGCCCGCATGAACGCGAGGGCGAAAAGCCTTGGCATGAACTCCACCATCTATTGCAACCCAAACGGACTGCCGCCTAACTCGGCAAGGAGGTATCCGTGGAAGTCGTTCAACGTCACGACCTGCCGTGACCAGGCGAAGCTTGCGAGGGAGATCGTGAACAACCATCCCGAACTACTCAAGTACACTTCGCAGAAGACCTGGACCATGCCTAACGGACAGAAGATCATAAACCACAACAACGTGATGCGCACGGACAAGCTTAAGATCGTGAACCCCGACGGAACGGAGGCGGTCGATGGACTCAAGACGGGGTACATAGATGCGGGCGGCAGTTCCGTTGTCCTTACGGGCAAGCGGAATGGGCGCAGGGCGATTGTCGTTGTGCTTGGTTCCGACTCTGCGAAAATGCGAGACGAGAATGCCCGCAGGCTCATGAACGAGGCTCTTTCCGTCCTGTGACGGGATTGCCTGTGGAGTTTAGAAGATGCTTGTGCTATTCAAGTCCATTCTTGTTTTTGCGTTCGTTGCGGGCACATGGAACCTCAAGTGGTTCCCGTCCGGACGGGCGGAGCATAGGGCGTCGCCGCGTGTGGAGAGCGCGAACATCAACGATGCCGCAGACGTGATACGCGAGAACCTGAAGGGGAACCATCGCATCCTTTTCCTTCAGGAGATCAGGGACCCGACTTCATGCACGAACCTCGTGGCGGCCATTGGCGACAGCAATCTGCATGTCGCGGTGTCGTCCTCGTTCCGGGACTTCCGCGACAATCGTCTCCAGTGGCAGCAGCTTGCGATAGTCACGGATTTGCCGGTGCTTCGCACCGAGTGGAAGTATTCCAAGCGTGCGGACGGCATGTTCGTCCCTCGCGGATATGCGTTTGCCCTGCTCGATGGCGGGGAAGAGGGAAAGATCGCCTGCTTTTGCGTACACCTCAAGAGCAACTATGGGGCAAGGAAGGCGGCGGCCAAGGCGGCAAATGTCGCGAAGCGCAAGGCGCTGATGGCGCAGGTGCTTGCAGTTGCGAAGGATGTCTCCGCCGACAAGGTTGTGATAGCCGGAGACTTCAATGCGGACAGGTTCCAGACCCAGTTCAAGGACGACACGATATTCGGAATGCTGGAGTCCGCCGGATTCGCAGATGGCTGGAAGGGCGCCGCCGCGTCCGAACGCGGAACGCATCCGGGAAACACCAGGTATCCGGATTCGACGCTCGACTACGTGTTTTGCCGAGGGGCGGGCGAAAGCGTTTCGCGAAGGCTTGCGCCGGTAAGCTTTGTGTCCGACCACCGCATGGCGATATTCGAGTTTTGAATTTACGATTGCATGATGAGGTTGAGAAGTTGCGATTTCATTGATGATTTGGTAGGGCGGTTTCGATGAAACCGCCGTCATGCATTATACGGGAGGGTCTCGCTTATTGCGACCGTTGCACTCATGGACGCGATGAATCGCGTCCCTCCCGCCGCCGTAAAATGGCCGTGTAGAAGTGTAGAATCTAAAGGCATAAAAAAAAACTCTGTGCCTTTGTGTCTCTGTGTTAAACAAAAAAAACTGCGAATGGTTTTTAACACAGAGTCACAGAGCCACTGAGGCACAGAGATGTGATTGGATTTTAGGTAGTTGATAGTTGGTACGCTCTACCAATGCCTAAATGGCTAAATGCAATCGTAAATCGCAAATCGAAAAATCGTAAATACCTACCCACTACCAACTACCTACAACTTTCTGTTGAAAAAAAAAATGATAATGGTATTATGCTCTCCATTCATTTGGAGAACTGCATATGAAAACCTTGACATCGCTTTTTGTGACGCTTTTCGTTTCGGCTGTGTGCCATGGGGTAGACGGCATTACGGAGACAACCGAGGACATGACATCCCAAGGCGACTGGGAAGTGACTGTCTCGGTTGGCGAGTCGAACGTGGTCACGGCGGCACAGAGTGGCACGGGGCGGATAATAAAGAAGGGGGCCGGCTATCTTGTGCTGAGGAAGAACAGCACCTTCACCGGCGGCGTGGAGATCCGGGAGGGTTTTGTGCTTGTCGATCCGGACTCCGAGGCGGAAATGTCCGGAACCGTCAATACCACGGCCCTTGGCAGCGGCCCGGTGACGGTCTGCGGGCAGACTGATTCCTATCAGGGATACTGCGAGCTTGGCATCGTGGGCGCCGGAAGCAACGACACCCGGATTGTCACGATCGCCAACGGCATAAACGTAACGGGAACCTCTTCCGGCACATATCCGGCCCTGACGATATACGGGCAGAACGTTGAGATCGCCGGCAAGATAACGGCGGCCTCAGATTTCGTGTTCATCGACGACCTCAATTCCACTACGGCCATAAGCAAGTCCCAGTTCAACAGGTGGCAAAAGGTGCAGTCGTGCACGTTCGGCGAGATCGAAGCCGTAGGCTCCATCGGCTTTTCCGGTCTCTGCCGCATGGCGTTCAAGGGGAAGGTTAAGACCCCGAAGTTTGATTTGGGCATAAACCGAGCGAAGCGCACTGGCGATTACGACAATCCAAACCAGAACAACATGCATGGCGCATTGGTGTTCCATGCGGTAAACGAGATAGGCGAGATCGTAGATGCGAACCGTCCCGTATACTGTGCGGCGGACAACGTACTTCCCGGCACCCTGTTCCGGCACGTGAAGAAGCCAAACGGCCTCAGTCTGTATACGTTTGCCTACTTGAAGGCGCAAGGTTACGATGGTCAAGCCCACAGCCAGACGATAGGCGGGTTGCAAAGCGATCCGCTAGATGACAATGAGGAGGCTTCGGCAGGCAACAAATACGATTGGCAGGTTTCGGGCGCGGGCTCCAAGGTGCTGACGATAACAGGCGTGGCGCCGGATGACGGTGCGGACTCGATGGAGTTGACGACTTCCGCGCCGCTTTCGGGTTCCATGTCGCTTGTGATAGACGCATACGATGGATTTACGCAGACGTTCTCGAACCAGACCCACGCCATGTCCGGGTCTATTGACGTGATGAAGGGTGCGCTTCGTGTCGCCGGCACCGCCAGATTCTATTCCGTCAAGAATATTTTGGTCGGCGAATCGGCGTCTCTCGACATATCATCGACGAATGCCGATCCATTTCCGTCACTCAAGTCGATTTCGGTGGACGGCATCCTGAAGGTATCGGATGCGTCTGCCGGAAGCAACCCGCTGGAGAAGGCCTCACTGTCTCTTGGATCGGATGCAAAACTCGTTTTGCCGCAGACATCCACCCAAACGGTATATGAACTCGCTTTTGGCGGAAATCCGATCTCACCGGGGGTGTATACGTCCAAGACGCTTCCTTGCCTGAATGATGGAGCAACTCTCCTTGTGTTTTCGATAGGCCAGGGCTCCACTGCCGTATGGACTGGGGCGGCGGATGGCGACAACATGATGGGCACTCTCGGCAACTGGCAGGGGCCACCAGAGTCGATTGACGTTGCGAGCGGCGCCCTTGGCGTCACTGTAGCCGGCGACGGCGACGAGATGGTGTATGGGGAAGGGACGGCGATCAACGGCATCGACTTTACCCGCACGGCCGCATCCACCCCATTCTCGATTCGTCCGGCAACCAAGGATGCCTCGCTGACGGTTGTCGGGAAGATGACGGTGAAGGATACCGCGCAGATTGTGCTGAGCGGCATGATCGCGACGCCCAACCACATGGATCAGGGTGCGCCTGTGGCAAATGGCGAGCATACGATGTACATATACATAGCGAGCAACGCCTTTACCCTTGCGTGTTCTGAGACGAACAACGTGTACATGGGAACTGGCGCATACGGCAGCCTCCCGGTTGTGCTGGACAACGTAACGATAGAAAAGCCGATATATTCCCGTGGGCTGAACCTTTCCGGCTTTACGCTCTTCTACTGCATGCCAAACACCACAAACGAGGTGAAGGGGGCGTTTCACCACCAGACATGGTGGCCATACATAACCGTGGATGAAGGGGCTTCCCTTGCTTTCTCGGGCGGAATGTCGGCAGGGATACTAATGCGCAAACAGGGTAGTGGAACGATGGTGATCAAGGACAAGCCGTTAGTGTCTTCGTCATACTTTGGCGTGTATCAGGGAACGCTGGTCTTGGATGCCGAGGATCTTTCCCTGCGGGGCACCGCTTCAGGGGAGGGCCTGATGCTCGAATGCAACGATGGCGTCGGCATGATCGACTGCCGCAGATCCTACTGTTTCAACGGCGATTGTGCGCTTATGATATACGGCAACAACCATCCCGGAATGTTTGAGATGCATTCCACGACGCAGAGAGTGACGCGGCTTGCCGCTGTCAAGAACGTAAAGGGTACGCAGATGAGAGGAGATCCCGGATCGCTTCTTGAGGTCGTCGGTGGGCGCACCGTCATGGATTTCAAGAGCATGGCTCTTCTGACGAACTGTGTGGATATCGCGGGTGCGCTGTCATTCAGGATGAACGCAACAAACGAGACGATGACTTTCTGCTCGCAGGATTTTTCCACAGTCGGAGATCTTGAGGTGTCCGCTGGCACACTGTCCATGGCGAGTGACGCGACTTGGCTGAATGGCACCAACGTGATCGTCAATGGTGATGGACGGCTTAAGGTTGCCGCAGGAGGGACTTTCAGCCGAAAGATCGCGGAACTTCACCTTGAGGACCTTGGCGTGTTCGAGATTCCGTCAGGAGAGGCGCAGAAGTTCAGAAGCGTATGCACAAACGGCGTGGCGCTCCCGTCGGGCAGGTATTCGTCTCTGCCTAACGGCGATGGCGACTTCATCGCCGGCGGCGGCGAGATCGTAGTGCCGATGCGCGGAACGATGATTTCGGTAAGGTAGGCCTTACCTTCTGCCCTTTGCCACGGTTCGCAGAAGCTCAAGCTCAACGTATTCGTCGGAAGGCTGCGACGACACCAGCTTCTCGCGCAAGGCTATCATCCTGTAGCGGGCCAGACGCAGTTCCGTCAAGGTGAATGCGGCGGCCGCTGCGGCGTTCTTGCGCGACTTGAAGTCGTTTCCGCCGCCGCCGACCTTCGCCACGATCAGTTCGCGGAACCACCTTTCGACGATGGTTGATATCATTATCGTCCAGCCGGCGTCGCCCTGGAACTGCCTGAGCACGTCAAGCACGCGGGCGGTATTCCGCGAGGCCAACGCATCCGTGAGCGCCCATATCTCGGTTTCGTCTCCGCCGACGGACGTTATCGCCTCTATGTCCTTTGCCGTCACCTCGTGGACATCCTCGCCAAGGTACGTGCGCATCTTCGCGAGTTCGGATGCGATCGTGCGGGTATTGGAGCCTGTCTTCGCTATGAATGCCCTGGCGTCATCGGGGGAGAACGTAAGATGCTCGGCCTCCGCAAGCGAGGCGAGCTTGCCGAGTGCGGCGGCGGTGCGCTTGTCGGATCTGTCAGGCATCGTGCAGATCTTGACATCTGAAATGGAACTCATCCTCTTGGCAAACACCGATGTCTGCAGAAG
>CAVJWR010000021.1:14912-17598 GCA_963653155.1 Limosilactobacillus gorillae
GTCAGGAAGTCCGCAAGGTTCTCAAGGGCATTCTTTACGTCATCGGCGATCTTGCCGCCGCGTCCGCCTCCGGGAAGGAAGGTTACGCCTTTCCACCACGTCAGCTTGACAGGATCAAGGAATGGCGGTGTGCTGATGGACGACATGCACTCCCTGATTGAGGCGAGTTGCGATTCGGCGTTTGAGGCATCCCCGGACACGATCTCTACGGCGCTTTCGCGGCATTCTTGCGTAACGTGTTCCGCAATAGCGTTCTTTGCCGCAAGCTCCGCTTCGTATTCATCATCGCCGACGGCGAGCAGAATGTTCTTTGTATCCTTTGCCATATACGTTCCGTATTATACCATGAAGCATACCTCCGCGAGTATGATTCTCGTTGCAAGTGATGCTAATTGCCAAAATATGGGGGGGGGGTAGATTTTATTGCAAATAACTGAAGATTGATGTTGATTCGGAAATCGGATTGTGATACTATGAGTCACGTTTGAAGAAGTTATAGGCAAGAGAGTGGTTGGTAGTGGGTCGCTTGGAGCCGCGTAGATAAGGAATCCGAATGATGACGAATGTAGCTTTTATGGGAAAGACGTGTGCGGGGAAGAATCCGTTCCGCAGACTTGCCGTATTAGGCATGTGCCTGTCTATGTCTACGTTGGCGTTTGCGGCGGAACGGGAGAAGGTCGTGTTCGTGGTGGCGCATCCAGACGATCTTGCGCAGCCATCTGGAACGGCACTCCTGCTTTCGCAGAAATACGACGTAAAGGTCGTTGACTACACTCGTGGTGAGAACGGGATAGACGAGAAGGGATATCGTGACGGCTCTACGGGAAGGCTACGCGTTGCGGAAGAACGCGCAGCCTGCAAGTTCCTAAAAACCGAGCCAATCTTCCTTAGTTGCGTCAACTATAGGGGACAGGACTTGGCGGCTTACGAGAAGGCGACAAGGGAGCTTGTATCTCTATTCGAGCAGTGGAAACCGCGAGCCGTGTTCCTGCACTGGCCGCTCGACATCAATCCAGACCACATGATGTCGTCGGCATCGGCGATGCATGCGCTCTACCTGTCTAATCAGAGTCCAGAGATATACTTTTTCGAGCAGACAAACCAAACTCGTTCGTTCCGCCCCACCCACTATGTGAACGTAGAGTCTGTGCGCGAGACGAAGAAAAGGCTGATGGCGTGCTACGTCTGCCAAAATGCGCCCGACATAATCGCCCGCAAGACGGCGGACGATATTTTCCGTGGCCGTCGCGTTGGATTATGGATGGCAGAGGCATTCGCCGTTTACGAGGGATCCATCAAGAACGGGCGCGGTGTACTGGACGACCTGCCGTCCCGCCGATAGGGTAAATGGAGAATGGCTGAAATGTACATGAACTCACAGGGAAATGGCGCAAGGCTGGCTTCACTTGATGTCGCTCGTGGAATTGACATGCTCTGGATCATGGGGCTTTCGTCACTTGTCGTCGCGCTTTGCGGCGCATTCGGATATGGAGCCGAGACGGCGATCGCCCGCCAAATGGAGCATCCGGACTGGCATGGATTCCATTTCATAGACTTGGTCTTTCCGACATTCATCTTCATTGCTGGGATATCCTTTCCGTTCTCGCTCGCGAAGCAACGTGAGCGCGGGCTGGGTACCTCGGCAATCGTCTGGAAAATCTTCAGGCGCGCCATTGTGCTTTCTCTGCTCGGCTTCGTGTACAATGGGGCTCTGAAGGATGGCCTGATGAATGTCGTCTGGGGATCGGTGCTGGCTCGCATTGGCATAGCCTGGGGAGCGGCTGCGCTGCTGACGGTCTTTTGTGGTGTGCGGATGCGAATGATTGTTGCCATATCGATCCTCGTAGGCTACTGGGCCGTCTGCGTATTCCTGTCGGCGCCGGATTGTCCTGACGCATCGCCGCTGTCGATGGAGGGCTGTTTTTCGGGATGGATCGACAGGATGCTACTGCCCGGCAAACTGACCATTCCAGGCGTCATTACGTACCAAGGTGTTCTTTCAACCATACCGGCGATCTCAACGGCGCTTTTCGGCATCTTCACTGGCGAACACGTACGAAATTCGTCGGCTTCAGGCGAGCACAAGTCGATGGCGATGGCTGTTGCGGCGCTCGGCATGCTCGCGGTCGGTCTGTTTGCTGCCTATGGTCTCGGCCCATGGTCCGTACCTCTCAACAAGATACTATGGTCTACATCGTTCACGCTTGTCGCGGCGGCCTGTTCGCTTGCGCTCTTCACGGCCTGCTATTTCCTCATTGATGTGAAGGGGTGGTGGCGTCGAACGCTCTTCTTCCGCGTCATCGGATTAAATGCGCTTACGATCTATCTCGTTCAGCGTGTCATCGGTTTCCGTTCGGCAAGTTCGTTCCTGTTCGGGTGGGTGAGTTCTCTGGTGCCGTCTGGCTGGTCAAGCGTCGTTGTGAACGTTGGATACATCGCGATCTGCTGGACATTCCTTTATCTGCTACACAAACATAAGATATACTTGAAAGTTTGATATCAGGTGAAAATGTTGTCACGTTACGTTGTTGGAAAAATCACATCAAATTGGAGGTAAGCATGTTCGCAAGAAAAGTGTTGGGTCTCGCCATAGTCGCAAGCGGTTTCCTCGCGTTGGCTGATGATGTCGGAGTATATACGCTTGACGTACAGGATGACCAGACTGACTTCACCGAAGACCAGGCGG
>CAVJWR010000021.1:17608-23201 GCA_963653155.1 Limosilactobacillus gorillae
GCGGCAAGCTCAGGGTGACGGATGTCGGCAATGGGGTGATAGGGTCTTTTGCCGGGACTCTGCGTGTTTCCGAAGGCATATGGGAGATCGCGTTCAAAGGTGACAAGGATGGCAATACGCCTCTCGGCAAGGCCGGTTCCGCACAGGTGATAGTCGAGTCCGGCGCGACAGTCAGGACTGACGTGTACATGTCCATTGCGCACAAGGGATTCTTTGGCGGAACCAGGATAGACATAGCGGGCAGCGGCGTGGATGGACAGGGCGCGTTGCTGTTCGGCTATGGTTCTTCTGGCCAATATGCGGCTTTCTATGTGAGCTCTTGGCACATCAGCCTTTCCGACGATGCGTTGATCGCCCGTGGAACGCAGAACGCATATAGCGCGGGCGGCGGAACGGTTGACCTCAATGGACACACACTGACAGTATCGAACGGTTTTTCATTCAAGGCCACTGATGCGGCTCCTGATGGGATTGCAGGCTCTGGGACGATTGCGTTTACGGGTGGCGGCAATCTGTATTCACTGTATCCATTGTCGCTTGCGGATGATGTAGAGGTGTCGGTGGAAATGAGGAATGACGCTCGCCTGTTCATCAAGGGCGGCGATTTCTCTGTGCGAACGATCTACGATTGTCCGCTTAAGGTGCTTGATTCGACCGATGCCGCCGATTCTCTGTACGCGGATGGGGAAGACGCCGAATGGCGCGGTTCGATAAGCTTCCAGAATGTGCTGCGATTGGGGGCGGCGATGGACTGTACGCTTTCCATAAAGGGAGGCATTACAGGGTCCGGCAAGGTAATCGCCGCCGGGAAGAACCCTTCGACGACGGGCGGCAACGGGGTGGTATGCCTTTCCGGACCAAATACGTATGACGGCACTGCGGAACTCATTGCCGGATTGCTTCTGCTGATGGACAAGGATTCGGTTCCAGGCGGGGACGTGACTCGACTTAAGATCACAAACGCAGGGGTGCGCAAGGCAATATGCTTTGCGTCGAAGACCGATACGCGCAAC
The DNA here is from genome assembly GCA_963653155.1 of Limosilactobacillus gorillae. Taxonomy (GTDB): domain Bacteria; phylum Verrucomicrobiota; class Kiritimatiellia; order RFP12; family UBA1067; genus UBA1731. The sequence continues at coordinate 18,622 of CAVJWR010000021.1, forward strand.
GGTTGGACGGGAGATGAGTTGTGGGAACTTATCAAGCTATTCCGCTATGATGGGGAAATGGATCGCAATTGGGGCATAGGCACGTACGTTGATGATGGCGATGAGTTTACGATAGACTGCAACTTCAACGACAAGACGCCTGCCGGTGGAATCTTCGACAACTTCTCGTCCATGTCGTTCTTTACGCTTGGCGGCGGTCGCGCCGTCATACGTGGCGGATATCCTCCGAACGGCACCCAATTCAGGGGATTCCGTTCGGACTATCCGGCTGGGGAACGTCCGGAGATCGTGTATTCGGCAAAGGATCCTGTGGATGGATCCGTTACGCTTGGCGGGACTTTGTTCTCCAATTCAGGTGTGGAGTTCATGAATGCCGGCCATGTGAATCTCGGCGGAGCATACACGTACATCACGAGCCCCACGGGCGATTTCCAATTCCCTGCGCACGTGACGGTTGGGGCAGGGACCGTGATTGACGCGGACGATTCTCCCGATGCGGATATAAGGCCTTTCTATGTTGGTGGATTGACGAAGAACAGCAGTGGAGTGCTTACGCTCCTGCCTGGCGGCACCATCTCCAACGGACTGTGGATGGCACTCTCGAATGATTGCGGAGACGGCCAGATGGCAAGTCTGATAATGCGAGGCGGAGAGCTGTCGTGTGTTGGAAGGTCAAATGCAAAGCATTGCATACGCTTTGGCGAGGCACGCGATTCCGTCGCATACGTGGAGATAGGTGGCGGCACAGTGAAGTGCAGGGGCGCCAAGGCGTTCCAGATGGGCAATACCACGTCCACCAGCGCCTACGCGCACTTCATGCAAAAGGGTGGTGATGTAGACCTTGAGACTATGCACGTCGGCTATCATGGTGTGGCGGACATGCGGCTCGTGGGAGGACGGTTCACGGTTGACCAGACCGTATATTCGTCGCGTTCATGTGGCTCCGTGGCAGACCTTTCCAACGGAACGGCCCGCATTAGTTTCGAGAGTGGCGTCACACCGAAATTCTCCAACGGATTGGTTTTGTGCGACACGGCCTGCTCCACAGGAACGGTTGCATTCACGGGCGGCGCAATGTTGCACGCACCATACGTGAAGAAGGCGGAAAAGACATCGATGTGGCGGCATGACGCCATCCATGAGACAACTACGGCCATGGTCGCGTTCAATGGCGGAGGCATATCCGCCATTGCCTCTGGCGAATTGCTGGGCGCCGGCAACGAGGCGGTGGATGCGACCGTATATCCCGGTGGCGCAGTGTTTGAAGTGACTTCAGGCGTGTCGAGCGTGGTATCTACACCGCTGAAGAGTCCCGTCGGCGGAGGCATCGCCTCGATAGAATTGCCGTCAGCTCCGCGCAGCGGTTATGTGGCGGCGCCGTCCGTCGTCATTGAGGGCGATGGCGTGGGCGCGGTTGCGATGGCGGAATACGATTCGGTCGGCGAGCGGATCACCGGCGTGACTGTGACATCGCCGGGTCAGGGATACACGCGGGCCACGGCATATCTCTTCTGTGGCGGGCTGACCACGAACATACCCTTGAACGTGACACTTGCGGACAACGGTTCCGGCACAGGGAATGTGACGAAACGCGGCGATGGCGAACTAGTCCTTAATGCCGTGAACACGTTCGGCGGCGCAATCAGCGTAGAGGGCGGCACGCTAACGATAGGCGTTGACGGCGCAATCCCGGATGGCGCGACGGTGGTGTTCAAGGGCGGCATGCTGAAGGCCGGGGATGGCGTTACTATGCCTTCGGAGTTCACCGTTGATGCCGCATCTCTGCCTTCGGGCGACAGGTACACGCTCGTGGACTACAACGGCAATCCGCCTTCCGCAATGCCGGTGGTGAAAGGCCTTGAGTCCTTGCCGGATCGAGTCGTGATGCTTCGCAGGGGGCGCCTTGTCCTTTGCAGACCGTACGGCATGACTGTGGTCATCCGCTGATGCAACGATAAACCCAAGGAAAGGAATCCTTACAATGGCAAACGCATCTCTATTCTCCCTGTGCCTGCCGCTGTTTGCGCTGGCGACCGCATACGCGGGCGATTATGACAAAGGACTGCCGGCGGCGACGCTTGATCCGGGCGGCATGACGTTCGATCTTGAGGCAATTTCGCGCCAACGCTTCCCTGCGGTCAATCCGGCGGACAATCTTGTGAAGGGCGCGACTTCGGGCGGCATGGATTTCACTGCGGAGGTGCCGCTTCCGGATGACCGTGGCGGACGCTATGCATTGTCGATGCGACTTAGGTCTACGCAGACTCCGAACTACCGCCATGAGGTGCATTCGAACGGCGGATTCCACATCGGATTTGTCGGCATGTCGAAGTCGGTCAAGCTCAATCTGCTGACGACGAGTGGTGACTGGATGCCATGGAGAGGCGAGTTCGACGTTCCGAAGGGCGCAACGGCCCTTACGTTCGCGATTCGCCTCAAGAATGGTGCTACTTTCGCGTTCGAGGATCTTGCGGTTGTGCGGCTTCCAGATCCGCCGCCGCTGAGGATGAAACTCGCGACGATGCACGAATTCGACAACACGTTCGCCGTCTCGCGCGGACAGGTCGCCGCGCTGATGTTCTATTTCAACAAGCGGGCGGACGCGAAGTTGGATGAGAAGCGCTACGTTGTGGAGGTGACGTTGCCGAAGGGCATCGCGTTCGTCGATACCTCGTTCGGCGACCTTGCCACAAAGAGGATGGAGACGCGTTCGGATGGCTCTACAGTGACTGCGTTCCGATGGAAGGGGTTGCACCTTTACTCTACAGGCGGATTCTGCACTTGGGGTACACGAGGCATACTTGTACGGGCGATGGCCGACGCTGCGGAGGGCGTCGCGGGTGTCGGTTCGGTGCGGGTGTCATGTGACGGCCAGGATATTTGCGGAATCCCTAAGATCGATTTCTCGGTTGTGCCGCCAATCGCGCCCGTGCGGGCGGCGAAACGTTACTTCAACGGAGTGGACTACGGTGCCGCCTCATTCTACCGCGAAATGAACGACGACAATGCACGAGCCGAACATTTTCGCTTCATGGCGGACTGTGGCGTTCGCGGACTCATTGCCAACGGCGACACCCCTGCCTGCCGCAAGCTCGCACGAGAGAACGGGATTCCTTATGTCTTTGCCAATTCGGATTCCTGCGCGGATGGCTACAACTTCAATTGGGGGCGAAAGGTACCCGATGAAGTCCGCTTCGTCCACAATCGCGGAGAGAACGCCGATTTCGAGACCCGTGCCGTCTGCCCCATTGCCGTCTACAGCGACAGTGAGTGGCTGAAGAGCGTGTGGGTGCCAAAGATGCGCAAGGAGCTTGAGGGAGCCTCTGGACTTTGGGCCAACTGGGAACCATGCCATTTCAATGATGCCGGGTGCTATTGCGACCGTTGCCGCGAGGCGTTCCGTGCATTTTCTGGAATGAGTGAGGATGAGCTTGCTAAGGACTGGCCAAAGGGTACGGCGCCAAAAGACTTTGTAAAGAAGCATCGCAAGGCTTGGGGTGAGTTCCGTACGCGCGAGCATGCGCGAATTATTCGCATTGTCGATCGTTACGTGAAGGAAATGACAGGCGGAAAGGAAAGCTTCGGATTCATTCCCGGTGTAGAATGGGCCGATATGTCATCGTGCAGAAAGGATGAGGATCTTGCCGCACAATACCGTCCGTTCGAGTATGCGGGTGACCTCAAGTGGATTGAGCCGTGGGGACCGTATGCGGCATGGGAGGCAGAAAGGCCCTATGCCTACCGCAAGAACAAGCCGCTCGCGCCGTTCTTTGCCGCTGGCGACCTTCGTCGCGAGTTTGACAAGACTTGTGCGAAGGGACGCTGTCCGAAGCTGATGGCCTATCCGCAGGGATTCCAGTGCGACTCGTGGGTTACTGTGCCGGAAGTGCTATCCCTTGCGCTTGACTCGTATTTCTTCAACCGCTGGCAGGCGGCAATGGTCTATTTCTTCCCGAAGGGCTGCGATGCCCGCTTCTGGCGTCGTTATGCCGAGGCGTCCGCCCGCGCCGGACGCTACGAGGACTTCGTCTGGGATGGACGAGACGTGACTGGTGATGTCGAGGCGACGACCGTTGCGGAATATGCGACACCCGTCTCATACGCGACGCGCTATCTGCCGAAGAGCAAGAATGCCGCACTGCTGCAGCTCAAGGCGTTCGAACACAAGGGGCGGCGTATTGTCGCGGCGCTCAACTTTTGGCAAAAGGGGGAGGCGTTCTTCGACCTGCGCGTAAAGGGACTCGCGGGACGCTTCCGTGTGGTTGACGAGAATGGAGTCCTTTATGCGAAGGATGGCGAGACGTCGTTATGGACTGGAGCGGAGCTGGAGAAGGGCATCCGTCTGCAGGTTGGTGCGATGCGCACGAAGGTTTTCGAGATTGTCCCGTCTGATCAGCCGGTGTCGCCGAAGTCGGTTTTGACGCGCACGGCCATTGACCGCACATACGAGGCGCGGCGTCCTGCGCTCAAGGCGGCGGCAGGCGAGGACGCCCGATATGAGAAGGCGAATCCTGCGCCGCCGCGTGACTACATGCCGATGATATGATGCGGAAACGGACGAAGACGAAGCATATAATGGA
>CAVJWR010000021.1:23211-30612 GCA_963653155.1 Limosilactobacillus gorillae
AAAGTTTTTTATTTGTGCGGTTGCGGCGTTGTCGTTGGATACGGTAGCCAAAGCGGAGAAGCCTGAACTGGTTGTGGGCGTCCTGTCCGATATCCACATCCAGCCAGAGCAGAAGAACGGAGGCAGACAGGTTCAGCGGCTTCGCAAGGCGTTCAGGTTCTTTGACGAACGCAAGGCCGATGCCGTCGTCGCAAGCGGCGACATGGTTGAACTCGGCTGGCACACGTGGTTCCGCACCTTCGGTCAGATATGGTTCGACGCATTCCCCGGCAATCGCCGCTCGGACGGACAGCCGATAGAGAAGGTGTTCATCTACGGCGATCATGAGATAGAGAACTTCTGGAACCCGAACATCACGCGAAGATACTCGCGTGAATATATCTTGGAGCGAGACATCCCGACATACGGGCGCAAGCGGATCTACGAGGAGGCGTTGAATGAGCCATGGTCCCCGATCATGCGCAAGACGGTGAAGGGCTACGATTTCGTGATGGCCCACTTCACGATGCGAGAGGACGGCAATGGGCGAAGCTGCGACGATGGCAAGATCGCCCGCTGGGGCGAATACATTCCGGGACTGAAGGAGTTCTTCGCCACGAACAGTTTTGGCCGCACTAAGCCGTTCTTCTACATCCAGCACAAGCCAATCAAGGATACGGTCATCGCCAAGGGCGAGGCCACTACAGACGGCTCGACTCGGGCGATACTCGAAGGCTATCCGAATGCCGTAGCCCTCTGCGGACACCGGCACAAGAGCGCAACGAGCGAGTACAGCCTATGGCAGGGAGCGTTCACCTGTGTGCAGGTGCCGGCATTGGAGTGTGTGCAGACCGGTGCTGGACATGAGAACGGATGGGCCTCTGCGGATGGCTATGTGCCTACGCAGCCGCCACAGCAGATGCCGAAGATAAGGACCGCTGAAGACGGAGGGCAGTTCCTGCTGATGAACGTCTACCGCAATCGCATCGTCTTTGAACGCTGGAACATAGACTTCCTTGAGAAGGTGGCGGAGGACTGGACTGTACGTCTGCCAAAGGACGGAGAGTGTCCATCATCTTTTGAGGCGCGTGCGACGAAGGCGAAGCCGGTCTGTTTTCCGGAAGGCGCACAGGTGAATGTTTCGACGCGCATGGGGCAGAATCGCGCAGGAAACACGAATTTCCAGTACGTAGTCACGTTTCCGACGGCGAAGAGCGACGCGACGCATTCTCGCGGCTACGACTATCGCGTAACGGCAGAGATCACCAAGCATCATTGGACGCGTGTCTCTTGCGAAAAGTGGGTCTATTCGGGCAAGTGCTATATGGCAGAGCGGCATGATACGAACGACGTGGTCTGCGTGTTTTCGGAGGCGGAGATACCGGCTTCTCCACGCAGTCGCCGTCCTGTGCGTTTCACGGTCACGCCGTACAATGCGTTTGGACAACCGGGTAAGCCTATCTCCACCGTACGGGAATATTGACATTCGGGTTCGTGGTTTAGTATATTTTCCACCCGTTTCTGCGTTTTGCCGGAAATGAAAGAGAGGAAAATGAAATCAAGTCCCTTTGTCCTGTGTCTCACAAATACGGTGGCGGCGAACTTCACGGCCAACGTGCTATTGGCGATCGGCGCGAAGCCGGCGATGATCGAGGAACCGTCGGAGGCGGCGGAACTGGCGGCGGTGGCGGATGCCATTCTCGTCAACGTCGGCACGCTAACGCCAACCCAGGCCGGGGTCATGCGGGCGGCTGTCGCCGTCGCCATGGGGTCTGTTCCCGCAGGGGCAACTCGGACTGTCCCTTGGGTTCTCGACCCGGTGGGGGTGCAGTTCATGTCTTATCGGAGACAGCTTGTGTTGGAGCTAATCAGTCAGAAGCCAACTCTCATTCGCGGAAACCATGAGGAAATCGAGTTCTTGTCGGGGTCTATCCCCAATTTGAAGGGGTCTGTCCCCATCCTCTCGACGGGGGCGGTGGATCGGATATGGGGTGACGGCCTTGAACCGATCGAGATCACGGGCGGTGCCGCGATTCTGCAACAGGTCACGGCGACGGGCTGTGCGCAGGGGGCCGTCTGCGCGGCGATGTTGGGGCGTGGCCTCGCCCCAGTGGATGCGGCAATCCAGTCTTCCAAGCTGATGAAGCGGGCGGGAGAACGCGCATTTGCGAAAGCGAAAACGCCCGGTTCCTTCAAGATCGCACTGGTAGATGCGCTTTCGGAACTCGCGCAGTCCCTGCCGTTGGATTGAGGGTGGTGCTTGCGATGATTGACTATCGGCTTTATCTGGTGACGGATGATCCGAGCCGCTACGTGGGCGACTGGCTCGAAAATGTGCGTGCGGCGGTCGAAGGCGGCGTCACATGCGTGCAGTATCGCGATACGGAAAACCAGCGTAAGGTCCAGTACGAACGCATTCTGCGTCTGCGCGAGGCGCTTCGGCCGTTCAAGACGCCGATTGTCGTAAACAACGATGCGGAGCTTGCACAAGCCGTCCAAGCCGAAGGTGTGCATGTCGGGCAAAGCGACTTGCCGCCCGAAGCCGTGCGCACAATCGTCGGCCCGTCTTGCGAAATCGGCTTCTCGATCACGTCGTGTGCGGACATTCGCGCATTCCTGTCGTCCGCGACACGATGCGCCATGGTGGATTGCCTGGGCCTTGGGCCTGTTTTCGATGCTCGCAAGACGAAAGCCGATGCGGCACCTGCGCTGGGGGTGGATGGACTGCGCACCATCGTTCAAGCCGTCCGTTCGTCTGATGCCCACGCGCTTCCGCTTGTTGCCATCGGTGGCCTGACGACAGAAAACGCGAGATCCGTCCTTGCCACGGGCGTGGATGGTCTCGCAGTCGTTTCCGCGTTCTCAAAGGCCCCTGATCCCTTTGGTGCCGCCAGAACTTTTTCTTCGTTTCTGAAGTGAGAGTTTTGCATGTGGCGACAGGCGGTCTATCGCGGTATCGAGATCTCGAACCATGCGGTAGTTCCCCATGCTCATACTGGACTTTACTTTACGATTAGCGGGCAATTGATTTTACGGTTATCTGGTTGATGGTTTTACGATTATCTGCTATACTTCGCATCATCATTAGGAGTTGACATGCAGTATCAGCGAACAATAGAACCGATTGCGGGCGAGACCGCTCCAGCGCCTGCAAATCCTCCCAGCATGGTTGTGCGGCTGCGGTAGGGACTCATGCATTTCTGTTCAGTCCTTGCTTGCGCCAGTCGCGCATTGTGAGGCCGAATGTCTTCAGGAACAGGTTCTTGACGTAGCGCGGGTTCGGGTAGCCGAGCTCGTGCGTGAGGACGGCGATTGGCCGCTTGCGGTGGCGCAGGAGCTGCGTCTTCAAGAGCCGGAGGCGCGTGTCGCGGATAAGCGTGGCCACGGAGCTTTCGGTCAGCTCGTGAAACCGCTTGTCGAGCAGACGCCGCGAAATGTGCAAGGCGTCGGCCACCTCGTCCGGCGTCAGCGCCCGCGCGGCGTTCGCGGCAACATAGGCTTTCGCACGGGTGACGATTGCCGCACCCGAGACCGTCACGGCTGTCGATTCGCGCACGATGACCTCGACAGGCGGCAGGCGCAGCACGGTGCCGCTGATCCGTTCCGGGGCTCGCAGCAGCTTCGCGAGCGAACGCGCGGCGGCCTCGCCCATCTGGCGGTGGTCGGGCTTCACGCTGGAGATGGCGGGGTTGAAGTTGTCGCAGTAGATCCCGTCGTTGTCGACGCCGAGAACGGAGACCTGTTCGGGCACCTTGAGCCGGGCTTTCTTCGTGGCGGAAAGGACGTCTTGCGCGATTCGGTCCCAAGCGGCCAGCACAGCGGCGGGCTTCGGCAGCTGTCGCAGGAAGTCCGCGAGGTCGGTCTCTTCGCGTGGACGGAATGTCGGCAGGTTCTGTTGGTGTAGTGTCTCGAAGAAGGCCTTTTCACGAAGCTCCGCCCACGGACGCGGCACGGTCGGGGGAATGAAGGCGTAGGCACGGAACTGTCCGAGGGAAGTGAAGAACTCCGCCGCCATGCGTCCGATGCCGAGGTCATCGTTGCGCACATAGACGATGGCGTCGCGGCGGTTGCCCACGCGATCTGCGCCGATGTCGATGAGAACAGTCGGAATCGTGGACGCGGCGACGAGCTCCAGCGTGCGGGCGTCGTGCAGGAGCCCAATGATGGCGCCGTCGACATCGCCGCGTGCCAGTGCGCCGTTGATGTCGTCAAGGGAGTGGGCGAGCGTCAGGTTCCAGGACTTGCCGTGCGCCAGGAACTGCGAGATCCCCAGGAACTCGTTGCGCCCCGGCGCGCCGTTGAGCTGCAGGGCGACGATGATATGCGGCTTGCTGTTTCTTCTCATGCCGTGAAGTATAGCATTTTTTTCGTTTGGCTTTAACGCAGAGTGGCCTACTGCTGGGTGATGATGGGCGACTAAATCTGAATCTTCAATTTAGTCGCCCGAAAATGAGACGCTAAAAATGGGCGACTAAATTCAGATTTGCTATTTAGTCGCCCGAACGTGAATGGACGCATGATTGAAATTTCGTGACTTTTGTTGTGCTGACGAAGTGCCTCTATCGGCTTGAGGCGCATCGGCTGTAAATGCTACAATCCACGCCATGTTTCAAGATTGGAGAAACAAGTCGATGCTAAAACAGTCTTTTTTTGCGAGTGTTTGTGTTGCGGTGGCTCTGTCCGCTTCGGCGGCGGATGTCACGATCACGAAACCCTATTTCCGCTGGCTCTTCAACGGGTTCGGCTTCCAGAATTCGGAGGCGAACTTCCTGCGCATCATGCCGGAGGACTTTCGCGACCAGCGCGTCCTGAAGACGTTCCGCGAACTCTCTCCGAGTTTTGCGCGCGTCTACACGGGCTTCGCGAATTCGACGAAAGCCGAACTCGACTCGTTTGCGGACTACTACGACCTTACGTTCCGCCGGGCGCAGACGACGCTCTATGCCGTGCCATGCGCGATGCCGGCCCTGCCGGACGCACTTGACCCGGAAGCTTATGCCGAGAAGGTCGCGAAGAACCTCGACTATCTCATCAACGTCCGCAACTGCCGCAAGATCCGCTACTACTGCCTGACGAACGAACTGATGGCGGGCGACCGCTGGAACTGGTTCAGCTACGAGAAGAAGTGGGAAATCTACAAAGCCTACAACGCCGCGCTTTTCCATGCCTTCCGCCGTCACGGCCTCGACATTCGCCTGCTTTCGACGGACGAGGCGGTGACGCGCAAGCCGGAGGAGATCTGGGCGGGGCTCGAATGGGCGCGGGACAACATGAACGACTACATTGGCGCGTTCTGCACACATTGGTACGTCTACGGACACCGTACGGACGACTTGGGGCTTTGGCAGGAGTATAACGACTACTTCGACCGCCTCGTGCAGTTCGCGCGCAAGGCCGCCAACAAGCGCTACATCCTCGGCGAGTGGGGCTTTCATCCCGCGCCCGGACGTTCGACGGTCATGCAGGACGACACGAGCTACCACCTGCGCCAGCCTGAGACGCGCGGCGAAAGCGTTCTCGCGAAATGCGAGATCGGTCTCGCCGCGATGAACAACGGTGCGGTCGCCTGTGTGGACTGGAGCTTCGTCGATTATCCGGATCCGTTCGTGATCGAGAACGGCGACTCTCCAGCGGAGCAGGCCTTCTATTCGGCGGGCAAGAGCGGCTATCGCATCGACGGCAAGTACAACAAGTGCGGCGTCTTCCGCTGGTCGAGCATTGACCGTGACTACTCGGCCTATGAGGAGCTGTATGCGATGGGATGGCTCGTGAAGCTCTTCCGCAAGAACGCGACGGTGCTGCCGTGTACGTTCGCCGACCCGATGCTGCGCGGCGGCGCGGTCTTCAACACCGACCGCTCCGTGTCGATCGCGCTCATCAACCGAGGCCCGGCGAAGGAGGTGACGGTCGATTGCTCGACCTGGCAGACGCGCACGGACGGAACGCCGTCTCTCCATCAGCCGCTCCGCCGCATCGTCTACGAGTCGGCGAACCCGCCGATGAACGCCTTCAACGACCTTCAGGCGGTGTCCGGCATGGTGACGGCGACGGGTGGCGTGTTTACGGTCGCGCTGCCCGCGAAGTCGATGACATTCCTGACGACGGACTACGTAGACCGTACGCCGCCGGCCATCGGGGGCGTGGAGCTGAAGGGCGAGGGTGCGCTCGTTTGGGATGCGGCGACCGACCCCGATCATGTCTACTACCGTGTGTTTCGGGACGGGAAGCAGATCGCCTCGACCGTCGCGACGCGGCTGGACGTGAAGGGCTCGAAAGGCAACTACGCCGTCCGCAGCGTCGACCGCTGGGGCAATGTCGGATTGTATGGAGCGGTAAGCGAAGTGGTCCCGCCGAACCGCTGACTCGTCCGCCGAAAGCGAAACAGAAAGGAAAGACGTAATGCAAGTCGTGGATAGATTGACAAGATTCACAGGGTTGAGTTGTGCGCTCGTGTGCGCGGCGGCGCAGGCCGACACGACGCTCGCCCCGGCGGACAACGCCGCTTTCACGGACGAGTTCAAGGGGCGGTCGGCGGTGTCGGCCGACGTGCCGACTGCACCTGAGAAATATCGTCGTCCGGCGGACTGGAAGCCGACGCCGCCGTTCCCGAAGACGCTGCCGGAAATCTCCCGCGACCATTCGGCGGAGACGATTGCGCGTGCACGGGCGCAGATGGAGAAGGTGGACGCCGTCAATCGCGCCGGGAAATACGCCGCGACAGGCGCCGGCATGGATCGCCACGTCTGCCCCGAGTGGTTCGTTGACGCGAAGCTCGGCATGTTCGTCGACTGGGGGCCTTGGTCAATTGCGGCCTATTCGCCGTATGTGAAGGGGGCACGGCTCTATCCGGACTGGTACGAGTACAAGTGCCGTCCCGAATACGCGAAGGCCGACAGCGCAGCGGCGTACCACCGCAAGAATTGGGGCGAGGACTTCAAGCCCGACCATTTCATCGGACTCTTTCGCGGCGAGAGGTTCGACGCGGCGAAGATGATGAAGGTCTTCCGCCGGTGCGGCGCAAAATACGTCGTGCCGTTCCTCAAGCACCATTCGGGCTTCTGCCTCTGGGACGATCCGTTCACCTTCCGCGACACGGTGGACGGACCGGCGAAGCGCGACTTCGCACGGGAGATGGCGGACGCGGCGCGGGCCGAAGGACTGAAGTTCGGCGTCTACAACTCGCAGGCGGACGAATGGGAGTATCCGATCCTTCAGGACGACGGCTCGATCAGGATGAAGATCTGGGGCGGCAAGGTCGCCGACTACACGCCGGACATGGAGGGCAAGGCGTCCGGCAAGATCGCCGTCCGGGATTTCGTCCGCGAGTACATCGTGCCGCAGATGACGGCGTTCATCGACAGGTACGACCCCGACATCCTCTGTTATGACGCGGACTGGTCGACGCGTGCGACGGAGAACGGC
>CAVJWR010000021.1:30622-37382 GCA_963653155.1 Limosilactobacillus gorillae
ATCACCGCCTACTTCTACAACCGGGCCGAAGGGCGAAAGGAGGTCTGCTGCAACGACCGCTACGGACGGCTCGACCCGTCCGAGGAGGCGGCGTTCGCGCGAAAGGGCATCCGGCTCATCGGCTGCCGAACGGTGCGCGGCGACTTCTTCACGGACGAGTGGGGCGACACGGCTGAGAACATCGACCCGAAGACGTGGCATCCGTGGGAATCGTGTTCCGGCATCTCGAAAGCCTACGGCAACCACTGGATGGAGGAGCTTGATCCGTCGATGGTGATGTCGGACAGGGAATTCATCTGCCATTTCACGTCCATCGTCGCGCGCGGCGGCAACCTGCTACTGCTCGTCAACCTCGACGCGCAGGGGGCGATCCCGAAGGTTCAGGAGGAACGCCTGCTCTCGATCGGACGCTGGCTGGAGCGGAACGGCGAGGCGATCTACGCGACGCGCATCGTCGCGCCGTTCTCAACGCCGACCGTCGACTACACGCGGTCGAAGGACGGCAAGGCGATTTACGCCATCGTCAAGGAGCCGACGGCGGAAGTCGCGCTCGACTGCGAGATTCTGGAGAACGCGCACGTCACGGTGCTGGGTGAGACGGCTACGCTGCCCGTGCGCCGCGAAGGGTCGCAGACGGTCGTGAACCTTCCGCCGCACCTCGCGCAAGCGAAGTTGCCGTTCGTGCTGAGGGTAAATAAGTGACTTTTGTTGTGCTGAAATACGGTGCATCTCGACTTGTCGCGCATTTAGGCCTTTGCTACACTCGCCCCATCAACCCACAAATAGGAAAGCAAATCATGTATAAGTTCACTTGTTGTGCGTTTGCCGCCGCATTTCTCGCGTTCGGCGCGGTCGCCGAGGAAACGGATCATCCGTGGCAGTTCAACGATATCGATAGGAGTGGAAAATACGCACCGGTGGCATCTGTCATTGCTGAAAAGACGACGGAAGCCGCATGGACGTATCCCGCGTGGATAGAGGCGTTCGTTTCGGGCTTCGTGCCATTCGGAACGATATTCATAATGCGTTGAAAAAGAAAGAAGGGTGCCATGCAAAAATATCTGCAATTTCTCCTTGTCGGACTTGTGTCATGCGCGTCGACCGCATACGCCATGCCGTCCATTTCCAACGTCTCGGCTTCGCCGCGCCACAACGGCGATTTGCGCGTCCGCTACACACTCGGCGCCGAGCCGGCGGTCGTGACATTCGCGCTCTACGACCGCATGACGGGCGAAAAGCTCGACGAGTCGCGCTATAAGGTGACGACGGGCGCGGTCAACCGCCTCGTTCAGCCGGGTGCGGCCAAGTTCTTCTTCACGAACCGGACTGGCATCGACCCGGCGAATCTCGATGTCCGTGTGCGCGCATGGCCGACGAACTGTCCGCCGGATTATCTGGTCATCAATCTCGCGGACAGGGACGTGGCACCCACCTATTACGTGAACACGAACGCGATGCCGTTTGCCGTCACGGACGAAATGTGCAAGACGACGCACCTCGTCATGCGCAAGATTCCGGCGGCAAACGTCGAGTTCAGGCTGGGCTCGCCGGACGATGCATTTGGCCACATGGTCGGCCTTGCGGAGAACCTTCGCTGGGCGATCCTCTCCGAAGACTACTACCTCGGCATCTACCCCGTCACGTATGCGCAGCACAACTATGCGCAGACTGGTTACAACGAGACGTACAAATTTGGCCATTGGTCAAGCGACACGTTCAAGGACATCCGCCGCGACGACTGGCCCGTAGACCGAATCCAGTTCTGCATGCTCCGCAGCTACATGCACGAGTCATCCTGTCCGGGCGAGACAAGCGCGGCGTTCACTGACTACAAGTACTGGCCTCGCGACGGCTTCGAGCTGAACACGAACAAGACGACGAAGTGCGGCTGCACGACTTCACCTGGCACGTTCACGCCGTATCTCTACGCCTGGCGGCAGAACTTCGGCTTCTGCTTCGACCTGCCGACGTCGGCGCAGTGGGAGTTCGCGTGCCGTGCGGGGACGCTGGGACCTGGCTACTGGAAGCGTTCTGTCGCGCAGTACAAGGATGCGCTCGTCGTGAACACGCAGGGCGCGACAAACTGCAACTGGTACGCGGAACTGGATGATTACGCCTGGAACGTGAACAACTCGTTCGATGAATCCGTCGGTGAGCATGTGCCGCACACGGTCGGACTCAAGAAGCCGAATCCCTTCGGTCTCTACGACATGCTCGGCAATGTCGCCGAGTTCAGCCGCGACATCTGCCGCAATGCCGTGGAGGCCGGCACGGAGGCCGAGACTGATCCGGCGGGGCAGACGGCGGCGGGTACATTGATTATGCGGAACGACAAGATTGCGGCGCGTGGTGGTAGCTACTGCGCGAAGGCGCATGCTTGTCGTCCGGCGACATACGTGAGCGCCTTTCCGGCACATGCCGAACAGGAGTATCTGACAGACGACTCGGCGAGCGGCGAGACGGGCGTCAAGTGGGTGATGGGCTATCGCCTCTGGGCACCGGCGGCGGCGACGCGATAAGGTTTTTCAAAAAGGAGCAGAAAAAATGAAGACTCTTGTTTCGATGCTTTTCCTTTGGGCGGCGGTTGCGGCGCAGGCGATGCCCACGATTTCCGTCGATGCCGTGACGCAGGGCGCGACGCGCGCCGTCACTGTCAGCTATACGCTGTCGGGCGAACCGGCTGTCGTCACGCTGGACGCGGTGACGACAAACGGTGCGGCGATGGCCGCATCGGATCTCCTCGTCGTCTCGGGCGGCGCGAATCGGCTGATGCAAACGGGCAACCACACGCTCGTCTGGCAGCCGTTGGCTGACAGCGGCTTCGGCCCGTTCGACGCGGGGGCGGTGACAGTCACGCTGAAGGCGTGGCCGACGAACGCGCCGCCGGACTATCTGGTCATCGACCTCATCCAGCCGGAACGCGGTGCACGCTACTACACCTCGGCCGATGCGATTCCGGGCGGCATTACGGACGTCCGCTACAAGACGGACTACCTCGTCCTGCGCCGGATTCCGGCGGCGGGGGTGACGTGGCGAATGGGCTCGCCCTCGACGGAACTGGGGTCAGAAGACTATCGCACGTCCGAGCAGACGCACTTTGTCGAACTGACGGAAGACTACTACTGTGGCGTCTACCCGACGACCTATCGCCAGACCTATTGGCTCAACGGCAAGAAATTCATCAATTCTGGCGATGCGAACAATCGGTCGTTTGACAAGTTGAACTGGGGCTGGGATTGGCCTCAGACAGACATCCAGTATTGCTCCTACCGCAGCTGGTTTCACGCGAGCAGTTGCACTTACCTGTCAGGACTAAAGGACGAAGGCAAAAGCCAGTATGCGGACGACACGGTCTATAAGTCCTGGCCGAAGGATGGACACGAAATCGATGCCGCCAACACGCCAAAATGCACGGCGTGCCAGAAGAACGAGACGTACACGCCAGTCCTGACGACATTTCGCACGAACTACGGCTTCCTGTTCGACTTCCTGACAGACGCGCAATGGGAGTTCGCATGCCGTGGCGGCGCGGCGAACGGCGGCCACGCGATTTGCGACGGGTCGAATCTCACGGACACGACGACCGACGCGAACCTGTCCAGGTATGGCTGGTACTCCGACGAGACGTATGGGACGCTCGTCACGGCGACGGACACGATCACATGCTGCCTTCCGCAGCCTGTTGGCGGAAAGTTGCCGAATGGCTATGGGCTCTACGACATGCACGGCCTCGTGTGGGAGCAGACGCTGGACACGTTCAATAGCCTTGGCAACGCGGACACTGTATCTGTCGATCCTGTCGGGGCCAAGTGGTCAAACGTTGGCGGCCGCCGCGTCGCACGCGGTGGCGCGTTTTGCACGACGGCGAAACATCTGCGTTGCGCGCGGCGCAAGGACGTCGGTACGGCGGCTCTTTTCTGCGACGAGCCCGACACGGCGACCGAGGACGCCGCAGGCCTGTTCAGACGCTCGAAAGGCTTCCGCTTCTGGCTACCCTGTGCGGCAATCAAGTAAGGAGTGCGACATGACGCAGCAGAACCTTGCACACGTTCCCGAAGGGACTCGTTCCGGCAATCCCGGAAGGGCCCTTCTCCCGAACGACGCACTCGCGCGCGTGGCCGAGACCGGCATCCTGCCGGTCATTGCCATCCCCTCGGCTGAAGCGGCCGTGCCTCTCGCCGACGCCCTCGTCGCGGGCGGCGTCCGTTCGATTGAAGTCACGCTCCGCAACCCATGGGCGCTGGAGGCGGTTGCGGCGATCCGTGCGGCCCATCCCGACATGGCGATTGGCGCGGGGACGATCCTCGCCGAGTCGCAGGTCGCCGCCGCGCAGCGGGCGGGTGCGGACTTTCTCGTCTCGCCGGGATTCGACCCGGCGATCGTCCGCGCCGCACAGGCGGCGGGGCTGCCGATCGTGCCGGGCGTGGTGAACCCCTCGCAGGTGACGGCGGCGGTCAAGATGGGGCTGAAGGTTCTCAAGTTCTTCCCGGCCGAACAGTCCGGCGGCATCCCTGCGCTCACGCTTCTGCACGGGCCGTTCCCGGACGTCACATTCGTCCCGACGGGCGGACTCACGCTTGTGAATCTCGGCGCGTATCTCGACAAGCCGTTCGTTGCCGCGTGTGGCGGCAGCTACATGGCGAAGACGTCCGACATCGCCGCCGGCAATTGGGCGAAGATCACCGACCTCTGCCGCCAGTGCATTGACATTTCGCTCGGCTTCTCGCTCGCCCACGTCGGACTCAACACGGGCGATACGGCCACGGCGGCATCGACGGTTGCCCGCTTCGCCGACCTCTTCCGCCTGCCGGTTCGGGACGGACACGGCTCGGCGTTCGCCGGCAGTGCCGTCGAGTGCATGAAGACGCCGTTCTACGGCGCAAAGGGCCACATCGGCTTTTCCGTCCGTTCGGTCGAACGTGCGCTCGCCTGGTACCGGTCGCGCGGCATCCCCGTGCGCGAGGAGTCGATTCGCCGGACGGCGGACGGGGCGCGTCTGCAGTCCTTCTATCTCGCCGAGGAGCCGGGGGGATTTGCCGTGCACGTCGTCAAGAAAGCCTCGTAAGGAAGGAACGCTTAACATGAAGAATCTGATGATTGTCCTGTTGCCTTTTGTCTTTGTCGGCTGTACGCCGCCGTCGGGAACGACGGTGCCGTGCCCGGCGTCGCAAGCGCCGACCGAACCGTCGCCGAAGCGTGTGCGCACGGAGCCCGTGCAGTACCTGCCGAGCGCACTGGACGCGGCGCGGCGGGCGGCGCTGGAGACGCAGTTGCCACCGCGTCTTGCGGCGGCAACGCGGCACTTGGCGGACGAACGGCGGCAGGTGTCCGAGACGTTCAAGGATGCGCAGGACGCGTTGCCGCGCGACCGCGTCGAGAAGCGGCTTTTCATGGCCGAACGACTCGCCGCGTTCATCGGACGCGAGATCTCTTTCGGCGATACGACGGGGCTGTGCCGCGCCGAGGAGGCGCTGGACGAACTGGACGAGCTGTTGCGCTATTTTGCGCTGGAGCGTGCGGCATGGGCGACGAATCCGCTCAATCCGTCCGTGCGGGCGCATTCGCTCAACGTCAAGGACTTCGGCGCGAAAGGAGACGGACAGACGGATGACGCGCCGGCGTTTGAGCGGGCGTTTGCTGCCGTGCGGGCACGAAAGGGCGCACCGTGCGTGCTGGAGGTTCCGGCGGGCGAATACTTGATCGTCGGCACGAATCTCGACTTCAAGCCGCACCTCGATTCGGGCGCGATCTCGAACTGCGTGATCGCCGGCGCGTCGCAGGAGACGACGAAGTTCGTCCTCGGCCGCTACGACGGCGACGGCCTCCGCTTCACACGGGCCTACAACACGACGCTGCAGGACGTTCAGCTCTATTGGAAAGAGACGCCGTTCGTCGAGGGTACGGTCGAGGAAGTCTCGAAGGACGGGGGCTGGATCGTCGTGAAGCACCGCCCTGGCACGCTCAAGCCGAACGATCCGCGCTTCGCCCGCATTGGGCATCCGAACAGTTGTGTGCAGTTTGGCGCTGATCGCCGCCCGATCCGCAAGCCCGTCCTCTGGTACGACTATCGGTGTGACGACCTCGGCGGCGGACGCTACCGCATGTACTTCGCGCCTGAGTACGCCTCGACGAAGAAGATGGACGTCGACCTCGGCGCGACGTTCGTCTATCCCGACCGCAACAACGCCATCCAGGCGCTGCGCTGTCTTGGCAGCACGCTTTTCACCTATTCGCGCGTCTGGGTGCGCAATTCGCGTGCTGGGGCTTTCGGACCCGGCCAGTGTCGCTATCCGTCGGTCATCGGCTGCCGCATCTCGCCGCTGAAGGACGACTACAGCCTCTCGACGAATGCGGACGGCGGCTTCAGCCCGAACGGTGTGTATCTCGCGAATTGCGATTTCACGAACATGAACGATGACGGCGTCAATTCGCACAACAAGGGCGCGACGGTCTTCGCAAAAGTCGATGACCGCACGATCGAGCACGATCCGTTTTGGGAGTGGGAGTGGCCGGGACTTCTCGCGGTCTTCGTGCGCTCGATGGACGGGATGTTCCTCGGACAGGCGCGTGTCGTGTCGTGCCGCAACGAACGCCGCGACGGCGGGGTGGTCGGCGTCACGACGTTCGATCGTCCGCTGCCCGCCGGTCTCAAGGCGTGGTCGGACATGCCGTTTCCGAAATACAGTGCGCTCGACATCCGCGCCATCCGTCTCGGCACGAAGAAGACGCCGGACTATCCTGATCAGTTCTACTTGCCGAT
>CAVJWR010000022.1:0-1383 GCA_963653155.1 Limosilactobacillus gorillae
GCCGATATGTTGCCAGTTCAGGTGCGGCGGCGACGCTGTTCCTGTCGGGGGCGATAAATGACTACTCGGCGTGCTGCATTCTGAAGGATGCCGTCTCGCTCGTATGGGATCCCGCCGAGGATGTCGTGCAGGAACTGAAGGATCAGGCCCATACGACATCCGGAACGTTGACGGTTTCGAACGGAACGCTTCGCATCAGCGGAACCGCTACGTTTAAGAGCCTTTCGGCCGTCCGCGTGGCGGACGGCGCTACGTTTGAACTGGCGACGACCGAATCGGATGCCCTTGAGTCGTTGGAGGAGTTGACGATTGGTGGGAACGGAGTCTTCATGGTGGCGGATACGGCTGTAACGCCGTTTGGAGCAAACCGGCTCACGCTGGAACTGGCAGAGTCGGCGACGCTCATACTTCCGGAAGGATGCGACTGCTCCTTTGTCGCCATCTATGTGACCGAGAATGGCATTCGTCGGCAGGTTCCTGGCGGAAACCAGACCGGCAAAATCAGGCAAATTTCCGGTGGCGGCACGATAGCCGTCAAGGAGACCATAACGGAGGCCGAAGATGAACCGGCGACTTGGACAGCCGGAGGTGGGTCAGACACACGCATCAGCGTGGCGGCGAACTGGAGTGACAACGGGACGCATGATCTGACATCAGGAGGATTCTATCCGACGTTTGCGTCGGCGGGTACGGCGGCTGTCGTGGATGTTCCGGCCTCTTTCAAGGGAATTGTGTTCGATGGAACGGTTGGGACGTTCTCGCTCAATGGAGAGTCTTCGGTTGGCCTGTATCAGCGTGGTATCGCCGTCAATGCGCCCGCCGACGATACACGGGAGGTAGTCGTATCCGTTCCACTCGACATCCGAACCGACCAGTCGTGGCGAGTCGATGCCAATGCGAGGCTGCGCATAATGGAACCCTTATCGTCCTCCTTCCCCTATGCCATCACCAATCAAGGCTCTGGAACGGTTGAACTCGCGGCACCAAGTCCGGACTTTATCGGTTCGTTCGTTCATGCGGGCGGCACACTGGAAGTAGTGGCTACGACAAACGCCTTTGGCGGCGTTGGTGACGTGCCCGTGGTGATTGACGAGGTCAAGGTGGGTAGCGGCGTTTCAACCCGCCTTCACGGCACGGTGGTCGAACGCCCTGTCACCTGCTATACCTATGGCAAAGTGGGTTCCTTTGCTGCATATGACGGTTCGACAAATCGCTTTACACGCTCATTCACGTTGCCGAACATTGGGCATGCGTTTTGTCCGAAACTATGGAACAGCTCTGTCGTCATTTGCGAGGGAGGGATGTCGGCGGCGTGGTTCTTCGCGCCGAGAGGCGATGACCAAGGTCAAGGTCCCAGCCGCTGGATATTCAACAATAAGCCGT
>CAVJWR010000022.1:1393-2080 GCA_963653155.1 Limosilactobacillus gorillae
GATTTTGCCTTTGACCAGCGAACGCTTCCGCTGACAGTCAGGTCAACTGCGAAAGATGGCACGATTTGGCTGAACGGTCATCACCAGCGTTTCGGCGATTTCAATATCGAGGATGGCGCATCTGGCGTAACGGTCGACTCGACGAGTCCCGCCCTGCTCTACATCAACCAGTCGACGGACATGACGAACAGCATCGTTGATTTCACGGGTTTTGCTGGGATATCGAAGGCCGGCTCGGCGACGTTTGCCATGGATCGTGCGCTCTCTTCCACCGGGATGGTCGAAGTGACAGGGGGAACGTTCACGATGACAGAGAACAGCTCGTGGAGAAACTGCATGAACGTGTCGGTTTCAGGCACAGGCGTATTTCTTGCCTCATCTGCGCGACCATTTTCGCGCAAGGCGACGGTTTCCATCTCGGGAGACGGAAAAATTGAGATCCCCGCAGGCGTTACGATTGTATGTGGCACTCTTTATCTTGACGGCTCATCCGTAGCGGCACCGCTTGGAAGATACTCGCGAACGGAGGCACCTGAGGAATATCGTGCGCATTTTGCCGGAGATGGCGTACTTGTCGTTCGCGGAATGTGCGGGATGAAAGTCATAATCCGATAAAACTACATTTCTACACTTCTACACGGCCATTTTTTGTGATGGCGGGGGCGCAATTCATTGCGCCTTTGGCCG
>CAVJWR010000022.1:2090-36211 GCA_963653155.1 Limosilactobacillus gorillae
GGTCAGATCATCCGCCTCGACGAGCCTCGGTGAGACGAATAAACATCCCCCATCCCATGTCGTACCCTTTGACCTGAAAGGGCGGTTTGGTATATAATACAGTCCCAAAATAAGCAACAGTTGTCAGAAACAGGGGGCTGTTTATGTATCGTAATGCTGAAAATGACATGATCTCATGGTTTTCTTCCTCTCGAAGAAAGCCTCTCGTCTTGCGGGGCGCTCGGCAGGTCGGCAAATCGACGCTCGTTCGGCAGTTTGCGGTTGCGCAAAAACTTGTCCTGAACGAGATAAACCTTGAACGCCATCTAAATCTGGCGAAAATCTTTCGTTCGCTCGACATTCCACGAATTTTAGAGGAACTAAGCGTGCTTGTCGGGCATTCGGTCGATGAGCCGGGTTCCTTGCTGTTCTTGGATGAGATTCAGGCTGTTCCCGAGGCGTTGGTTGCTTTGCGCTATTTCTATGAGGATCGTCCAGACCTTCCGGTTGTCGCGGCAGGGTCGCTTCTGGAATTTGCACTCGATGCCAAACGGCTTTCTATGCCTGTAGGACGTGTTACATACATGTATTTGGGGCCGATGGGCTTCGATGAGTTTCTGCGGGAAGTAGAGCCAGACCTTGTTGCCTATTGCCGACAGGCAGCCATTGAGCGGACTGTTCCGGAGATGGCTCACGAACGGCTCAAGCGTCGCCTTCGGCAGTTCATGTTCGTCGGTGGCATGCCGGAGGCAGTACTTGCGTATTCGCAGGAGGGGCTGACGGCAATGTCGGAAGTCCAGCGGATGATTCTCGAATCGTATGAGGACGATTTCGCCAAATACGCGCATGGCGTCGATCTTGCACTGATGCAAGAGATATTTCGCAATTTGGCACCTCAGGCTTGCAAGAAGGTCAAGTACGTGAACTTTTCGCGCGAGGTCGGCTCACGCGAGGTCAAGGCCATCTTGAACATGTTCCGCAAGGCGCGAGTCTGTGCCGACGTGCGGGCATCAAAATGCGATGGACTGCCGCTTTACGCAGAGACTGAGGAGGGTGCGTGGAAGTGCCTGTTTCTGGATGTTGGGCTGATGAGCCGTTCGTGCGGTGTCGTCTGGCAGATGCTGGAGCAAATGGATGACATGCGCTTTGTCAACGAGGGCACTTTGGCGGAGCAGTTTGTCGGGCAACACCTCCTGTACGCATCCGGTTGCCTGGAAAAGCCTCGGCTGGCCTATTGGCTGAGGGAGGGCGGAAAGAACAACGCCGAGGTCGATTTTGTCTTGGCGTACAGCGGCGAGATCCTGCCCATCGAAGTCAAGGCAGGTGCCGCCGGATCACTAAAGTCCCTGCGCGAACTAATCTTGGCCAAGCGGTTCCCGCGAGCCATTCGGTTCGATCTCAACCGCCCGACGTCACAGGTCGTTCCGCTGACGACGGATGCGGGGACTGTCACGTATACGCTTGATTCGTTTCCGCTCTATGCCGTGCCGTTTCTAAAGTCGGAGGAAACATAGATTGCACTAAATGCGTACCAATAATCCGATAAACCTACATTTCTATACTTCTACACGGCCATTTTTTGTGATGGCGGTCGCAACAAGTTGCGACCCTCCCGCATCTCCACAAACCGCCAATTGTCTGCGCCAATCGCGCATTGAGGTGCCGGTCTTTCGCTTAAACAGGTTCTTCAGATAGTTTGCGTTTGGATAGCCGGCACGGCGGGCAATGTCTGCGATCGGGAGATTCGTCTGGGAAAGCAACCGCTTCACCTCGCCGAGACGAACGTTGAGTATTGCCTGAAGAAGTGACATGCCGGTCTCTTCCCTAAACCGCAGGTTGGCGAGGCTGCGGGATGTGCCGAGATGGCGTATTACATCCTCTGCCGTGATTCCGCGCAGGGCGTTGCTTTCGATGTAGGCGAGCGCCGCACGGGCCATTGACCTTCCGATGGAGGCGTTGCGCGTCGATCCGCGTTCGATGATGTCGCGGATCCCGAAGAGAAACACGCGCCTCCTTGGCCTTGCGCCATGCATCATCGCCTGTAGCTCACGCGCCGCACGGTAGCCTTCGGACTCGAAATCCGGCATTAGGCTGGTGAGCGTCGGGCGCACATAGTCGCATACGACATTGTCATTGCCGACCGATATGACCTCAAGTTCGTCCGGAATCCTTATCTTGGCGTCCCGTGCCGCCTCGATGACGCGCCTTCCGACGTCATCGTATGCGGCGAATATCCCGCATGGCTTTGGCAATGCGCGAATTCTCTTGGAAAGACCTTTCTGCGACAGTTCGCCAATGTCCGCAAGCAGTACCGCCTCGCGTCCGCGTCGCTGAAGCTCGCGCATGAACGCATCGCCGCGCTCATTGCTCCAGCATCGCGGGATCCCCGCAAAGGCAAACGACTTTACGTTTGGCGCCGTCATGAGCCGCTGTGCTGCGGCCTTGCCGATCGCGTCGTTGTCGTCGTAGACAAGAATCGAGTTTGGGATGCGGTCAAGCGTCGTTTCGCTTGGCTGGTCGATAAACACGACCGGTGCGCCGAGTTTGGCATAGAGCATGTTGGTGTCGCGGTCCTTCGGCGCGACGAAGATGTATCCGTCGTACCCGTCGCGTATCGTCGCGCGGAGGACGCTCGGCGAGTAGTCCGCAAACGAGCGGATGAGGTTCATGTCCCACGAATGGCCCTCTCCGAGAAAGCGGTAGATGCCCGTAAGATGTTGCCGCCCAGCTGCGCTTGCGAGGTTTATGAGCACAAACACGCGAAATCTGCCCTTGTTAATCATGGTTAGAAGTGTACCACATCCGTTGGCCGAATGATACGATTATTTTGGCTCAATAGTGCCATGCCTCATGCTATAATTCCGGCATTTAAACTTAAGGGGTGTAGAATGATGAAGATTGGCGAAAGCGCACGGGCGAAGGCCCGCGATTTCATTGACAACGAGAAGCAGTTCCAGCTCGGATTCCTGCCGACGGAGCAGTCGAATCCAATCACTGCGACTTTGGAGGAGGATTTTCGGCGCTCCACGGTTGCCGGCATACAGTGTCTGCAGCGGGGAGATCGGCAGATGCCGATCACGATGCGCCACGTCTTCGCGGGCAGACGCTTCGCGAAGCTCGTCGATTCCATGGTCGCATCCGTAACCGGACCAAAGGGACGCATCATATTTTCGGGTTGCGGTGCGACGGGGCGCCTCTCCATCCTCCTTGAGTCGATGTGGCGGGACTTCTTCCACCGCCGCGCCGGAGAGCTGACACGTGAGGAACTTGCGCTCGCCGACCGTTCGGCGTCCATCATGACGGGCGGCGACTTCGCGCTCATCCGTTCGGTGGAGTTCTTCGAGGACTACGCCGAGGGCGGTCGCCGCCAGGCTGCGGCTCTCGACGTCGGAGTGGGAGACACGTTTGTCGCGATTACCGAGGGCGGAGAAACGTCGTCAGTTCTCGGTACGCTCAAGTATGCCGCAGAGCATGGCGCGACTTGCTTCCTCGTGTTCAACAATCCTGCCGACATACTTCGCAGCCGCCTTGATCGCTGCCGGGAGGCCATCGACAACCCGAAGGTGACGGTGATCGACCTATATTGCGGTTCCATGTCGGTGGCAGGATCGACGCGGATGCAGGCGACGAGTTCCGAGCAGCTGTTCTGCTCGTGTGCGCTTGAGGCGGCACTCTGTCGCGTGATGCCGCGATTCGCAAAGGAGACGGCCTCCGACTACACGCTTGCGTTCGAGCGTCTGCTTGCAGGCCTGGAGTCGGAGGCCGGACGCAAGATGATTGCCGACGAGATCGAGTTCGAGAAGGGAGTCTATGAGGCGGGCGGACGCATCACCTATCTTGCGGACAAGTGTATGCTCGACCTCTTCACGGACAACACCGAACGGGCACCCACGTTCATGATCCCGCCTCTCCGCTCAAATCGGGAAAGGGATTTCGCGCAAAGCTGGGCGTTCGTCAAGAATCCTCTGCACGCTACGGAGGAATGCTGGAGCGAGATGATGCGGCGCCATCCGCGCTGCCTGGAGTTCACGGCGGACGATGCGCGATCCCTCGGCATGCCGCAGGGCTTCATCGACCATCCGCCACTCATCAAGTATTCCGACCTGATCACGTACATGATCGGCAACGAGCCCGCGCCAGAGCGCATAGAAGGCTATGCGAGGGCGGCGGCGGTTGTGCTGAACGTTCCCGGCGCGGATGCGGCCTTTGCCGCTGTAGCAGACAGGCTGGCATCCGCATGGCCGGAGCGGCGTGACTTCACGTTTGCCTTCCCGATCGCCGACTCGCCGCTTGAGATATGGAAGCACCTTGCGGTGAAGCTCGCGTTCAATTGCCTCTCGACCGGGACGATGGCGGCGATGGGACGCATTGCCGGAAACTGGATGAGCTGGGTGTCGATGTCCAACAAGAAGCTTATAGACAGGTGCATAAGGCTCGTGTCGGAACTTGGACACGTCGATTACAGGACTGCCGCCGAGACTGTCTTTGCCGCCCAGGAGTGGGTTGAGTCGCAAGACTGGTCGAAGAGCGAGGAGCCGAGTCCGGTGCAGGTGGCGCTGAAGAGCATCAGAAGATCTTAGGGGAAAGCCATGGTGCGGCAATGGCAGGTATGAACGGAGGTTGACATGAAAAGTTCCTACAAGTGGGTGATGCTGGCGATGCTCAGCTGTGCGTTCTTCTTCCATCAGGCGGATCGTGCGCTGTTCGGATTGCTGACGATCCCTATCCAGAACGAGCTGGGGCTGACCGACGTGCAGATCGGTTGGATCAACACGGTGCTGTCGTGGACGCTCGCCGGGATGGCGTTTGTCGCGGGGCCGGTCGGCGACCGGTTCTCGCGCAAGTGGATAATCACGCTCTCGCTCATCTCATGGTCGCTCATGACGTTCATGATGGGGTTCGTTGGAGACTGGAAGCTCTTCGGGTTCGTCATCCCGGCGTTCTTCGTAGTCATGTTCTTCCGCTCCATCGCCACGGGAGTCGGCGAAAGTTTCTACGGGCCGTGCTACCCGCCGCTCATTGCGGCGTTCCACAAGGAGACGCGATCGATTGCGCTCTCGATCCACCAGGGTGCGCTCTACTTCGGTCTCATGACGTCTGGCATCATTACCGCGTGGGCACTTGGCATCCTGGGTACATGGCGGCACGTCTTCATGGTCTTTGGCGGAGCGGGCTTTGCGCTCGGCATCTTCTTCATCTTCGCCTTGCGCGACACGGCGGCTGAAGCCGATGGCTCCGACAGCGATTCAGGAGCAGCGCCTCCGCCATCTTTCTTCGCTGGGCTTGTCTACTTCGCGAAGAAGCCGTCTGCGTGGTGCGCGATGGCGGGGTTCGTCGCGATCGTGTTCGTGAACAACGCCTACCTCTTCTGGGCACCAAAGTTCATGGCGATGAAGTTCGGCACGTCTGTCGGCGCGGCGGGCACGCAGACGATGCTGTGGCATCATCTCTTTGCGTTTGTGGCGATCATTGCCGGAGGTGTCCTTACGGATCGGTTCGTGAAAAGGATGCCGCGCTTTCGCCTTGGATTCCAGATCCTCGCACTCCTCTGCGGCGCACCGTGCCTCGTGCTGATCGGGATCTCCGGCACGGCGGCGACGATGATTGCGCTGACGGCGGCGTATGGCGTCTTCCGGGGCTTCTTTGAGGTCAACACGCATGCCTCGCTTTTCGACGTCATCCCGCCGCAGTACCGTTCGACGTCAGTCGGCATATTCACGGTGTTCGCCTTTTTCGTCGGAGGCCTTTCCGGCGTTCTGATGGGTGCGCTTTCCCAGAGATACGGCGTCAGGGGATTTGAGATCGGCTTCATTCTGATGGCCGTGGCCTACGTTCTCGGCGCGTTGACGATGGCAATCTCGTTCGTGGCGACTTTCAGGAAGGATCGGATCGATGAGTGACCCGTTGCGCGTAGTGTTGGGGACGCCGACCCACGGATTTGACATAAAAAAAAATCATATATAATTGCCGCCATTCATTTCAAACCATAAGAAGGGGATGGATTGTGGCAACAGTGAAAAGATTGATAGCGGCTGTGTCTTTCGCGATGGTCTTGGATGCGTCCGCACGTATGTCGGATGGCATGTACTTCGACCTCAAGTGCCAAGGAGACGCAAATGGCAACGGACGAATGGATCTGTCCGAAGTCGTCAACGCTCTTGCGATTGGTGCAGATGGCGGTGGGGCGGCGATTCACGGAAACCCCGCCGACAATCCATCCTCTCACGAGCCGATCTGCTTCACCGAGGAAACGGCTTGGCGTGCGTTCTATCATCTGGCGTCACCGATTCGTACGGCGCTGAGGCTGCCGCAAAGCTATTATGAGTCGGATGACGGGGTGTATCACTATCAGGATTCCGTTGTCTTCGCGAATGCGAAAGCGACTGAGGCATGCGATCAAGGCAGAACTCTGTTCGTGCGTTTCTATTGGGAAGGACACGCTTACCCAGGCAAACCGGCCCGTCAGGCATTCATCGTGTCCGACTCGTGGAGCTACGGCGCAAACAACGGCTATGCGCTGACACTTGCGCCGTATGGATCCGACACGGGGCTTATGGTGTGGGTCGGAAACAGGAACAACTTCGTCAAACGTGGCAGCTCGATCGCGTTAATCAACTCAAATCAATGGTATGATGTGGTTATTCGACTCGACCAAAGCGGCGGAACGACGAAGGTACGCACGACATTTGGCACGATTGGCTACCATGATGTGTGGGACGGAACGGCGTTGCTCACCCAGAGTCTCTCTCCGAAGTCGGATGGGCAACTGGTCATCGGCGCCGAGAATGTCGATTCAGGTACAGTTCGCTTTCCGGCCTCGGATGCCAACAGCCCCAATGTATTCAAGGGACGGATTGCCGAACTGAAAGTCTGGAATCGTTCGCTTTCGGATGAAGAGCTTGGCGCGGTCTTTCGGAACATTTCAGGCGAGTCGGTGACGGTTGGTGTCGTGAACGGCTCCTCCGACGAGTTCGGCGCGGCACCGGCCGAAGTCTTTGACCCTCAGACCATGGCGTGGGACCAGATGCGCAAGGAGCTGACGGCCGAGCATCCGTCACTGAAGCTGGCGATGGCATTTCCGCGCGAAGAGGCGGAGATAGGAAAGACGCTTCTGGTGACGCCTGTCCTCGGGGATGTGGAGTCCTGCGACGTCGAGTTGCTGGTCAATGGATCCCCAGTGGCGGAGGCACGTCTGAATGATGGCGTTGAAACGCCGTTGCACATTCGGAACAGACGTTGGAAGGCTGACGCAGACGGCAAGGTGCAACTGGAACTTCGCCGTACGGGAGACCTAACCGGGACGCTTGGCATTGATGCGCTTTCGTTGGGAGGCTCTTGGCAGTTGGGGCTTCAGGATAACAGCTGGACCGATTTCGCGTGGGAAAATGATAAGGATGCGTTTGCCGATTACTTTGTCGGCGATCCCGACACGACCAATCACTTGCGTCGCGCGGTGTTTGAAGTGGGCGGCTCCAGTTCAAAGACGCAGATCGCCATAAACTTCTATTGCCCGGCATCGATCAAAGACTTCGGGTCAAAGTTGACCGTCCGTCTCCTCAACAAGGCCGGTCAGGCGTCAGAGGCCATTCCGTACACCTTCATGGTCAACAGTGAACATACGTTCAACTGTTCACTGGCGCGGTACGATTCGGTGACGCTGGATATTCCGCCTGGGACTTTCAAGGCGGGGTACAACTCCATCACGGTTGAACACCATGCGACCACGCCTGACAGTTGGGCGGGCATGGACTTCTATCGTCTGGAGTTCGAGTGCCCACGCCCAGGAATGGTGGTGTCTGTCAGATGACGTGACGGGGATGGGTCCCACCACCATGTTGGGCTTGTTAGAGATCATTTCCACATCAAAAAGAAAAACATAGTGAAAGACATGAAGAAAATTATTGCCTATGCAATGCTGACGATTCCGTCGGTGATGCTTGCCGCCAAACACGTGCCGATCGTCAATTCGGCGTTCGAGGACTCGAAGACCGGTGTGCCACCGGGCTGGACGTTGTGCAGCGATGGCTTCCGTCTGATTAGCGGCAACGGGTATTACGGTACGCTGGGTCTGGCGTGGGAATCCACGACCCCATGTTCGGTCACGAATGCCGTCGCCACACAGAAGTTGACGGGGTGGCGCAAGGGTGTGCGGTATCGCTTTTCGGTCTATGTGCGGGCCATTAATCTGGATTGCCCGTCGGGATACCCCTACATCGGGCTGAGTTTCGGGAATGGCGTGGCGGGAGGGACGTGTGACGTCCGCAAGGAGATTCCCGTGTCTGGCACCGAGAGCTTTGCGCGGTACGAGGGATTCATCGAGAAGCTTCCCGACGACGTGAAAGACCTCACTGTCGTGCTCGGCGTCTCCAAGGGGACTACGGGGCGTGTCATATTTGACAACGTCGATATCGAGGAAATGCCGGAACCGTCACTGTCATTCCTTTGCTCGAACGTCTATCGGTCGATGGCGAACGAAGGAGAGGCCTCGTTCCATGCGCCGATCTATCCGCCGTGCGATCCAAAGCGCAGCACGGCGGTGTTCTCCTTCACGGATGTGACTGGAAAGGTGGTTCGGCGCAAGGCGGACATGCTTGCGGCGGACAGGATGTCGATTCACATCGCAGTCGGGGATATGGCGTTCGGAACGAATTCCGTAATCGCCGAACTGGCTTTCGGCGAACACGTCTCGCGGGCGTCGCTTGATTTCATCCGTGTCCACGAACTTCCAAAGCGGCGCGTATGCATTGACCGTCATGGACGCTGCCTCGTGGATGGTAAACCATTCTATCCGTTGGGCATGTTCGCCAGCAGTGTCAACGAGAAGATACTCGAAACGTACACCAATGGACCGTTCAATTGCATCATGCCATACAATCCAGTCAATCGCGCCGCGCTTGACGCCTGTCAGGCGGCTGGCGTGATGGCGTTCGGTGGACATGGTTCCGTGATTTTGGGATCCTATTGGGGCAAGCGGCTCAACCTCGACACGCAGGAGAAGGTCGAGGAGTTCCACCGTAAGGACGTGATGTCGCTCAAGGATCATCCCGCGCTGCTCGGATGGTACATGTTCGACGAGTCCCCTGCCAGCGAGATTCCGGCGCGGAAGCGGCTGTGCGACCTCTATCGCGAGTGGGATCCAGACCACATCATGTGGGCAGTCCATTGCCGTGCCGACGACCTTCAGGGATTCATACAGGCGGCGGACGTGCTGGGCATCGACTCGTATCCGCTTGGCTATAACGGCAACAAGGCCGAGCAGGTTCTGGCGGCACCGACGATCCTGACGCGCAAGTGCCTGGACCTGACGTTTGGCGCCGTGCCGTTCTGGAACGTGCCGCAGTCATACAGCTGGTCGTGGCTCAAGGTAGACTGGAATCCGGGTGCGAGATTCCCGACGATGGCCGAAATGCGCAACATGAACTGGCAGCACATCGCCGCCGGCGCCAACGGCATCATCTCCTATTCCTTCGGATCCATGCAGAAACAACCCGACTTTCCGGAACTCTGGAAGCAGACTGTCACCGCACACGAGGAAATCGCGAAGTTCGTGCCGGTGCTGCTGTCGGTCGATCCCACGCCAGCCGTCGTATCATCCTCCCCACTTCGCCTGTCGTGCCGCACGTGGATGAAGGACGGTAAACTCTATCTGCTGGCCTGTAATCTGACGACGAAGCCGATCTCCGAGACGGCTGAACTCGCCGATGGAGACTGGCGCCTTGAAGGGCGGTGCCTGGACGATGGCGAGGTGTCGGTCTCTGGCCGGAGAGTCAAATACGAGTTGCCGGCGATGGGCGTGTCGTTCGTCTGCTTGACGAGCGGGGGGGGCAAGTGAGCGGCTGGCGTGTCACCCTGCCGTTGACGGTGCTTGCCTTGGCGATGGCCGCCATCGCCGAGACACGTTCATTCGTGCCGGCAACGGCCGAGGTGCGTACGTTCCACGGGATGCCTACGCTGTTCGTGAACGGACGTCCATCTACTGGGCTGATGCACTGGAACCGGGTTATGAAGCCGGAGGACATTGCCGTCTTCCGCGATGCGGGCATTCACCTCTATTCCTTCATGGGTACGCCGATGATGCGGCGCGTTCCAGAGGAAGAGGTCGACTACGGAGACGGATTCTTCCCGCTTTCTGAGCTGACGCCAGAGTACATCGACAGGACGATGGAAATGATCGTGGCGAACGATCCGCAGGCGAAGGTCGTTGTGCGCTTCCGCCTCACAACGCCATCCTGGTGGAGACGCGAACATCCGGACGATTGCGTGAAGATGTACAGCTTCAATGATCGGCGACTTGTGAATCGCCATTGGGCGACACCCGGTTCGCCCGCCTGGCGGCAGCTGACGGAGAAGGCCATGCGCGAAACGGTCGCCATGTTCGAGCGCAGGTGGGGCGACATAGTGATCGGCTATCATCCGGGGATGGCCTGTTGCGCGGAGAATGCCTACGAATGGGCGAACGGCGTTGCGGACTATTCGCCGGTGCAGTTGAAGGCCTGGGGGCGTGAGCCGCCGGATCCGGAAATCTATGTCTCAAGGGCCATCGGCGACACGCGCCGACTGCTTGATCCGTCGGTTCCTGACGAACGCAACGCCATCGAGTTCCTCCAGTTCCAGTCCGAGCGCATGGCCGATGCGGTCTGTTTCCAGGCGCGTGTGGTCAAGGACGAGCTGCGGCGTTTGGGACGCACCAAGGTGTGTGGAACCTTCTATGGCTATATGTCCATGCCGGCAAACGAGTGCGGGTTGCTGACGAGCGGTCATCACGCGCACGAGCGAGTCCTGACTTGCCCTGACATAGACTTCATCGCGGCTCCGATCGATTATGGGGCGCGTCAGCCGGGCGGCACTTCGTTCGCGCAGCTCCTGCCGGGTTCAGTGCGTCTTCACGGCAAACTCTATTATGCGGAGGAGGATACGCGTCTGCATTGCGCGACCGAAGACTTGGCTCGCGTCTCCGCCGACATCAAGACGAGTTCCAACGTTTTGCGACGGGATTTCCTTGATGCCTGGAGCCATGGCGGTGCGGTGTGGTGGATGGATCTGTTCGGTTTCGGCTGGTACCGTGACCAGTCATTCATGTCACCTCTGAAGGAGTTCGCAGACTTTGCTGAGGATGAGCTGGCGAACCGCGAGAGTGCTGCTCAGATCGCCGTGTTCGTGTCCGATCGCTCGATTGCCTTGGAGCGCGTGGCGCCCGTGCCGCTGTCCAACGCCCTCGTCGGGCAGGGGCTTCAGGAGATTGCCGCCTGCGGTGCGCCGTATGACATCTACCGTATCGAAGATATCCCATTGGTGGCGCAGCGCAATCTGCTTGGTGCCTATAAGATGGCTCTTGTGCTGAATGCCCACATGGTGGACGATCCGTTGCGGCAGGAGATTCGGCGTACCCTGTGCCGGGACGGGCGCTCTATCGTTTTCACTGGCTTGCCGGGATATGTGCGTGGGCAGTCCGCCGCCGCGTCCAACGTGACAGACCTGACGGGCATTGCCGTGGCCGAGGTGCCATGCCGCGATTCGTTCGTAGTAGAGGCGTTCCCGGACGGAAAGAGGCTGTCGTACGGCGAGATGCGGCGGTCTGATCCGAGTCTCGTAATTGTCGATCCGGCAGCGACGGCCGAGGGCTGGTTCGCGCAAGGAACGGACAGTCGATACAATCCGTCCATAGCCCAGGGAGTCGCCTTGGCGACGAAGGAATGCGATGGATGGACGAGCGTTGTCAGCACGGCGACGTTTCTGCCGTCGGATATCATCCGTCGTATGGCCGAGCGGGCTGGCGTCCACATATACTCGCGGCACGGTGATCAGGTGTTCGCCGGGAAGGGCTGGTTCGCAGTGGCGTCAAAATGGACGGGCGAGCATATCCTGACGGATCTCAATGGAAGGGTACGCAAGGTCACGATGCGCCGAGGCGAATGCCGTGTGTTCCGGTAATGTTCCAGGAGGAAAGATGAACGAAGCGAAAAACGGTCTTATGTGGTGCGAACTTGTGCACCTTGGGTCTAACATGTGGTGGGACGCACCGCAGGATTCCGCGCACATAGATCCCAAGTATCGGTATCGATATGCCGTTGATCACATGAACTTCGAGGAAAAGGAATGGTTGGATTGGACTCGGCGCATGGCCGAGATCGGAATGAACACGCTGATCATCGACCTTGGTGAGGCCCTGCGGTATCCAAGCCGACCAGAACTTGCCGTGCGCGATGCGTGGACGCCTGAACGGATGCAGAAGGAGATTGCGCGGCTCAAGGGAATGGGCATCGAGGCCATACCGAAGCTGAACTTCTCGACTTGCCACGATGCCTGGCTTGGCGAATACCACCGGATGGTCTCGACGACGGAATACTATCGCGTTTGCGAGGACGTGATTCGCGACACGTGTGAGATATTCAAGACGCCTCGATTCCTGCATATTGGCTTTGACGAGGAAGACGTTCGGGATATGCCTTTGCACTGCTATGCGTCCGCGAGGCAGGGCGAACTCTGGTGGCATGACTTCCTGTGGTTCGTGTCCGTTGTCGAAAAGCAGGGGTGCCGTGCGTGGATGTGGTCGGACGCGGCTTGGCATCAGCCGGAAGCGTTCTTGCGACGCTGTCCTAGAACCGTCATGCAGTCAAACTGGTATTATGACGACGAATGGGCGCCGCAGGCAGACGGCAAGTTCAAGTCTGCTCGTGCGGAGCAGATTTTGCGTACGTTCGACAAACTGGACAAGGCCGGGTTCGAGCAGATCCCATGTGGCACGAACTGGCAGTATTCGATGCAGGATATGAAGGGGCCAGATGACATGCGGTTTCCGAATCTCGTCAAATACTGTTCGGGCCACATATCGGAGGAACGTCTGAAAGGATTCCTTATGGCGCCCTGGTGGGGCTTTGAGCCGGATGGCGCGTGGAGCGGGCCTGGCATAATCGCCCGCAACCGAAAGATGTACTTCGACTCGATGGAGATCGTACGGAGGGCCATGCGGACACGCCGCAAGTGACAAGGCAAAATCGAAAGCGCCGACTGCACTTGTGGTATAATTCTCCGCATGAAGTTTTCCATTTCCATTTTTGCCGGCGCTTTCCTTCTGTCGGCTGGCGCTTTTGACGACATCTCGTTCAGGAGCCCGAAATCGGAAAACCATCCGGAGACATGGTTCCATCTGATTGGCGGAAACGTCTCAAAGGCTGGGATGTCCGCAGATCTCGATGCGATCGCGTCTGTCGGCATTTCAGGCATTCAGCTTTTCCACGGGCAGTTCGGGGGGGCTTGGCCAGGCGTTGAACCGCAGATACCTTGCCTGGGCAAAGACTGGGATGACATGATCCGCTTCGTGGCGGATGGATGCAAGGCCCGTGGACTTACGTTCAAGATGCAGAACTGTCCAGGCTGGTCCATGAGCGGAGGCCCATGGATCGCCCCTTCGAACGCGATGCGTAACCTCACGTATTCGCGCACGGATATCGAGGGCGGCAAACGGGTCTGCCTTGAGCTTGCCGTTCCGAGGCTACCGGCCCCAGAGATCAAGCTCTCCGATGAAGACCGCGATTACCGGGATCTTTTTGTGCTTGCGTTCCCTACGCCCGCCGACGACGATCCGGAATATCTCGAACCGTCGTCCATGCGGACGGAACGGTACGAGGATAGGCTTGTCCTCACGTACCGCTTCGACAGGCCTGTCACGATACGTTCCTTCGAGTTGCCGCCGCCGCGCCAGTTCAATCCCCAATGGACGTACAGTCCAGACGCGAAGGTTGAGCTTTGCGCGGCCTACGACGGGGAGGACGCCGTAAAGGTCGCCATTGAAGACGACATCCCGCAGGGATGCTGGCAGGATGCTGTGCCGCTTACGTTTTCGGTGTTTGGCGGGAAGAACTCTACGAAAAGTGATCTGCCGCCTGCCGACACATGGCGTTTGACGATCAGCCACAAACATCCGCTTGCCATCAAGCCATCGGTGCGGTTCAGCGAGGGAGTGAGGCTAAACAATTGGCAGGGCAAGGCAGGATGGGTGTTGCGCGGCCTTGGCGTCAGTGCGGGCGGTGGCGGAGACAGTCGATTTTTCGTGAGGCGGGAGTCCATCGTTGACATAACGGGGCACTATGTTGATGGGCGACTGGATTGGACACCGCCACCAGGGAAGTGGACGATCCTGCGCATAGGCCACGTGAACAACGGATCGAAGAACGGCCCCGCGCCGTTGGAGGCCACGGGGTGGGAATGCAATAAGCTGGATGCCGCAGGAATAGACGCGCATCTGGCCGCATACATTGGACGTCTTGTCGATGGGCCGCTATCGGGCGGCAGACTGAATGGCTTTGTGGTGGACAGCTGGGAGTGCCGCAGACAGACGTGGTCGGCGAACCTGGAGCGCGACTTCCGTGCGCTGCGCGGATATGACTTCAGGAAGATGCTTCCGGCTGTATTCGGATGGGTGTTGGATTCGCCGGACGCGACGGAATCGTTTTTGCGCGACTGGCGGCAGACGCTTGGCGAACTCGTTGAGCGGAACTACTATGCGCGGATGTCGGAGTTCGCGCGAAGGAACGGACTGTCGGTGCAGTATGAGACGGCCTTTGGCGATGTCCTGCCGGGTGACATGCTGTCATTCTGGAAATACTGCGACACCCCAATGTGCGAATTCTGGTTCCCGCGTGCGGAGGTGTCGGTCGGGTCCGACGACTACAAGCCCGTGCTGCCATGCGCCTCTTCGGCCCATGTGTACGGTAAGCGGCACGTCGCCGCCGAGTCGTTCACGACAATGCGGTTGCGGTGGGATGAGGACTTGAAGCGACTGAAGGCATGCGCGAACCATGC
Organism: Limosilactobacillus gorillae; assembly: GCA_963653155.1. GTDB lineage: Bacteria > Verrucomicrobiota > Kiritimatiellia > RFP12 > UBA1067 > UBA1731. The sequence goes on from CAVJWR010000022.1 coordinate 16,872, forward strand.
GTTCTCGCGAGGGGTGACGCACCTCGTGCTGCATACGTACACCCACAATCCCCGTACCGACTGGAAACTTCCGGGCACAAGCTTCGGCACAAACATAGGAACGCCGTTCATCAGGGGGCAGACGTGGTGGCGTTTCATGCCGGAATTCACAAAATGGGCGGCACGGTGCGGAACGATGCTTGAGCGTGGGTTGCCGGCGAATGACATATTGTGGTTCCTTGGCGAGGATGTGGGGCACAAGCCGAGCGAGCGCAGTCCATTCCCGAATGGATATAAGTACGACTACGTGAACCGCGATGCGCTGCTCAACCGCATTGCCGTAAAGGATGGCTTGTTCACTACGCCAGCGGGCGTGACATGGAAGTTCCTGTGGGCGCCTCGTGGCGGCTATGTGTCGGAAGCGGTCACCAACAGACTGAAGGAATTTGAGTCTGCTGGTGGGAAGGTGATAACCGAGAGCGTAGTAGGCATGAATGGGCTGCGCACAGTGCCATGGGACGTGGTTAGGAGGCAAGTCCCGGACATGGAGTTGCCGGATGTCGAGTGCGGTCCAGACGCGAACGGCAGGGTGTTGGGCGATTGGAGAAAGGGCGAGATGCCGGTGGAATGGATCCACAGACGGGACGCAGACGAGGATTGGTATTTCGTGTCCGCCAACGGAATGGATTCTTACGAGGGCGATGTGACGTTCCGAATGGACGGGGCTGTCTCTGTGCTGGATCCGGTTGCGGGAAGTCGTTCCGTTCCGCACTTTCGACGTACGGAGGATGGGCGCACAACGGTTCGCCTGAATCTAGCCCCGGCAGAGAGCTTGTTTGTCGTATTCTCGCACACTGGCGGAAAAGCGGTGAACGGGGCGCCCGGAATGAACAGGGAAAAGGGGAGCGGTGTCGTGCGCAAACTGTCCGAATGGACTGTTTCCTTCCCTGCCGGATGGGGGGCTCCTGAGACGCTGAAGATATCCGAATTGTGTCCGTGGGCCGAATTGCCGATCAGTGATGAGGGACGTCATTTCTCAGGCACGGCGGCATATCGCACAACGCTTGATTGCGTGGCCGGGGGCAGCACGGAACTCGATCTCGGCGAAGTTGAGACGGCGGCGGAGGTGTTTCTGAACGGCGAGTCGATCCGCAAGCTATGGGCGCCGCCGTACAGGTGCGAGATCGGGCCGTTCCTGAAAGAGGGGAAGAATGAGCTTCGTGTGGATGTCACGTCCACATGGTTCAATCGTCTCGCATATGATTCCGGGTTGCCGGAAGCCCGGCGCAAGACGTGGACGATTGCGGCTCCGCCAGCGGGAACGGCACCCATGAAGGCTGGACTGCTTGGTCCGGTCACGCTTCGCATTCGTTGAATTTCAAAAAGGAGTTTATATGGGAAACTATCAGAATACTCGACATCACAAGAAAGGCCCCCGCGAACTTACTGCGGGAGGCGAATGGCTTTACGGCAGGAACCCCGTGATAGAGGCGTTGCGAGCCGGAAGGCGCACGTTCCATGAAATGGTCTTGCCGCCGGCAAGCAAGGATGAGCCGGATGAGATCGCATCCTTGCGGCTCACCGCGCAGAAACGCCACATAATGGTGCGCACGATGGATAGGGATGGCCTTGACAGGTTGGTGCATGGCGGGCACCATCAGGGAGTGGCCATCAAGACGAGCGGATATCCCTATGTGGATTTCGAGGATATCGTGAATGATGTCGAAGGGGACGAGAATGCCATTGTCGTCGCGCTCGACCATCTTGAGGATCCCCAGAACGTCGGCTCGATATTGCGCACAGCCTGTGCGGCCGGCGTAACCGGCGTAATCATCCCGGAAGACCGGAGCGTGGGAGTCACGCCTGCGGCGGTTCGCGCTTCGGCTGGAGCCGCAGAACACCTTAAGGTTGCGCGGGTCGTGAATCTGCCGAGAGCCATGAAGACTCTCAAGGAGCACAACCTGTGGTTTACGGGTCTTGACTGGGGCGACGACGCCCGCATGTATACGGACATCGACTTCAAGGGAAGGGCTGGGATCGTCATCGGCGCGGAGGGGGATGGCCTTTCACGCCTTGTCCGCGAAACGTGCGACTTTATCGCGGAACTTCCCATGCCGGGGGGATTCGAGTCGCTGAACGCGGGTGTGGCGGCGGGCATTGCACTGTACGAGGTTCTTCGCCAGCATTCCTAATTTTGTAGATGGTAGTTGGTAGTGAGTAGATGGTAGTGGGTGGAAGATTTATTGGCGTTGTGCGGGAGGGTTGCAACTTGTTGCGACCGGCGGCACAACATCACGGACGCAATGAATTGCGTCCCTCCCGCTACCATCTACCCACTACTCACTACCCTCTACCAACTACCCACTACCCACTAAAACGGAGATTGAATCATGGATATGACTCGCAAGGACTTTATTGACGGCATGATGATGGCGGCTGGCGGCTTGTGCGCCGGGTGTGCGTCTTCAGGAAAACCCGCATTTGTCGGCTCGGACAGGTTTAACTGGGGTTGCCTGCTGCACCTTGGCTCGAACATGTGGGATGATTTCGAGAATGGCCCTGACGACTGGGCCAAGAGCGAGGCGGAAGAAAAGCAGAGGCCAAATCCGTTTGGCCCGAGTGGCAACAGACGCTCAAGCTACCACTCGTATCTTCGCTGCCATGACGACCTTTGGCGGAAGTCTGTGGATCATGCCGCGAAGAAGGGGCTTGACCTCGTGTTCATAGACCTTGGGGAAGGCATCGAGTATCCGAGCCATCCCGAACTAAAGGTCGCCGGAACCTGGAGCGTCGATAAGATACGCAAAGAACTGGCCCGCATGCGGCAGCTCGGACTTGAGCCTTGTCCGAAGCTTAACTTCTCCGCATGCCACGACTCGTGGCTCAAGGATTACCATCGCATGCTTTCGACGAAGAAGTACTATCAGGTCGTTGCCGATGTGATCCGGGATACCATTGAGATATTCGACAATCCACGCCTGTTCCACATAGGGTATGACGAGGAAATGGCGATCGCCGAGTTCAACCACTTCCATGTCACTGTCCGACAGGGCGACCTTTGGTGGCACGACCTGTTCTATACGATAGATCAGGTGTCGAGGCATGGTTCGCGTCCGGTGATGTGGGCCGACGCAATATGGACGGGGCGCAAGGAATATCTAAGGCGAATGACGAAGGACGTGCTTCAGTCCAACTGGTACTACCGCAGCGATTTCTCCGAGAAGAAGCTGAAGTGGAACTACGAATTCGAGAAGAAGGGCGGATGGGGCGAGACGGTGAATGGAGCCGCAGCGTTTCAGGCGCTTGAGGACGCGGGCTTTGACCAATTGCCGTGCACTTCCAACTGGACCGATGACGGCAGTGCCGATGCCGTGGTAAAGTATTGCAAGGAACACATCGACCCATCTCGCCTAAAGGGGTTCTACACTGCGCCCTGGAAACAGACCGTGCCGGATACGCCAGAGAAGAAGTTCATCTCGGCAACCCTTTCCGGCTTGGATCTTCTTGCTGCGGCGCGTGACCGCCACTATCCGCGAAAAATGAGATAAACATTATACTTGCGGTAAAACGGGCGTTATGGTATCTTACACACCCATCTGCGACCGACTAAGGATTCGTTCCCTCTCGCGGTTTTCTCACCAACGGGTGGGGTACCTTCGTCTGTCGTGGCCTGATTTTGCCAATATGCGCGGCGAGGGAGCGGTTGCGATGTTGGCAACCGATAAAACACAGCTTACCAAGACAAAAAGAATAGGAATAAGAAATGATAGACAAGGCATTGGTGCGCAACGAGTTCGGACGTCACGACCGTGACACTGGATCCTCCGAAGTTCAGATTGCGACATTAACGAAGGAGATTCTGGCGCTCACCGAGCACCTCAAGCAGAACAAGAAGGATCATTCCTCCCGCTATGGATTGCTCCGCAAGGTGAACAACCGCCGCAAACTCCTCAACTACCTCAAGCGCGAAGACGAGGCGAAGTACAAGGATCTCATCAAGAAGCTGGGTCTGCGCCGCTAAGGGGAATGGTTTCCAATGGAAGGTACAAAACAGTTTAAGGTCTCGATAGGCGGGCAGGATCTCGTCATCGAGACGGGGCTTCTGGCGCAGCAGGCGGCAGGGGCGGTCACCGTCTCGTACGGTGACAACACGGTGTTTACCGCCGTGACCAACACGGATACGCCGCGCGAAGGAATTGATTTCTTCCCGCTTCAGTGCGAATACCGCGAGAAGTTCTACGCCGCAGGCAAGTTCCCTGGCGGGTTCTTCAAGCGCGAGGCGCGTCCGAGCTCGAAGGAAATCCTCACGGCCCGCATGTGCGACCGTCCAATCCGTCCGCTTTTCCCCGATGGATACTACAATGATGTGCAGGTCAACTCCATGCTCATCCAGTCCGATGGGACGCGCGAGGCGGACTTCCTGGCCGTCAATGCCGCGTCTGCGGCGCTCCACATCAGCGAGATCCCGTTCATGGGGCCGATCGGGTGTGTGCGCATCGGTCGCGTTGACGGCGAATGGGTAATCAACCCCACGCACGAGCAGAAGGCCAAGAGCGACATTGACCTGCTTTATGCGGGTATTCGCGGCAAGTTCCTCATGATGGAGGGTTCCGCCTGCGAGATATCCGATGAGGATTTCGTGGCGGCGCTGAAGCGTGCCCATGAGGAAGTCGAAAAGATCATCGATCTCCAGATTGAGATGCGCAGGGCCCTCGGCAAGCCGGATAAGGTCATCGCGGATGTCCCGCAGCCTGCCGACAAGATGGACTTCATGCGTGCGGAGGGCGGAGAGGCCCTTTCTTCCGCATTGCTCATCAAGGGCAAGCTTGAGCGCCAGGGCAAGGTAAGCGCCATCAAGGACGATCTTCTGAAGAAGGTCTCCGAGAAGTGGCCGGAGATTGACGCTGTCGGTTTCGTGCATCTCTTTGATGCGCTTGAGATCGAGACGGTTCGCAAGAACGTACTGGAGAAAGGGCTTCGCATAGACGGTCGCGCCCAGCACGAGATTCGTCCGCTGGCGGCGCAGGTCGGCGTTCTGCCGAGGGTGCATGGCTCGGCGGTCTTCTCGCGCGGCGAGACGCAGTCCTTTGCGACGGTCACGCTTGGCACGAAGAAGGATGCGCAGGAGCTTGATTCCGTGACGGGTGGCCCGCTTTCGAAGCGGTTCATGCTGCACTACAACTTCCCGCCGTACTGCACTGGCGAGGTTGGCCGTCTCGGTTCCACCGGTCGTCGCGAAATCGGCCATGGTGCGCTCGCGGAGCGTTCGATTGCCGAGGTGCTTCCCGACGAATTTCCGTATTCGATTCGCGTCGTATCCGAGATCATGGGTTCCAACGGCTCGTCGTCGATGGCCTCCATCTGCAATGGCTGCCTCGCCCTCATGGATGCGGGCGTGCCGCTCAAGCGGACGGTTGCCGGCATATCGATCGGCCTCTTCACGAATGCCGACCAGAGTCAGAAGGTTCTCGTTACGGATATCCTCGGCGCAGAGGATCATTGCGGCGACATGGACTTCAAGGTTGGCGGTACCCGGAAGGGCATCACTGGCTTCCAGGTAGACCTGAAGCTCCGTGGCCTTACGTGGGATCTCGTTGAAGGCGCCGTCAAGGCCGCACACGATGCCCGACTGAAGATCATCGACTTCATGGAGAGCGTGATTCCGGCTCCGCGCAAGGAGCTCAACAAGTACGCTCCGCGCATGGAGGTCATCAAGATCCCCGCCGACAAGATTGGTGCGCTGATCGGAAAGGGCGGCGAGACCATTCGTGGAATCTGCGAGAAGACCGGCGCCCAGATCGACATCGAGGAGGATGGCGACTATGGCGTGGTTTCGATCTTCGCGACCACCGGCGACATGATGGAGAGCGCAAAGGCAGAGGTCAACGCCGTAACGGCGGAGGCCGAGCCTGGCAAGATCTACGAGGGAACCGTCACCGGCATCAAGGAGTTCGGTGCCTTCGTGGAGATACTGCCTGGCAAGGATGGCCTTTGCCACATTTCCGAGCTCTCCGATAAGCGCGTGAACTCTGTTGAGGACGTTTGCAGGGTCGGCGACAAGATGCTCGTGAAGTGCATAGGCGTGGATGATCGCGGCCGCATCAAGTTGAGCAGACGCGCCGCCATGGCCGAAGCCGATGCACGGGCATAGAAGAGATCCGTTTCGGATCGCATGAAATGGCGAAGAGGACGCCATGCAAATGATAAGCGTTTGCATGGCGTTTTCGTTATGTGAGGATTTGCGGTTCACGATTATGCCAGGGATTGAACATGAAGGCAGAAAGTCATGGCTGAAAGACTATTTAGGTTAAAGGCGCCCTTCAAGCCGACAGGCGATCAGCCGGCCGCAGTTGAAAAGCTGCTGAAAGGGCTCTCGTCTGGGGAAGACAGGCTTGTGTTGCAGGGAGTGACGGGGTCGGGCAAGACATTTACCATGGCGAACCTCATAGAGAAGTGGAATCGGCCTACGCTCATCCTGTCCCACAACAAGACCCTTGCGGCGCAGCTTTTTTCAGAGCTGAAGGAGTTCTTTCCGGACAATGCCGTGGAATATTTCATCTCCTACTACGACTATTACCAGCCGGAAGCCTACATCCCGCAGACCGACACCTACATCGAGAAGGATGCGGCGATCAACGAGGAGATAGAGCGGTACAGGCTTTCGGCCACCAATTCCCTCATTGCGCGTAAGGACGTGGTGGTCGTCGCATCCGTTTCGTGCATCTATGGACTCGGAGAATCTACGGAGTACCGCAATCTCGCTGTACGGGCTAAGGTGGGTGAAGGGAAGGGGCGCGGCGATCTGATCGCACGTCTAGTCGAGGCCCAGTATGTCCGCAACGACATGGATTTCGTGCAGGGCAATTTCCGGGTGCGTGGGGATGTGGTGGACGTGTTTCCCGCCTATGCGGTAGAGGGCGTGCGCATTGAGTTCTTCGGCGATGAGGTGGATTCCATACGTTCGATTGATCCGCTGACCGGGAAGACCGGGGTGTCGATGCCTGCCGTTGTGATAACTCCAGCAAAGCAGTTCGTGATGCCGAAGGACAAGATGGAGGCGGCATACAGGCGCATAGAGCTTGAGCTGGCAGATCGTCTCAAGTATTTCGAGGGGGCGAAGAAATTCATAGAGGCCCAGCGTATCCGCGAAAGGACCGAATACGATATCGAGATGATGCGTGAGCTTGGATACTGCAATGGCATCGAGAACTATTCGCGTCCATTGACGGGCCGGGCTCCGGGCGAACCCCCTGAATGTCTGCTCGACTATTTCCCCGATGATTTCCTCACGATCATCGACGAGTCGCACGTTGCGGTTCCGCAGATACGCGCAATGTATAACGGGGATCAGGCCCGTAAGCAAAAGCTTGTGGACTACGGCTTCCGGCTTCCTAGCGCGAAAGACAATAGGCCTCTCAAGTTCTCCGAGTTCGAGCAGAAGGTGCGCCAGATCGTGTTCACTTCGGCTACGCCGGGTGACTACGAATACTCCGTGTCAAAAACCGTCGCGGAGCAGGTCATACGTCCGACGGGGCTTCTCGATCCGGAAATAGAGGTGCGTCCGCTGAAGAACCAGGTTGATGACCTCATGGAAGAGATACGGAAGGTCGCGGCCAATGGCGATCGTGTGCTGGTGACGACCCTCACCAAGCGTTCCGCCGAAGACCTCACGGCCTATCTGCATGAGACTGGAATCCGTGTGGAATATCTCCACAGCGACATAGATGCGCTGGAGCGGGTGGCCATCCTTGGCCGGTTGAGGAAGGGCGAGTTTGACGTGCTCGTGGGGATAAACCTTTTGCGGGAAGGTTTGGACTTCCCGGAGGTGGCGCTTGTGGCCATACTCGATGCCGACAAGGAAGGGTTCCTTAGGTCTACCACGTCATTGGTACAGACAGCGGGGCGTTGTGCGCGTCACGAACATGGTCGTGTGATCCTCTATGCGGACCACGAGACGGATGCGATCCGGGAAACGATAGACATAACGCGCTACCATCGCGAAAGGCAAATGGCCTACAATCGCGAGCATGGCATCACGCCGAAGTCTGTGAAGCGCTCGATCAACGAGTCCGTATATGTGTTCAGGAGCGGGGAACCGGAAAAGCCGAAGGGCAAGAAGATCAGGGAAACGGGTGTGATTGAGCAGGAGGTGATAGACGACCTCAAGCGCGAAATGATGGAGGCTGCGGATGCCCTTGAGTTTGAGCGGGCGGCATACCTTCGCGACCAGATCAAGACCCTTGAACGGCAACTGTCGGGCGCAACCAAAAAATGATGAAAATGAGATTGTTGCAGATCGGGTTTTTTGGTATACTACACCCACTTTTTTGAACCCTTAGTGGCGAGAGTAGCTCAATTGGTAGAGCATCAGATTGTGGATCTGAGGGTTGCGGGATCGTACCCCGTCTCTTGCCCCAGCCTTTTCACCGAAAATGTCTCCCTGTGCGATTGCTTTCGTTTGCCTTGATTTCCGCACAGGTGCATAAAGAGAGGCCTCAATCAATTTAAGCGGAACCTTGCACCGAGAACTTTGGTATAATTTGCGCATGAAAACTGAAGGGGAAACGATGTCTAAAGTCATTGCGATTGATGGGCCGAGCGGAGCGGGGAAGAGTTCCGTATCCCGCATTGTCGGGGAGCGTTTGGGATTTCTGCATGTCGATTCCGGGGCATTGTACAGGATAATAACCTGGCAGTGCGTGGAGAATGGCATTGATACCTCAAACCCGGCGGCTGTGGCGGGGTTCTTGGGGCGTGTGAAGATAGAATGCGTACCTGAAGGTGGCCGCGTCCGTTTTCTTGTGCATGGCGAGGAGCCGGGTGACCGCATCCGCACTCCGGCGGTCAATGCGCATGCATCTGCGGTCGCCACTGTGAAGGAGGTACGCGACAACGTGACCGCGATCCTCCGGTCACTTCCGTCCTTTGGCGATCTTGTCGTGGAGGGCAGGGACATCACCACGGCGGTTTTCCCGGATACGTCTGCGCGATTCTACCTTACGGCATCGGCAGATGTGCGTGCCTCAAGGCGGCAGAAGGAGGAGGTGGAGAAGGGTATCGCCATGCAGACGGCAGAGGCCGTCAAGGAATCGCTGCTTGCGCGTGACAGGATAGACTCTTCCCGCAAATATGCCCCGCTTCGCAAGGCGGATGGGGCGATTGAGATCGATTCCTCCGATCTAACCCTTGAGCAGGTGGTGGATTCCGTCATTGCGTCGCTGCCTCAGGAATGGCGTTCCGCATCGAGGTGAGCCAATGATAGACGTGCCGGAAATACAGTACGAAAAGGACGACTATTCCGACATCCTCAAGACGGATGGGAGGTTCGACTCCCGCGCCTATGACTTTGTGCTTGAGGTGGTGCGCATCGCCAGCGAGGATGCAAAGGGCCATGTGTCGGGACACGAACTCCTGTGCTATTTCCGCGATCTCGCGCTTGACGCATACGGTCCTCTTGCGTACACCACGCTCAACGATTGGGGGGTGCGCAGTTGCGAAGACGTGGGGGCGATAGTGTTCAATCTCTACAATGCCAAGAGGATCGGCAAGACCGATTCCGATTCGCCAGAGGACTTTGTCGGCGGCTTCAGCTTCAGGCGCGAGTTTCTTGATCCATACGCGGTGTAGGCAAGAGGGCAAGGCGATGTCTGGCGAAAGGTTGAAGGCCTGGGGATACTGGGGGGACGAGGCTGAAGGCGTGGCGCGAGTCACGAGTGCACATGGAGACTACTTCCATGTGGTGTGCAACGAAAAGCCGGAGGGCGAAGCCATCGCCCGCACAAAATCGTCCGCTTTTCGGGATGCCCCTCCGCCCGTTACCGGGGATTTCGTCCGCTTCGCCTACAACCCGCAGGGGGAAAGCCGAATAACGGAGGTGTTGCCGCGAATCTCTGCGCTTGAGCGTCTGGATCCGTCATCGTCCGGATTCAGGTCCCAGACGCTTGCCGTAAATTTCGATACGCTCTTTTTTGCGATGGCGATGAACGGCAATGCGTCTGTTGCGAGGCTGGAGCGAATGCTTGCGCTTGCCAGGAAGTCAGGATGCCTCGACCGGGTGGTGCTGTTGCTTACGAAGTCTGACATTGGCTCCACAGAAGGGACCCATGCGGCTGACTTTGCGGAATACGGCGTACCTGTGATCGAAGTCTCATCCCTGTTGGGGAAGGGCATGGATCAGGTGTGGAGATATGTCCAGCCGAAGAAGACCATCGCCATTGTCGGCTCGTCCGGAGTGGGGAAGTCCACGCTTGTAAACACGCTTGCCGGTGAAGAGTGGATGGCCACTGGAGATATTCAGGAGTGGAGCGGGAAGGGGCGGCACACTACGACCTCGCGAGAGCTGGTGATGTTGCCCTGCGGCGCGATGGCCCTCGACACTCCGGGATTGCGCGAGTTTGGCGTGCTTGGCCAGGACGGCTTTGACTTGAAGGGGCGTACTGGCGGTACGCACAGGTATCGTCAGCAGAACCGCAGATAGGCGGTGCCATCGCCGATGTGATGCGAGGTCAGTGGCGAGGCGGCGGTGGGCCGCCCCTGGGAGGTCTGGGGCCACCACGTACTTGTGTGGCTTCGTATATGGCGGAGATGGTTTCGATGAAATCGTTGGCCTCTGAGCCTGTCGCGCCAAGGTCTCTGGCCGCCTGCATAAGCAACGTGTTCCGCTCGGATTCGGCGAGTTCCATCGTCAGCCTGTCAAGCTCGCGCATTTCGTTGAACAATTCCCGGCGCTGCTCTTCCGAGACGTCCTCGTTCTGCGGATTCAGCATTTCTCGAAGTTCCTCTCGTCTGGACACGGCTTCCTGATACTGGTCGTGCACTTCGCGCTCTGACTTTGAGAGCCTTGAGAGGTCTACACTGCCAAGGATGTTGAGTTGGTTCTGCGCACGGTCTCTGCTCCGCGACCGCATCCTTGCGAAGCGGTTGGTCATCTGCGCATACCGCTGTGGATTGTTCTTGCGCAGTTCCTCCATCCTCGCCCTCATGTCGGCGGCGGTGGGTGGATGTGGCGGGGCGTTGCGGTCGCTAGCCTGTTCCGCAGGCTTGTCATCGGGTGTCTGTTCCGTGCTCTGCGACGGCTTCGCCTCCGCCTGTTGCGCGGCCTTCATCGAGTTAAGCTGTCTTTCAAGTTCCCTGATGCGTTTACGCAGAAGGGACGCATCCGCATCGCGGATCGCCGATCTTTGGCGAGGTGTGGCGAGGTCGTCCATGGTGGCGTCATCGCCACTGGCCGCCTTTGTGCACGATACGTATCCAATGGCGATGCCGCAGGCAAATGCCCCAAGCGCAATGCCGAGAATGGTGGTTCTTTTCATGCATCGGATTATACCATGTTCCAGACGTGGAGAAAAACGTGGCAATCTCGTCAATGCCTTGGTGCGCGGCCGATTGAGGTATGCTATAATTCAACATCGTGAAGAGCTTGATAGTCATAGCGGGAGCGGGGCTATACCCCGAACTCTTGGTGCGGGGGGCCAAGCGGGCCGGTGTCGAGAAGGTGGATGTGCTGGCCGTGCGAGGGTCCACGAGCCGCGCAACGATGCGGGCCGCAGATTCCGTCCATACCATCGGGATCGGCGAGATAGCGGCCGGAATACGCTGGGTGGCTGCGCAGGGATACGATGGCGCGGTGCTTGCCGGGCAGATCAACCCATTGTCGCTGTTCCGCTCCCGTTTCGATGACGAGGTGAAGGCCTGGCTCAACTCCCTTCCGTGCAAGAATGCGCACACGATCTTCGGGAAGCTTGTGGAAGAGTTCGGAAAGGCGGGTGTAGACATACTGCCCGCGACCATCTACATGGAAGACAGTCTGCCGGGCGAAGGCCCCCTCACGATACGAAGGCCGGATGCCAGAGAAGAGCGGGATATCATCCATGGTGCGGCAGTGGTGCGGGACATGGGGCGGCATGATGTCGGGCAGACAGTTCTCGTGAAAGAGGGCATGGTGCTTGCCGTGGAGGCCTTCGAGGGCACAAACGCCGCCATAAAGCGTGGTGGGAGGCTTGGCGGCAAGGGGGCGGTGATATTCAAGGGAGCCAGAGAGGGGCATGACATGCGCTTCGATGTGCCGGTGATGGGGCTGAAGACCGTCAAGGCCATGAAGTCCGCCGGGGTCTCGGCATTGGCGTTTCAGGCTGGGCGGCAGATTGTGCTTGAGAAGGAGGCGGTCGTGGCCTACGCGAACAGGCACGGCATTGCCCTCATCGGCGTGAAGACAGACCTGCCGCCCGCGCCAACCCGTCCACGGCAGGGGGAAAATCAAGACACTGGGCACTGACGCATGAGGAAGGCCAAGGTAAACGGCATAGAGAGGCTGGAGCATTATCTCGTGAAGATCATCCAGCAGCCGGGGGCGGATAGGAACCAGCCGCTCCCGATCAGGGTTTTGCTGTCGGTGCTGTATGCGTTCTCATGCCTGTTTCGCCTTATCGTGGCCACGCGCTACTGGTTCTATGACCTTGGGATATTGCGAAGGTTCCCTTTGGGGTGCCAGGTGATATCCATCGGCAACGTGACGGCAGGGGGTACGGGGAAGACGCCTGTGACGGAAAAGTTCGCGAGGGAGCTTGCCGCGTCGGGACGCAAGGTCGCGATACTGTCGCGCGGATACCGGCGCAAGGAGGCTCCGTGGTGGAAGCGGGCATTCACGCAGGTCATAGAGCCACCGCTTGTGGTTTCGGACGGAAAGCACGTGCTGCTCGGTGCGGAGACTGGCGGCGACGAGCCGTACATGCTCGCATCCAACCTCCCCGGCGTATGCGTACTCGTAGACCGCAACCGGGTGAAGGCGGGGCGGTGGGCCATCAGGCGTTTCGGATGCGACACTCTGATACTTGACGACGGCTTCCAGTACCAGAAGCTTAAGCACTCCCTTGAGGTGGTGCTCGTCGACAAGACGAACCCTTTCGGCAACGGGCATATGCTGCCGCGCGGTGTGCTGCGTGAGCCGGCCAAGCATCTTGCTAGGGCTGACGTCATATTCCTTACGAAGTCGGATGGCGATACGGAAGATGTCGTTGCGCGGATACGCGAGTTCAACGGCAAGGCCGAGATAATCGAGTGCCGCCATGCGCCTCGTCTGCTGAAGGATGTCTGGAGCCGAGAGGAGCTCCCGCTCGATTGGCTCAAAGGCAAGACTCTCACTACGCTTTCCGGCATAGCCGTTCCGCAAGGCTTCGAGGATTCGCTCCGAAAGCTCGGCGCGAGGGTGGTGTGGTGCGAACGCTATGCGGACCACCACAGGTATGACACGAGCGAGATAATCTACGCACTGAACAAGACCGCAGACCTTGGCGCGGCGGCGCTGATCACAACCGAAAAGGATGCGGTGCGGTTCCCTCGGCTTGAGACTACCCCTGTGCCTTGCTATTATCTGCGGGTTGACATTGAGATCCTGAAGGGCGCAGAGAACTTCACGGCGGCTGTAAACCGCATATGTCACCTTGAGGCGAGGAAGGATAAATAGCGGAATTTTCACTTGCTTTCGTTGGGGGGATTTGGTATCTTACTTTTCGTTTCAGCAAAAAGGAGACTTAAGAATATGGCAGGTAAACTTGAAGATCGCGTCAGGGAGATTATTGTCGATCAGCTCGGTGTCAACGCTGAGCAGGTGACACCAGAAGCATCGTTCATCGACGATCTCGGCGCAGATTCCCTCGATTCCGTAGAACTCATCATGGCGTTCGAAGAGGAATTCGGCGCGGCGATTCCTGAAGAGGATGCCGAAAAGCTCACTACGGTCGGCAAGGTCATTGAATACCTCACATCCAAGGGGTATGGTGACGAAGCCAAGTAGTGGCCGCCACAATCCTTGAGCAACAAGGGCGAAAAAGAGGCCGCGCAATCCTGCGCAGGTCTCTTTTTTGTGCTATAATCGCCACATTTTAAGCATGGGATGGCAACATGGGCATCACGCAAGATACCGCAATGAAGAAAGCTGCGATAGTCGGCATAGTTGGTAGGACCAATGCCGGCAAATCGACGCTCGTGAACGCTCTCGTAGGCGAGAAGGTGTCGATAGTCTCTCCGGTGGAGCAGACTACGCGAAACACCGTACGTGGCATCGTGTCGGATCCGCGCGGGCAGCTCGTGCTGGTGGATACGCCTGGCCTCCATAAGGCGGAAGGTCCGTTGGGGAAGCTGCTCAACGGCATGGCGAGGGCTTCAAGCGCAGGCACCGATATCCTATGCGTCGTGTTCGATGCGTCGAATGCTCCGCAGATCGAGGACGAAGGGTGGATGGCTCGCGTTGCCCGCGAAAAGCCCGCAAAGTGCGTGTTCGTTTTGAACCAGTGCGACAAGAGCCCGTTTTTCGAGACGATGTACCGTGACAGCTGGTCGGCCACACAGAATGCCTCCGATGTTGCCCCCGTGTGGGTGAAGGCTTCGGCCAAGACAGGTGAAGGGCTCCCAGCACTTTCCGACATCCTTTATGGCATGGCGGAGGTGGGGCCGGCGCTTTTCGATGACGATATCGTAACCGACTATCCGCGCAAGCTGGCCATCGCAGATGTGGTGCGCGAAAAGCTCCTTTCGAGGCTGTTCCAGGAGATACCTCATGAGATAGGCGTTGCGGTCAAGGATATCTCCGAAAAGAAGGGCGCATGGGATGTCGCCGTGTCGATCTACGTGAACAAGCCGTCCCAGAAGGGCATGGTGATAGGAGCTCGCGGCAGCACCCTGAAATATGCCCGCAAGGCGGCGGAACCGGAGCTTTCCGAGATGTTCGGGGTCAAGGTTAGGCTTGAGCTTTGGGTGAAGGTGGAGCAGAATTGGATGAAAAACGATCGTCTGCTTGCCGAAATGGGCTACAAGGGGGCTTTGGTGTGAGGCTTCTGGCGACAGTCGCGGGATGCCTGATCTCCGCACTTGCCGTTGCCGTTGGCGACCTGGATGTCGCGCGACAGGCGCTGAATGACGGGATGTGGGAGACGGCTCTCTCATCCGCAGACCTTGCCGCCACAAATGCCGCAGATCGCACTTCCGCGCGTCTCGTATCCCTTGAGGCTCTTGCGAGGCTCGGTCGGGACGCGGAGATCGAGCGTAGGCTATCCAGTTGGTCGGACGAGACCGACGAGCATTTCCGCTTCTGGCGGGCGCGTGCCCATGTGTGCGCCGGTGAGTTCAATTCGGCCTTGGAAACCCTTGATGCGCCTTTTGCGGACAAGGAACTCTTGCTGCCGGTGAGATTCCTGAAGGCCTGTTCCCTTGCCGCCATGAACAGGAAGACCGAGGCTCTCAGCCTCATTTCGCCCTGGAATTTCGATGGCATGCAGGGAATCGTATCTGAAGATGCCGGGCTTCTTATGGGCGAACTGCTCTCTGATGCGGGCCGTAATGCCGAGGCGTGCAGACTACTGCGTCCACTCGCCGACCATGCCGAGCGCAGAGAGGTTCGGCTTCGCGCAGGATACCTGCTTGGCTTCGCGGAAATGGCGGATGAGTCGTCCCGCACCGCCGGAGTCGCGCGGGTACGGGGGCTTCTCAGGTCTGCGCCGGGGGAAAAGGTATCCGTGCAGGCGGCAAGGACTTTTGCCGACAGCCTTTTGGCTTTTGGCGATGCCGCCGGGGCGGATGACGAGTATCGCAGATACCTTGAGATAGCCCCAGTGGCGGCGACAGATCCTGATATCCTCTCCAGACGTGGACGAGCGCTGTTTCTGCTTGGCCGCCATTCGGAGGCCGTCGGCTTTTTCGCGCGTGCCGAACAGCTTTCGACGAACCTGTCGATGAAGGCCACGGCGGCGTTCTGCCAGGCGGAGGCATTTCTTGCGGACAGGCATTACCCAGAAGCCGCCGAGTCGTTCGCGAGAAGCGCCGGGTATGGCGGCGATGGCGTGGAGCGGGCGCGGTTCGCGGAGGCGGATGCCCTGGAGCGTGCCGGGGACTCTGGGGCCGCAGAGTCGATATACGGCGAATTGGAGCGGCATGGCGGCAAATGGGGGGCGAAAGCCTCTCTGCGCCTTGCTGCGATAGACGTAAGACGGGGCAGGATAGGCGTTGCGGTGGATCGCTATGACGGGCTTATCGCATCCAACAGGCTTGCCGGCGCAGATGTGACTGAAGCCTACCTCGGCAGGGGACGGGCATGCTACAAGGGATACCGCTTCGCCGAGGCTGCGGAGTCTTTCAAGGTCGTGGCGAAGCGGGCTCCGCAGATGTCCGACGAAATGCGGTTCCTTGAGGCGTTGTGCCTGTATGGGGCCGGGATGGACGTTGATGCGAAAGCTGTCGCGACATCCCTGATGTCATCAACGAAAGACATGGATTTCCGCACGGATCTCATGCTATGGTGCGCAAAATACGAATACAACCACGGCAAGTATGAGGCTGCACGTACCTATTTCGAGACATACGCAAACCTCCGTCCAGACTCCCCCAATGCCGCTTCGGCGCTCTTGTGGGCAGCCAGATCGTCCGCCGCCATGATGGACTACTCCAAGGCTGTGGACTTCGCGACGATGGCGGCGAACACCGCTTCCACGAACCGGGAATTCTTCGTCGAGGTGCTGCTTGTGCAGGGCGAGGCCCTGATGGAGCTTGGCCGGTACGCGGAAGCGGCACAGCTTTTCGGCAGGGCTGCGACGCAGACGCCGGATGGGCCGAGCGCCATCAAGGCGGCGGTGCTCAAGGCGGATGCGCTCTATGCAATGGGGGCTGGGGACACAAAATGCTACGAGGAGGCGATCGCGGCGTACAGGGCCCTCCCCGACGGCAACGGCTTGGCTCCAGACCGCAGGATCGAGGTCGCGTTCAAGATTGGCCGCGCCCTGGAAAAGCTGCGGCGCACGAAGATGGCGATGGATCAGTACTACAAGAATGTGGTGCTCGCGTATTCCGAAGGCACGGAGAAGGGTATCCTGTTCGGCGAGGCCGCAAGGGCTTTCTTTGTCCGGGCAGCATTTTCGCTTGCCGACTACAGCGATTCGGCGGGCAACTACAAGGCGGCAATCTCGGTGCTTGAGAGGGTCGTGTCGGCGGATGTCCCGGCTTCGCGGGAGGCGAAGCGGCGCATCGCCGCAATCAGGAAGAAAGGTGGGGCTTGATGATCTCGGTAATGCTTTCTGGAGGGCCGGTGCTGTGGACGATAGCGCTGATAGGGCTTGCCTCCACGGCCATATTCTTCGTCCGGTTCATTGACTTGCGGCGGGCGCACGTTGTCTACGTGGATTTCATGGCGGGCGTGGCGAACCTCATCTCCAAGGAGAATGAGAGGGAGGCTTTGGCGATATGCGATGAGACCCCAACGCCGGTGGCGAGGGTGGTGGCGGCGGCGCTTCGGCATCGGCGCGAGTCGGCATCCGCAATCAGGGAGGCGGCAGAGGTTGCGGCAAGGGCAGAGGCCAGCCGGTTCTCGCGGCGCCTTTCCGTGCTGCAGACCGTCGCGCAGATATCGCCGCTTCTTGGGCTCTTTGGGACGATGGTCGGCTTTGCCCATGCCCTGGCGGCGATTTCGGGGAATGCCCTTGCCACGAGGGCGGACCTGATACCGGCCATGGGGCCTGCCCTTGCGTGTGCGGCCGCAGGGCTGCTCGTGGCCGTGTTCGTGCATGTCATGCACGCGTTGCTTAGGGCGAGGCTCAAGCACCTCGCGGCAGATCTCGATGCCACCGTGCGCGATATCGTGTCGAGGCTTGGAGGTGCGGGCGCATGAATGGCGCATGGTTCAAGAGCCTCGTGCTGATGGCGCCATGGCTGACGCTTGTGCTGATCATGGCGATGTTCTCGTTCCTGTACAGTTCGCTTGCGCCCGCTCCTGCCGTGTCGCTCGACCTTCCTGATACTTCCATGTCGGATTCATCCAATCCCGGACTTGTGGCGTTGCTGCTTCCGGGCGGGGCGAACGGAACCCAGCCTGAAGGGAGTCTCGTGTTCTTTGATGATGCGCGGTATGTGCTTTCCGATCCGGCGAGCGGAGAAGGGCTCTCCAAGCGCCTTGGCGAACGCTCTTTCGAGACAAGGTGCGGAACGCTGACGCTTCTCTGCGACAGGCGGGTGCCTGCGGGAGACCTCATGCGCGTGATGGAGCTTGCGAGGAAGGTGCGCATATCGCACGTCCAGGTTGCGGAGAAGCGGGACTGATGCGCGATGCCGTCCATATCGTCGGGCTGCTTTCGCTGTTTGCCTTCTTGGGCATGCAGTTCCCCAGCGGCGCGGCGAAGCCTGCCCTGATGGCAGATGGGCGCGACAGGCCGTTCGCCTCTTTCGTCACGCTGTCGCCGGAAGCGTATGCGACTTGCCTTGATGCCGCTCGCACCTCATGGCAGGTGCGCAGCGAGGCCCGCAGCCGGTTGGCGATAGGACGGCTCGACTCGGGCATCCCGCTTCTCGACGATTCGATTGCGGCGCCGGAATTCCCGATCATGAATGATGCGGCACCTGCCCCGTCACGGCTCCCGCCGCCTGACGTCGAGACATATTCGCTTTTGCCGTCCACGATGGGGATGGAGGTTCCGGCGCTCTCTACGAGGGCGATTGACGTACGCTCCGCAGGTTCGAGCGAAAAGGCCGGGAAATCGGCGGCATTCAGCCGCGAAGAGATGCTTTCCGTAGATGGAATGAAAACACTCAAGGAGATCATGCAATGACAGAGAAACAGGTCCTGAAATACTTCGAAGAGACGGGGGCGTTGCTGTCCGGACACTTCGAGCTCCGCTCAAAACTCCATTCAGACCGCTATTTCCAGTGTGCGAACGTGCTGCGCTATCCGCGTATAGCGGAGAAGCTTTGCAGGGAGGTCACGGCCCGCGCCGTCAAGAGCGGCAAGCTCGGCAAGCGGATTGACGGTGTGATCTCGCCGGCGGTAGGCGGAATCCTCGTCGGACACGAAGTCGCCCGGGCGTTGGACGTGAAGTGCGTGTTTGCCGAGAAGGTTCAGGATGGTGACAAAAAGGACGCAACCGGGAAGCCCCTGACGAAGCTGGCCATGCGCCGTTTCGCGCTCAAGAAGGGTGAGCGCTATGTGGTGGCTGAGGATGTAGTAACAAAGGGCGGTCGAGTGCAGGAGACCATAGATCTCGTGAAGGCAGCCGGCGCGAAGGTCGCGGGTGTCGTGGTTCTTTTGGATCGCAGTGCGGGGAAGGTCAAGTTCGGCAGGATCCCGATGTTCTCGCTTGTGCAGATGACCCCAGTGACGTGGGAACCCTCCGAATGCCCGTTGTGCAAGGCCGGCGGCAAGCCGTGCCATCCGGGATCGTGACACGTGCCGTGACATGATAGCCGTAATTGACATCGCGGTCCTTTTGGCCGCCTATGCCGCAGCGTTCTGCGTGCGGATGAACTTCGCGGAGCCGTTCGCCGGCTGGCATTCAGCATGCATCTCGTCGGTGTCGGCCTGCGCAGTGCAGATGGCGCTGGGTACGCTC
>CAVJWR010000023.1:0-9115 GCA_963653155.1 Limosilactobacillus gorillae
GCTTCCCTTCTTGAATTCAAGAAGCAAGTGTTAACCTATCATAAAGGCGGACACAACCTCTCACCTTCATCGCACAATCGTAAATCATAAATTGCCCGCTCTGTCCCTCTGCGGCGATTTCATCGAAATCGCCCTACCATCCGTGCCGGTGGTGGGGGCATCGAAATAAAATCTTCAAATGCCTCAATCCCCAAATGCAATCGTAAATCGAAAAATCGCAAATCGTAGATCCACTACCCCACTACCCAACTACCATCTACCATCTATCCACTATCCACTCTTGCGTAATGCCATCGGTTATGATATTCTACGACCGATTTGGGTATGGGCGAACTGTACCCTGAACAAATGATTTTCAACATAGATTTCGGTAAGCCATGCGCAACATAAGACATATGAGCCTCAAAAGAGGTGCCGCCGCGCTATGCGCACTGTGCGCTGTGTTCCTCTGCGCCCGTGCGGAGGACTACACGTACCAGTCGCTGACGAACCTCGGTCCACGCGCATCGTCGCGTGTCCTTCTGCTCAATGACGACACGAACCCCAGTTGCCCCATAGAGGGGCAGGGCTACTACACCACAAACGTGAATGATGTCGCCGTTGGCGGCACGTATTGGTGGCATGATGATGTTACGCCAGAACCGTCAGGCCTAGCCAAAACCTATCTTAACCTTTTGCCGGGATCGAATCATGAGTTGCGGCAAAAGATTGATTCATCTGGAGCGTATAGGGTACTTTGGACATTGAATGAATGTCGTACCGGATCTGGAGGATACAACGCTACCACAGGGAACAATGGTTCGCGAAACTATCTCCCGTGGTCGGATACGTGTCAGCCCATTGATGCAACTAAGGCTACTGCTCCGATTCCCTCCACATGGAAGAGCGGAGCGGCGAATCTTGGCGGCATAAAGCAGGTTGCCCATATTACGATGCGTTGCACAAGTGATTCCTGTGTGTATTCACCCTTTTACGCCGAAGGTGTTGGCAATGTATTCTTTGATGCGGTCAATGGTTTTAGCGTGTCGGATCCAGACGAGATATGCCTTGAAGTTGCATACGACATAAAGCCCGAATATGAGGCAGATGAGACGTTTGGTGATGGCCTTGACTTTGAACATTATAATTGGAGGGCAGTTCCTTGTGATGTCTTTGTTGTCAATGACAAGTCCACTGTCACGCTTGAGCATTCAGGGGTCACTGTCATTCCGCTCAAGACCACGTCTTACCGGGATACGATGTATTACCGAGTGCGTTATACGCCCGCTTCTGGCGAAGAACGCACACCTATGCGTTTCAGGATTAGGCGCCTGAATGTGCAGAGAGATTCAAATCTTGACTATTACAATACAATCTTTATAGACAACATTGTCGCTTCTTATCCCGGCGTTGTTGCGGAGGTATCCTCTTCAGGAATCAAGTCGGTAGTCCTGCCCGATACCGATAATCGGAAGAATGGCAGACGTGCGGATCTCGGCTATGTGGGCGCATTCTCGGAGCCACTTCTAGGCGTAGGCGTCGCGGATGTCAGGCCGCGCATGGCGTTTTCCGCCGTCACGAACGGTGCTCCGCCATGGATTGAGCCACAGGCGTCCGTATCGAAGGCCGAATGCGTTTACCGTTGGCGCTATCTTGATCAGGCATTTGGCGAATGGAAGACGAACGTGTCGGAGAACATTTCGATCCTCAACGGCACCAACGTTGTGTGGGATTCCGCGATAGATGTGCCGGATCGTATTGGAGACATCGAGTATTCCTACGGAGCGTGGGTCTCTGGCACACGGTACAAGTACCTCGACTTTGCGAACAATTCGCAGATTGATTTCCCTGACGACACTGCGGCGGAAACCTATGTGCAGTGCACGACAAACTATACGGCCCGAATCCGCGCGGGGGCGTCTCCCTGGCAGGAAATGCACATCGTCACGGAAGTGTACACGAATCTCGCCGCCCTGGCGAGCGTCACGAACGACTGGACGATGGAGCTTACGGCGAGTAACATGTGGCGCGGGTTTGTGGATACACGCACGAACTACATCGGCAAGATAGCCCACATCCGCATCGTGGGCAAGAACCGCTGGGAGAGCGGAGGCTTCACCCCAGTGGAGGAATCCCGTACATGGTACATGCCAGAGATTGACCGCATACCGGACGGATACAAGGTGCTTGATTCAATCCCAGAGGGAGGCGAGACGGATCTCTCGCTCGACTGCTCTACCGGATACCTGTCCATAGACTTCAACGACGAGGCGAAGACCTTCACCATCAACCACGCCGAGTATCAGGACTTCAACCTCTGGACACCTCGGCCCGGCGAGGAGAACAAGTACGTTGGCGACTACGTGAACACGACGTACGTCGGTCGCGCAAAGACCGCCTACAATCTCGATACGAGCGCATGGGAACTTTCCCGTTCATCTTCCGCATGGTGGTGGGAAAACTTCGATGCCTACGCCGGCAATGAGGATTTTCCGTTCAACGTGCCGTTCGGGCAGAACCAGAAGACCCCGAACGGATGGACGTTCGACAACGGCATGTACATCAACGGCTTCTTCACGGCCCAGACGAACCGTGCCGTGAACGGGATGGCCCTCCAGTTGCAAGGGCGGGGAAACGGCTCGATCGCGCTCATAGACCCGACCGACAGGCCGAACGGCATCGGTACCATCAGCTTCACTGCCCGCCTTGCCCAGTACCTTGAGTTCGGAGACTTCTTCTGCAACCTTGATAGCTTTTCCGATTCCAATTATGCGCTTTCCGCCAAGGCTACGATGACGCATATGCCTCAGCACAACAATCGTCCGGAACGCAATGACATATCTTTCGGGTCGCCCTCCATATCGCTTGTCGCGTATTATCGCCCAAGCTACGGCTGCTATGAGGTGCGCATTTCCCGCGTATGGGCGGCCTCTCAGGGCAGCATGTGGAGTGCAACGGGCGGCTTGCTGGAGCTTGCCATATACCGTTGGAATATCGTAAAGGGAGCGGATGGAAGTCGTTACTGGCAGTCAAAGAAGCTTGCGTCTCGCCGTCTCGGCAATGTGAGCGGCTATGGTACAACTGCCGCCGATAGGAACTACAATCAGGGCAATTTCCTTGCCCCGGTGGCAGATAGCACTGTGGCTGACAACGGCAAGTGGACGAGCGTATTCGTGGCCGCCTACAATACGGCGAATGGAACGTATGTTGAAGGGGCAATCTCAAGGGATCAGGTTGCGGCATATTCGGGCCTTACGGGAGATCGTCTGCTTCAAAATGCGGTTTTGCAGGACATGAGGACGTCCGGCAGAATGTTCAACATTTCGGTTACGGACAATGAGATTGAGACGAATGAGGTAAATGGCGTTTCTATATACAACAATCTTTACCACTCGAAAGGCTCCTATGGCGTCTGCTCGACGGAATGTCCGGCCGCGTTTGGCGCATTGACCAAATACACCATTTCATCGGTCGGTCCATACTATAATGCGGCTAACAAATTCACATCACCAACGCTTCAGCGAGACTCCGTCAAGAATGGAGAGTGGGGTTCTGTATCGCCATATCGCATGATTACGTTTGACGAGCATCGGACTTATTACCCTGGAGAACCGACATACATCGGCACATGGGAGTATGGCGTGTGCGCGGCGCCGATTTCGCAGAAACTTAAGCTGCTTACCGCGCCATCGGGCAATTCGTCGGACTGGACTCCCACAGGCCTTGAGCTTGACCTTTCAAGCTATCAGCCGACGAACCTCGTATTCTCCCCGCATACGCTCGAAAGCTGCAACGTGAAGCTTTCCGTTGGCGGTTCGCAGGATGATTCCCGCATCGATGTGGTTGTGGACGACCTGCAGCTTTCGCAGTGGACTGCTGAGACGAGTTCGGATTCGCTTGGCGAGATGGGCGATTGGGCGTATTCGCACGGATGGATAACCTCCAGTACGAATGACGTGTACAAGAGCGGCGGCGCCTCAACGAACGATCCCAATGCCACCATCACGCAGTGCGGCTATGTCGTGTACAAGGTGCCGGGTACGACCGACGATTATGTGTACGTGTTCACCAACACAGTCAAGGGTGCCTTGGGCAGTTACGCGAGATTCATCCCGTCCGCGAACATGACGCTCATGGGTGCGTTTGGTCTTGGTGCTGGCGGTGCCGGTGGTGCTGGCGGAGGTGGCGGTGGCGGCGGTAGCGCGTTTGCGATAACCAACTCCGCATCCTTCAACATTGGAGAGGAAATCCGTGTGTATGTTGGTTCGGGCGGCACCCCATCGGGATGGAACGATGACCCGACAAAGGGCACGAAAAAGACAGTGCAGGGCAATTGGTTCAACGCTTCCGGCAATGGCGGAAACTCGTATCTGCGCATTAGGCAGCTTGGCTCAAGCGGCACCGCATACACCGAATATTGCGGCTATGGCGGCGGACGCGGCGGCAACTGGCGTGACGGTAACAGCGGTAACACCGTGTTCGTGCAAGGCGGAAACGGTACTTCGACAAGGGGTGCTGGCGGTGGTTCGGCCCGCTATAGTGTCTCGACGACTGGTGCGGCTACCATCAATTCTTCCGGTTACGCCGCCTATGGTTCAGGAATGGGTGCGGGCGTGACGAACAGAAACGAGTCTGCTGGTGGCGGCGGTGGCGGCGGTCTCGTCGTCTACCGTGGCGTATCGAGCGCTCCGCTCCGCACTGAGGATATACTTGTGCATGGCGGCGATGGCGGGCACGGTACGGCTGGTGTGACCGGCGTTGCGGGTCTCGGCGGCACGGGCTTCAAGATCAGGGACATTCCGAGCGAGGTGATCCGCGACGCGATCAAGTCCATCTATGGTCTGAGCGACAGCGACGGCATGGGTGGTGGTGGCGGCGGCGGCGGCGGAACGAACGTTCCATCCAATGTCGCATACTATGGCTATGGCGCGGGCGGCGGACCCGGAAAGGGACGCGATGGCGGCAGCGACGGCGATGCGATGTCCGCCACGTACAACACCGCCACGTGGGCCGACAACGCGAGGAATGGCCTCGGCGGCGGTGGTGGCGGCGGTTCGATCCATGCGATCGTCAACAGCGGCGGCAACTCCGCCCGCAACTGGCTTACACGCGGTGGACGCGGAGGCGATGGCCTCGTGGCGATTCACGTGCGCGTGAGCGACCGTGCGGTGCTTCTCCAGCCGATGCGCGGATCGCCTACCTCGCCGATGGCGGTGCGTACGCCGTTCATGAACGGTATTTCGTCCCTCGGCATCTCGTGGAAATGGGCGGACTCCAACGCACTGCTCCGCGTACAGGTGATGACGAATGGCGTGAACGAGAGTAACATCGAGGGCCGCTCCCTGCTGCTTGAGGGCGGCTGGCACGACAAGGGCCTCATAGACTTCTCCAAAATGTCCGCCACGGAACGCGCCGGAGGCAACACCAATGTGCTTATCGGATACCGGGCACCGATATCCGGAATCGCGCGTGTGCTGATGGATACCAACGTTGTCGCTACGGCCCGTGTAGGCTCCACGAACAACCTTGACTCGCTTTATGGCGCAGTCGCGATAACCGCGCTCGTGGCCATAGACGAGCCTCAGCTTGATGACCGTAGCTGGTGGGGGTGGAACATCATGTCCACGGATGCCCGCGAATATGGTTCACTGTACGACCACACGTACGACGTGACTGCGGGGCTGCTTTCTGGAAGGAGCTGTTCTCTGAATTTCTCTGGTGTTGCCGGCACAGGCGATGACGATCCTCTGTTCGCAGAGGATCCGGATGTGGCGCAGTACTCGAAGCACGACCCGTTCGTGCAGACCCCGAATTTCACGAACGGGATCGGCCAGGTTATCTTCAATGCCCGCATGCTTGAGACGAATGGCGTGAACGGGTGGGTGTCGATCTCCGGCAGTGCCGATCCGAACGAGGAGGATGACGACAAGTGGACGGTGATCACCAACATTGAGATCTCTGCAGAGTCGCCGCTCTTTGTGCAGCATATCTGGCGTATGCCGAGCGACTATTCCAGCTTCACGGCTGTGCGCCTCAGTGCGTTCGCCGCCGCAGAGGGGCGGCATCACCAGGCCGATTCCAAGATGCCGTTCGGCTCCACGGGAAGCACTTTGAACCCAGTGCCCATACAGCGTGTGTTGCTTGACGAGGTTACGGTGATGCAGCCGATGACGCCGGGACTTGCCTTTGCGTATCCGCCGCGTCCGTACCGCTTCAACGGCACGACAAAGACCGATACCAAAGCCCTCTCGGCAGACAAGGCACAGAGTGCGGACGTGCAGCCGCTCCTGAACGAATCGTTCGGCATGCAGGTGCAGCTTGTCCCCGCCGGACTCGACGAAGAGCTTGACCGCAGTTCGGTGCGCGTGTTCATGTCGTGGTATGCGGGCGAAAGCCCTTGGGGCTACGTGAACTGGAAGGACGCGAGCGGGGCGAACCTCGGCATAGAGCTTGTGAAGGCAGAGGACTGGTCGGAGAATAACCTCGTGTACCACAGCTCCCCGACGGATGCCTCCACGCTGATCCCTCCGCAGATAGCGGGTCCCCGTGGGTTCGAGATAGTGCAGTACCACATCTATGTGAAGTACAACGACAGGAATGGAATCGAGCATGATCGCGTCATGCAGGTTGGCGCGGACTGGACAGAGCCGTCGTGGTACGTGTTCGTCGGCGGCAGCCCGTATAACCGTAGCGGTGCGACGTGCGCATATACGATCCTTGACGAGATATCCCCCAAGAGGGCCTGGATCAACGAGATAAACATGTTCAGGTATGGAGACCTGAACGATGCCAAGCATCAGTACATCGAAGTCGCCGTGCCGCAGGGCCTTAGCCTCACAGGGTGGTCGATAGACTACCTGCCATACGACACGAAGATAGTGAGTCATCCGCTCGCCTCATTCGGCTATGGCGACGTCGTCTCCAGCAAGACGGAGAATGGCGCGAGCCAGTATGCGTTCATCGCCATCCAGTCTCCACAGACGAAGTCCGCCGGCACGTACAACACCGCCGAGCACAAGTACCTCAATGATGGCGCATGGAGCGAGAGCGTGTTCAACGACGGTGTGCTGAATGTGCGGTATCCGTATGCGGTGCGCCTGTTGCGTCCGACAGGAATCGTGGAGCACGAGATCGTGTTCATGTGCACAAATACATCTACAAGCCGCGTGAGCTACACGTATGACGGAACGAACTATCTGCGGGTGGTAAAGGCCGCGCTCAATGACGATGCGTGGATATACGCCGGAGCAGACGGCAACGGCACGGAGGCGACTGACTATTCGCTCGGTGTCTACAGGAGCCATGGCGAATCCATCTCCTGCTGGACGAACTGGATGGTCCATACGCCGGGGCGGCTGAACAGCCTTGTGGATGGTACAGCCCAGACAATTGACCCTTCGTATTTCGAGCCGCCGGAGGGTAGCCATCTGTGGGTCTATGTCTCTGTCGATTCCGGTAGCCGTAACTCCCTCTGGGTCAAGACCGGCTCGGTGAGATCCAGTTCGGCGGTGCTGATCGTTCCGCAGGATGTCCTGACGGGCACATACAGCACAAGCGTCGTGTACGAGGTGCAGAACTGGTTCGACATCGCATCCGTCGTGACAAACAGTTACGGAGAGCCGGGTGCCGCCGTGACTGGGCCATACACCAAGAATAGCGCGGGACTGTGGACTCTCGACCTTTCGAACATGACCGTTGCCGAGGATTCGTCTAGAAAGTTCTTCGTGACGGCCTCCACGGCAATCTCGCCAAAGATACCGGATGCCGCAAACGGCGGAATCGCCTCTGACGATCCGTATTACCCTGCGGTTCTCGACTGGCTGCAGAACTACGAGGAGGGCGACATCCAACTTGCCAGATTCTATGGCATGGATAACAACCAGGTGATGAAGCCGGACGGTTCGGAGATGCTGCTTTCCCTCAAGGAGATGTATTGGCTCGATATACCGCCGGTGAGTACGTCGTCCAGCAGCTGGGAATGGCTCCTGCGGGCCGGAATGGGAGGCGGCAATGGGGCTTCTGCGGTTGGCACCACCGTCACGCGTGATTTGGACGGCGTGACGATCACCAATGTGTTTGTCACCGTCTCGATGATGATTTCCAACCGCGTGACAAATGCGGCGTATCCTCCATACACGTTGCGTGGCCTTGAGCCGGGATCCGTCAGCTCTAACTACAACGAGCATGTATCGTCCTGGACTTCCGCGACATTCAAGGTTGAAGGCGCACTCCAGAACGGCATCGTCAACAACGTGTGGAGGCCGATCCGGTGGTTCACCCTGTGCCCGGAGAGTTTTGGCGCACCCGATTCCTCGAATCCGTTCGCACGCACCATCGAGCTTCCTGCCCCGGCCGACACAGGCTACGACTGGGAATCCTTCCCGAACGCCACCCCATTCTACCGCTTCACGATAGATGAAACGCTCGGCCCGGTTACGATCTATCAGCTTAACGACAAGAATGCATTGCTGAATCCCCCATCGGGTTCCGGCACACCGTAAGTAACAAGATAATAAAATGGATTACAATTTCTCCGCCATTGAAAAGAAATGGCAGGCCTACTGGCTGAAGAACAAGACGTTCAAGTGCGATACCTGGGACAGCAAAAAGCCAAAATTCTACTGTCTTGACATGTTCCCGTATCCGTCCGGAGCGGGATTGCACGTGGGGCATCCGGAGGGATACACCGCAACCGACATCCTGTGCCGCTACAAGCGGATGAAGGGCTTCAACGTGCTGCATCCGATGGGATGGGATGCGTTCGGCCTGCCGGCGGAGCAGTATGCGGTGGAGACGGGTACCCATCCCGCCGTGACGACGAAGAAGAACGTAGACCGCTTCCGCGACCAGATCCGCATGCTCGGCTTCTCGTACGATTGGGATCGCGAGGTCAATACCACAGACCCCAAGTACTACAGGTGGACGCAGTGGATATTTGAGCAGCTTTACAAAAAGGGACTCGCCTATGTCGCAGAGGTGCCGGTGAACTGGTGCCCCGCGCTTGGCACGGTTCTCGCGAACGAAGAGGTCATAGACGGGCGTTCCGAACGCGGGAACCACCCGGTGGAGCGCCGTCCAATGCGCCAGTGGATGCTCAAGATAACAGAGTACGCACAGCGGCTCATAGACGATCTGG
>CAVJWR010000023.1:9125-36016 GCA_963653155.1 Limosilactobacillus gorillae
GGCCTTGACTGGCCGGAGAGCATCAAGGAGATGCAGCGCAACTGGATCGGGAAGTCAACGGGTGCGCTCGTCGATTTCAAGGTTGAGGCGGTAGGTGGCGTAAGTGATGTCGTGACGGTGTTCACCACGCGCTGCGATACGCTTTTCGGAGCCACATACATGGTGCTGTCTCCCGAGCACAGGCTTGTAGCGAAGTGGTTGGAATCTGGCGCTGTG
This sequence comes from Limosilactobacillus gorillae, assembly GCA_963653155.1. GTDB lineage: Bacteria > Verrucomicrobiota > Kiritimatiellia > RFP12 > UBA1067 > UBA1731. The sequence goes on from CAVJWR010000023.1 coordinate 9,342, forward strand.
AAGAATGCCGACGAGGTTCGCGCATACCAGAGGAAGGCCGCCGCGAAAAGCGACCTTGAGCGCACCGAACTCAACAAGGAAAAGACCGGTGTGCGGATTGATGGGGTCGTTGGGATAAACCCGGTGAACGGGGATAGGCTTCCCGTCTTCATTTCGGACTATGTGCTTGCCTCGTACGGCACGGGCGCGATCATGGCCGTACCGGCGCATGACGAGCGTGACTTCGATTTCGCGAAGGTTTTCGGCTTGCCCATCTATCAGGTTGTCGCCCCTGCCACGGGAGGGACGCAACTTGTTGCGTCCGATGCATCTGCGTCGGCGCGCGTTCCGTACACGGGTACGGAGGCTTTCACCGACATCGCCACCGGTGTGATGGTCAACTCCGGATTTCTGAACGGCATGGGCGTGGACGCGGCCCGCAAAGCCATGATCGCGTGGCTTGAGGAGAAGGGCGTTGGACGCGCCAAGACGCAGTACAAGCTGCGCGACTGGCTCTTCTCACGTCAACGCTACTGGGGAGAGCCGTTCCCCGTGATCCACTGGGAAGATGGCACGCAGTCGCTGGTGGATGAATCGGATCTTCCGCTCACGCTTCCCGAGCTTCAGGACTACAAGCCCACGGGCACTGGAGAGCCGCCGCTTGCGAAGGCTGAGGATTGGGTGAACGTCGTTGATCCCACCACTGGAAAGAAGGGCAAGCGCGAGACGAACACGATGCCGCAATGGGCCGGTTCGTGCTGGTACTACCTCCGCTACATCGACCCGCACAACGAGAAGGCGTTTGCGGATCCTGAGCTGCTGAAGAAGTGGCTACCCGTAGACCTGTACGTTGGCGGCGCGGAGCATGCTGTCCTTCACCTTCTCTATGCACGCTTTTGGCACAAGGTACTTTTCGATCTCGGACTCGTGCCGACGAGCGAGCCGTTCCACCGTCTCGTCAATCAGGGGATGATCCTCGGTACGGCGTTCAAGACGTCTCGTGGCGTGCTCATCCCGACGGACAAGGTTGTCTGGCGAGACGGCAAGCCGTATGGCGCAGAGGAGGGCGGAGAGGAAGAGCCTCTTGTGGAGTTCCCTGCCAAGATGTCCAAGTCGCTCAAGAACGTCGTCAATCCAGACGATGTCGTAAACGACTATGGCGCCGATTCGCTCCGTCTCTACGAGATGTTCATGGGGCCGCTTCAGGCTGTCAAGCCATGGTCCACGAAAGGCGTGGAGGGCGTGTTCAGGTTCCTCAAGCGGGCGAACCGTCTCGTCACGGAGACGCCTCTGGCGAGCCGCGAGATGACGAAGCCGGAGGCGAAGTCGCTCAATGCGATGATCAAGAAGGTCGGAGACGATCTGGAGGCACTTGCGTTCAACACCGCCATTTCTGCGATGATGGTGTTCATCAACGATGCCGAGGGATTTGCCAAGGCCGGTCAGGGGCTTCCGCGTGAATGCCTTGAGAAGTTCGTGCTTTGCCTTGCGCCGTTCGCTCCGCACCTTGGAGAAGAGCTCTGGTCTTTCCTCGGCCATGCCGATTCGCTCGCCTATGAGCCTTGGCCGCGCTACGATGCCTCCGCGCTTGTCGAGAACGAGGTTGAGATTCCGGTGCAGGTCATGGGCAAGCTTCGCGGACGCATCAGGGTGCCGGTCACGGCCACTGCCGAAGAGATGCGCACTCTGGCCGAGGCCGCGCCGGAAGTCGCGAAGTTCCTTGAGGGGAAGACCGTTGTCAAGGTGATTGCCGTACCCAAGCGCATGGTCAACTTCGTGGTGAAGTGATGTGAGCGATTTCGTACATCTTCACCTGCATACCACGTACTCGCTGCTGGATGGGCAGTGCCAGATAGTCCCGCTTGTCGAGAAGGCCCGCAAGTGGGGGATGCCTGCGCTTGCCGTCACGGATCACGGCAACCTGTTCGCGCTGAAGGCATTCTACGATGCGTGCCGATCTACGAAGAAGAACTTCGAGGGCCTACCCAAGATAAAGCCCATCCTTGGGTGCGAGGCGTACATAACCAACCGTAGCCACCTTGAGCGCGACAAGACGGAGACCAAGTTCCACCTCTGTCTTCACGCCATGAATCTAGTGGGCTACCACAACCTCGTGCGTCTCATATCGGAGGCCCACATCCATGGCATGTACTACAAGCCGCGCATAGACCATGCGCTGCTTGAGAAGTACCACGAAGGACTGCACTGCTCTTCGGCCTGCATAGCCGGCGAGGTCGCCCGCGCAATCATAGCCGGACGAATGGACGAGGCGGAACGCGTGGTGCGGTGGTACAAGGATCTTTTCGGGGAGAACTTCTCGCTTGAGGTGATGGAGCACAGGTCGAAGATCCATCCTGAGATGAATGGGGCACCCAATGGCGTGTGGCATCGTCAGCGGCTTGTCACGAAAGGCGTGATTGAGCTGGCGAAGAAGCTTGACGTGCGCGTAATAGCGACGAACGACGTGCACTTCCTCAACGCCGACGACAACGATTCACACGATGTGCTGCTTGCGCTCTCCACCGGCAAGAAGATGAGCGATCCGCCGAGGATCGACGATGACGACGCCACGACGAAGAGGGGCCGTCTCGTGTATACCGGCGAGGAATGGTTCAAGCCGCTGGAGGAGATGGCGAAGATATTCCCCGAGAACCCGGAGTTCATGCGCAACACGCTTGATGTCGCCGAACGGGTCGAGGAGTATGCGCTTGATTCTGACGCCATCATGCCGAAGTTCGACATACCGGCATCGTTCGGGACGGAGGATGATTTCCGCAAGAAATACGACGAAGATACGCTGAAGGGTATGTATCCCGAAGGGCGCGTCGAAAAGTTCGGCGGCTACGACAAGGCCATCCGCATACAGTTCGAGGCCGAGTACCTTGCGAATATCGTATGGGCCGGAGCGAAGCGTAGATGGGGCGATCCGCTCCCCAAGGAGACCGAAGAGCGGGTGCAGTTCGAGCTTGACACCATCCGCACCATGGGATTCCCCGGATACTTCCTGATCGTGCACGACTACATCGATGCGGCGCGCCACATGGGCGTGTGGGTAGGTCCCGGACGCGGATCCGCGGCCGGGGCGGCCGTTGCGTATGCGCTCGGCATAACGAATGTGGATCCGCTGAAGTTCGATCTGCTGTTCGAACGGTTCCTGAATCCAGACCGCATATCGATGCCGGATATCGACGTCGATTTTGACGACTCCGGCCGTGGCAAGGTGCTGGAGTACGTGACGCAGAAGTACGGGCAGGATCATGTCGCGCACATTGTCACGTTTGGACAGATGGCCCCCAAGAGCGCCATAAAGGATGTCGGGCGCGTGATGGAATATCCCCTTGCGGATACGAACAGGCTTGCCGCGCTCGTCCCCGATACGCCGAAGATAACTTTCCGCAAGGCCCTCGGAAAGGACAAGAAGACTGGACAGTGGAATTTCCCGGAGGGTGCGAACCTGCAGGCGGCGCTCGATGGCCAGCCGATAAAGGATGTCGTTGCGCCGGGATGCGAAGGCACCGTAAAGACGCTAATGGAGCGTGCCGTGCGCCTTGACGGGTGCATACGACAGCCTGGCGTTCACGCATGCGGCGTCATCATCTCACGCGATCCGCTGATTGATACGCTCCCCGTGATGCCAACGGAGAACGAAAGCCTGCTTACAACGCAGTATGATGGCCACTACGTTGAGCCAGTGGGACTCCTCAAGATGGACTTCCTTGGCCTCAAGACGCTCACCGTGGAGAAAGAGTGCGTTGCACTGATAAGGCAGTTCCATGGCATCGATATCGATACGGACAAGATACCGGACGATGACAAGGCGACATATGAGCTGTTTGGGCGAGGCGAGACCACGGGCCTGTTCCAGTTCGAATCCGAGGGCATGAAGAAATGGCTCATCGCCCTACAGCCGGAGCGTCTTACGGATCTTGTGGCAATGAACGCCCTGTACCGTCCGGGCCCGATGGACTACATCCCGACTTTCGTAAACAGGAAGCAGGGGCGCGAGAAAATCACGTATGACCATCCTCTGATGGAGATGTACCTCAAGGATACGTATGGGGTCACGGTCTATCAGGAACAGGTGATGCTTCTGTCGCGGAGGCTCGCCGGATTCACTCGTGGCGAATCCGACAAGCTCCGCAAGGCCATGGGCAAGAAGCTCATGGACATAATGAATGAGCTCAAGGCGAAGTTCATGAAGGGATGCCTTGAGAACAAGGACTTCCGCGTGGACAAGTGGAAGGACGAGAAGACGGCAAAGGAGCTTATCGAGAAGATCTGGTCTGACTGGGAGAAGTTCGCGTCATACGCCTTCAACAAGTCGCACGCCGTGTGCTACGCATGGGTCGCATACCAGACCGGGTACCTCAAGGCGCATTATCCGGCGGAATTCATGTGCGCCCAGATATCGTCGGAAATAGGAAACTTCGACAAGCTGCCCGGCTTTGTCGCTGAGGCGGCCGCGATGGGGCTTGAGGTGCGCAGCCCCGACGTCAACAGCAGCTTCGCGCGGTTTACCCCGGTGAAGGGCGAGAAGGCGATCCGCTACGGCCTTGCGGGGATAAAGGGCGTTGGAGCCTCGGCGGCGGATGCCATCGTTGAGGAAAGGGAGAAGAACGGCCCATACAAGGGCTTCATGGATTTCTGCATCCGCCTTGGCGGCGCAGTGACTGGGCCAGACGGCAAGAAGGGCCCTGCGCCATTGAATCGCCGGGTTGTCGAGAACCTGGCGCGATGCGGCGCATTCGATTCGTTTTCCGCCGCAGATCCTGCATTCCACCGGGCCCGCTACTTCAGCAATGCCGAATTCGCGATGCGCCGCGCCGCTGAACTTGCCAAGGAAAAGGGAAGTTCGCAGGGGAGCTTCTTTGACGTACTCGACGCAAGCGTCGATACCACCGTGACCGATGACGATCTTGTGGATTGCCCGCGCTGGCTCGCCGCCGAGAACTTCAGGCTTGAACGCGAGTTGCTTGGAATGTACCTCACTGGGCATCCCCTTGGCGCGTATGAGCATCTGCTTGGCAAGCTGTCCACGTTCTCCATCGGCAAGCCTCCGCATATCCCGATGATGGAGGAGGTGCGTTCCGAGCGTCAGGTGCGTGTTCCCGTGCGTTTGGGTGGGCTCTTGAAGTCCTGTCAGGTGAGGATGTCCAAGCCTAAAGGCCCGGAAGGGGAGCCGAAACCATGGGCGATCCTTCAGATTGATGACAGCCATGATGAGATGGAGGCCTTGGCTTTCGCGGCAAGCTACGAGAAGATGAAGGATTGGATGCCTGGTGCCGTCGAAACCCCTGTGCTTGTGTGTGGGGAACTCATGCACCGCATGGATCGCACCACGCATGAGGAAGAGGAAGGTCTGCAGTTCCTGCTGAGGGAGGCCTATCCGTTATCAGACGGCATCGCCACGTTCTCCAACTATCTTCATGTGGATTTGCGCTACGAGGATCCAAGATTGGCTGATATGATGAAGTCGATCGCGGATCTCGCCATGTCCAACCCAGGTGGATTGCCGCTGCGCATGAACCTGAATTACGCCGACGGCACTGTTGTAGCCGTTGAGCTTGAAGGTGGTGGGGTCTTGCCGTCTGAGAAGTTCCTGTCGGAACTTGGGAAGCTGGTGGGCAACTGCCCTTGGGGATTGGACGTAAAGCCCGACATATTCGCCGTCCCTCAGCCTCAAAAGCGCTGGAGCCGCTGATTCCCCATCATACTTTGATGGTGACGATCTTGCGGATGAGGAGCCATCCGGCAAGAACCAGCAGGGAAGCCACAAGAACGCACATCAAGCCTTTCATGGAGGTGAGGAACGGGATCATCATCCCCGGCTTCATCATCGTCATTATCGTGCAGAGTGCGACCGGCATCAGCGATACGATGAGTCCTTGAAGTTTGCCTTGTGCGGTAAGTGTGCGCACCTTGCGCTCAATCCGCATCCGCCCCCTGATTGTAGTCGATATGCTGTCGAATATCTCCGTGAGATTGCCGCCGGTTCGGCGTGCTATGTCGATTGCGGTTGTCACGAGCGTAAGGTCGTCTGACCCGATGCGTCTCTCCATGGACGCGAGCGCGTCATCGAAGCTCATGCCGACCCGCATTTGCTGGAGGAAGAGCGCGAATTCGTCTGATATGGGGTGTAGATCCGCTTCGGCGACGGACTCGAATGCCTGGGATATGGAGAATCCTGCTCGAAGGGCGTTGGACATGGTGCTGAGAGCCTCCGGCAGTTGTTCGTCCAGTTTTTGCACATACCGCGCATTTAGCCATTTCGCGTATGCGGTCTTTCCTCGTCGCCCTGCATCGATGTCCATCTTCATCAGGATGAAGGCCACTATGCCGCCGATGCAGATTGATGCGGCCGATATTATGGCGATTTCCGTCATCACGGCTGGAATATCCCCGGATCGAGGCTCATGCCCCTGTACCTGAGCGTGTCGAAGAACGTAGGCATCGCACCTGTCGGCTTGAATTCGCCGAGTATCTTGCCGTTCTCGTCAATGCCGGTCTGCTTGAATGTGAAGAGATCCTGCATGACTATCTGCTGTCCCTCAAGTCCCGTCACTTCCGTTATGGCCGTCACCTTTCGCGAGCCGTCCGCAAGGCGGGATTCGTGCACGATTATGTCGATCGCGCTTGCGATTTGCTCGCGGATCGCGCGTGAGGGAAGCTCCATGCCGCTCATCAGCACCATCGTCTCAAGGCGAGAGACCACATCTCGCGGCGAGTTTGCATGAACTGTCGTCAACGATCCGTCGTGACCTGTGTTCATGGCCTGAAGCATGTCCAGGGCTTCGCCTCCACGGCATTCGCCCACGATGATGCGATCTGGCCTCATGCGCAGACAGTTCTTCACCAGATCGCGGATCGTCACTGCCCCTTTGCCTTCGACATTCGGCGGACGCGCCTCCAACCGAACGACATGCGGTTGCTCAAGTTTGAGTTCTGCCGCATCTTCCACCGTCACGATGCGCTCCGTCGGCGGGATGAAGGAAGATAGGAGATTTAGGAGCGTCGTCTTGCCGGAGCCTGTTCCTCCGGCCACGACGATGTTTTTCCGTAGCTTCACGCATACATCAAGGAACATTGCCGCATTTGCGCTCCATGTTCCGAAGCGGATGAAATCCTCGACGGTGAGCTTCTTCTTCGCGAATTTCCGTATCGTTATGGATGGCCCGGATAGGGAGAGTGGCGGAATTATCGCATTCACGCGCGATCCGTCGCTCAACCTTGCGTCCACATACGGTTGGGATTCGTCTATGCGACGCCCAAGCGGCGCGACGATTCGCTCGATGATCGCGAGTACGCTCGCATCGTCCGAGAATTGAAGATCGGTGAGCTGGAGGCGGCCTCCCCGCTCTACGTATACCTGGTGCGGGCCATTCACCATTATTTCATTCACGCTATCGTCCGCCAGCAGGTCTTCAAGTGGGCCGAGCCGCAGGGCTTCGTCGAAGACTTCCTTCTTTATCCGTTCAGGATCGATTGATCTGGGTAGTCTGCCGCTCTTTTCCACCTCGGCCACGATCTCGGATATCTTTTCCTTTGCCTGCCTCTCCAGCCCATCGCGATCTATCCCTGAAGCCGTCAGTCGCTTCAGATCCATCCTTGCTATGAGTTCTTTCTGGATCTGTTCCCTTACCTTGCGCCTAAGGCTGGCGAGCGGGTCTGGCTTATGCTCGGTCATGGCCATGTCATGGGATGCGGTTTCCCGCTGCAAATTCTTTTCTTCGCTCGCAGATGGAGTGGGCTTGGCGTCTTCGGAAGGGCTGCCCCTTGAGATGCGCATCAGGGTGTTGCCTATCTGCACAATGGAATCGTCGGAGAGCGGCACAATCCCGCTTATCTGCTTCCCGTTTACGTATGTGCCGTTTGCGCTCTTGAGGTCTTCGATCGATGCGGTTCCGTTGCGCACGACAACGAGTGCGTGCCGTTCCGATACGTCTGCGTACGGCAGACGAACCTTTGCCGCATTCCCTCGGCCGATTATGTACGCGCCATCGGCCAGTGATTCGGTCACAGGCTGCTGCTCGCCGGGCTTTATTAGTGTGAGCGTCATGGGCTTCGCTTTATTTGGTCACCTTCATCTGTCGCTTGAGGTTCAGTTCTTCGATCTCAGACCTTATCTTTGCGAAATCGACCTGTGGAAGTTCCTTCTCGAACGTGACATCGCTGCGATTTCGGAGCGAAAGCGACAGTCTTCCTCTCATCTGCTCCGCGAACGCGAGCATTTCCGCCTCGCGTGGGGTTACTTCAAGAGTGACCGTGGAGTAAGAGCCGTTGGGAGTGTCGCCGTCCCTGCCCGCCATCTTTGCGGTGATTTTCCCCGTTGCGAGGACGAGGACATTCTGTAGTATTGTGCAGGTGACAAGAGAGGTCTGGTCTCTTTTCCCGGATTCTTCGCTTGGGAACGTGAACGTGCCGATCACGTCCACATGGTCGTTGGGATTTACCATGCCGGTGACGGATGCCGCGCCTGTGGCGTTTATCGATACGGCCCTCATGCCCTTCTTTATCGTGGCGGCGAGTCCTACGGTTCTCGGATTGCCGCCTTCGATATCCGCCCAGAATAGCACTTCGCCCTTGTTGTGTCCAAGCAGGACTCTTCTCCCGATAACGTCTCCGAGGTTTTCCATCGTGAGGGCCTGGCCTCTAAGCCCTGTCTTCGGCACGATTATCGTTCCAAGCTGTCCCTTTGAGATTACCGTTCCTCCCGGCACGTTCTCGGCATAGCACAGCACTTCCATCACCCCGAATCGCTTTTCGAAACGGGTCTTCATGTCCGCGATTTCGGAATCCTTTGAGGACAGGTAGAGCCTCGTGAGCAGAGCTGCGATCAGTCCCGCCACCACGGCGGCAATCAAGACGATTTTCTGTTTCATGGCATTATTGTACCATATTTGGATTTGGGTTTGCTATAGGGTGGCGCCTGCGGTACGCGCCGTTATTGTGAGCACCGTTGGTCCGTAGCCGTCGTCGGTTGATTCGGCGGCCTGCATCGCGTGCACGGCGACGATGGCCGAAGGTGCCGTCTCGCCGCCAATAGTGAAGAGCCTCGCGTCATCGGCACAGATACGGTGCAGCTGCCATCCTGCGCCAGATAGCGTTCCTGTCGTACGGGCGATGGCCTCGCTTGGCGAAAGGAACGTACGCGCCGAGACGAATTCCGATGTGCCGGCCCGGTTGGAATAGCGCAGTGTCTCCGTTGCGCCGGCGATGCTCGGGATGCGTACGGTCTCGTAAGTGGTGAGGTTCGCCGCAGGCATGTGCACCCTCTCGGAGAAGTGGCCGGATGTTGCATCGCTGTCCATGAGCAGATCCGGAATGTCCGATGCGAATTCCTCTTGCCTTTCGGCTCTGGACGTTCCGGCTTCGGACGTTATTGAGGCGATCCCAGCCTCTTCCCGCACATCCTTGAGAAGACCGAAGTTTTCGAGGAGTATCGGCAGAAACTCGACAGTGGCCATTATGATTAGGGTCATGGCGAGCAGTGCGATCACGAATTCCGCCATGGCTTGGCCTGAGCGGCGTCCATGCTCAAATCCCATATGACGTCCCTCCCCCGCGTTCCGTGCCATGCCTTGCCGGTGGACAGCATCCGTCTGCGTCCGTGTGCCCGTGGTCCGCATACCATTTGTCCGCCGTGCTTCTGAACTCGTCTCCATGGAACAGGTCGAGAAGGTTCCCGTATGCGGTCGTGCCGCCGTTCCGCCCGAGAAGCCCCATCAGCGCCCGTACATGGCGCAGGTTCGACATCCCTCGCCGTCCGGTTGCGGCGCCGAATGCGAAGGGGACAAGCCTTGCCTGATCGAATGCCGGAAGTATCAGTGCGGGATTGGCGTCTGTGACTCTGTTTCCTCGGACGCTTCCAAGAGCCTTTGCCGCCGCAAGTGCGGCTATGCTGTTCGTCTGTGCGGAGATTGACGAAAGCGCTACGGATCCTTCGATCCGCACGGTTGCTGCGCCGCCGGCCGTGTTGTACCGTTCCTGGAGTGGCGTTAGCCAAGGGAAACGCGAAAAGTTCAATTCGTCAGGCAGCTCGCGCCATTCGTCCGGATCGTATGTGCCCCAGCCGTATTCCGCGAAGAGGTTCGCGTTTTCCATGAGTTTTGGCCCGGAGACGGCCTCGTCGCATCCGCATTCACGAGCGAACGCAACGAGCGTTCCAATGTGGTTCGCGTAGCCGATGCCGCTCGTGAAGCCCATTCCTATGCTGCCGAAGCATGCGTTGACAGTATCGGAGAGGAGTATGTCTTCTGGGTCTGGGGCGCCGGACTGGATGGAAGGGAGCCCGTGTGTACCGTTTGAGTAGCGTACGCAGAGCGTGCGGAAGTCTCTGCTCCGTATCGCATCGTAGAAGTCTGGGTCAACCCTTGGGTCAATCGCCCCCGCTTTCAGGATCGCGGCATTGTCTATGCCTGCGCAGATGCCATCCTGCAAAACCACATCGATCATCTTCCTGTATTCGTCGTCCATGAATTCGGCGGCGATCTGGGTCGCCGCCGTCATGTCGTAGGATACGGCCGCGCCATTGTCCCTTGCGATGTCGTTGGCGGCCTTGAACCCTGCCGTAGGCCCCATGCGTGCGATGCTGCGCTGGAGCGCCACGATTCCGGCGATTGCGTTTTTGTTTGATTCGCATATGGCCGCCATGTGCGCGATGTTGAGGTCCCCAATCATGTTCAGCGACAGCCCCTGCCATCGTGCGAGTGCGAGTGCGCTCGCGTCGGCGGCGTTTTGCAGACGTATCTTCGAGCGCGACGACGTGAATATGTCGATGTTTAGGGAGAAGAGTAGCGCGAGCCCCGCAAGGATAAGCACGAGGAATATTGCCATCTGGCCGCTTCTTCTTGCGTCGCCGTTCATTGCAGATAGCTCTTGTAGTGTGCCTCGGCCGTGCCAGTCGCGGAGATTGGCGCATATTCATGCATCTCGGAACTGGTGGTCCCTGTCAGCATGTTGAGGCCAGAGATGCGTGGACGACGCTGGGTTACCGTTGCGGTTGTTTTGGACGCATCCGCAGAGCACGCCACGGATGTGTTCCCGTCTCGCCAATGCTCGAAATCGAGAATTGCGTCCGCTTGGGCCTCGTATTCGCTTGCGAGATAGTCGCCTATGCGTGCGTAGCGTTCGCCATGTGATAATGCCGTGTCACCATCGTGTGCGGATGGCGTGAGGCATCTTCCGGCGGCCGGCATCGTCGAGAGGCGGGCGATTTTCCGCAGCATGAAATCGTTGTATCCGACGGCGCGGGCCCGTGCGCATTTCACGGATGCGTTCTCTACGAGCAGCTTCGCCCGCATTTGGTCTGATAGGTTGAACATCGCCAGGAACACAATGAGAACGACGATCATTGCGATTGTCGTTTCGATCATGGCCTGACCGGATTTTGTGAGATGGGCCATCATAGCCGTTCGGAGCATATCACGTCTGTCGAATAGATGGCCACACTTGCCGGAGCCCTCATGAAATAATACGCCGCCCCGGCCGCCGCGAGCAGGAGCGTGAACACGAGTATGTACTCAAGCGCTGTCTGCCCGTTTCGGCTTTTCCGGTGCATTGCTGTGGCAAGGGCTCGCACGGCAATGGCCGCTTAGTTTTCGCCAAGTCTCTTTATGGTGTCTTCGCTTATGTTTTCGGCGGCATTCTTGGCGTTTGCGCCCTCTTCGGTGGAGATTGCCTCTGTCGCGCCCGCCACTTTCTTTGCCGTGGCTCTGCCGAAATATGTGAACACCGCAATCAGCGATATGGCTATGAGTGCGACGATGATTATGTATTCGAGCATCGTCTGGCCTTTTTTGTTCTTCCTTGTCATCATGATTGTGCGTCTCCTTTTGTCGTACATGAAGTGGTGTCTCGCTGGACGTCGCTTCAATCGGCTTTGGTAGGTATTATAGCAGATAAGGAACCGTCCTTGAGCGAATAATTTTCGACGATGGCGCGTACGATGGATTTTCGTTCGGCATTCCCGTGCAGCATGCACCTTAGATGTTCATCCGTGCGTCCGCTTCCACCTCGTTCCACGCATACGGTAACGGTTTTGCCGATGAGTGCGTTTGCGAATTCCAGACGGTTGCGTAATCCGATGGATTCTATTTCCTTTGCGCGTCGGCGGCGCACCTCTGTGGTGATTGAGCCTGTCAGCGTTGCCGCCTCGGTTCCGGGACGCTCGGAATATGGGAATACGTGAAGGTGTATGAACGGGGAGTGAATTGCCTCTTGTGCAGGGCGGCAGAATGTATCGTCGGCCATATGCAGGCTCATCGATACGAAGCGTTTTGTCGCCTCGTGGTCTGAATCCGATTCGCTTGGAAATCCCGTTATGATGTCCGCTCCAAGCGCCAGTCGTGGACCAAGCCTGCGACACGCCTTGGTGCAGAATGCATGTACTTGCTCTGACGTGTATGGCCGCCGCATGAGCTGCAGAATCCTGTCGGATCCGGATTGCAGTGACAGGTGCAAAAACCTGCATATGTTAGGAGATCCTTCCATCGCATCCAGAATGCGGTCGTCGCATATTCCGGGCTCTATCGAGCCAAAGCGGATTCTGTGTCCAGGCGATTCGAGTGCTGCAAGCGCGGTGGCAAGTTCGGCAATGCCTCGACCTTCTGATTTGTAGAGGCATAGATTGCATCCGGCCAGGATAATCTCCCTGAATCCTGCCGCAAGGAATGCACGGGCCCGTTCAAGTACGGTGTGGAAGGGGATGGACGTTGGCATTCCGCGAAACGACGGGACGATGCAGTACGAGCATCTTCCGGAACATCCGTCCTGTACTTTCAGGTATGCCCGTGAAAGGGCATAGTGATTCATCGACGGGATGGTGTTCGGCATGGAGGATGTCGCATTTGACGTTGTCTCGGTTTGTCGTACCGTCGAAGCGTGTATCGAAAATCCTTGTTGAGGGGTTATTCGAATCGGTGCGTCTGGTGTGCTGACGAACAAACGCTCTGTTGTTTGCTTTTCCGGTTTGAGGCATCCTGTCACTTTGATGAATGCGCTGGGAAATTGTAGCCGCAGGTGGGCTATGAACTTTTCGCAGTCATGCTGCGCCTTTGCCGTCACTGAGCAGCCGCGAACTATGATCAGGTCTGGATTTGGCTGCACAGGTTCAGTGCGGGTCGCAGTATTCGGATCTGACGCTATGGCATTGCCTTCATTTGCGTTGCGTGATGCGCCGCATCTGCCGAAATGTTCTCCATTGTCCGTTTGCATTGACACCAGCGAATCATTGTTGCATGATGAGACATCGGCATCGTCAAGTACGTTATTTTTTGCATTGCGTTTGTCGTAGGATGGGGCGTTGGCAAGTGCAAACCCTTTTGCGTTACGTCTGTAGTTGGAGAACACATCAACACCGTTTGGTGCATTCTCTTTTGAGTTGTGCCCGTCGTGGGACGGAGCATCGGCAATTGCATGCTCCTGTACGTTGCGTTCAATTGGTTTTAGGGAGACGATTTCCCACCCGGCATCGGCATAGCTTGCTTCGGTGTCGAGCGCTTCGGCCTTGTTCAGCCTGCATCCGAAAGTCACAAACGCCACACGTTTTCGTTTGGATTCACACCCATCACCTTGGCACTCACCCTTCGTCAGTTCGGTTGAATTTGCATGGACAGAGAATGGCTTATGGATCAATGTCGGTTCCAAAGCCGACACGGAGTCTGCAATATTCACGCCCATTGCTTCTTGTTGCACCATTGTTTCTTGTTGCACCTTTATTTTGCGCAGCACTTTTGCTTCTCGTTGCATCTGCGTCTTGCGTTGCATTTAAAGCATTGCTCTCCATCACCTATGTGAAAGTTCTATCCCCTCCGCGCAAGCCATGCCTCGCCGTACGCATCGCCCTAAGCAACCTCCTGCTCCAAGTAGATTTAGTCCGCACTGTAATCTTATTTTCGTAGAACCGCTTCCACTCTGCAAGCATATTCGCATCTTCAACGGCATTTGGATCTGTCAGATCCTTCAATTTATGTACCAGCCTTGTTCGATTTCGCTTGCTGGGACTTATGAGTCCGATTATTTCATGGTAGATTGCCGTTGCCCTCAGTTTGCGCAGATCGGAGAGTTCGGAGTCGCCAGCTCCTTTTGGGCTAATTGCGTCTCGCATGTTTTGCCGTGTGTTTGAGCACTGTCTCTCGGTCGCACATTCAGACATACCTTTGCCTTTCGGATTGCTACGCCACGCATGTCTGCCTTGAATAGCGCTGCGTCCCTGTCTTTGATTTATAGCACTTTGTGCTTTGAATAAGATTTCGTCCGCACCATAATCTTGTAAATCATGTTCTTCTCGGTTCTTTGATTTGTATTCCGTATTCATAATGCGAACTTCGGCATCATCGCCATTTGGCATCACGGAGGATAGCGGCATCGGGTCTTTCAATCCAATGATCTGGCGCATTCGTTTCGCTGTCGCCTTGTGCGCCATGACGGTTTTGTATTTCAGATACAACGCAGGGATGTTCATCTGAAGCCAACCCTTGATGCCAGCTCTTCTTCCGATGATAACGCCACCATCATGTATAAGGCTGTTGTCCACATAGCATTCCAGATCTTCCAGAAGGCTTCCGAAGCGTAGCATGGCCTCGCTTGAATCCTTCACTTTGATCCAGGCATCCAGTATCTGTTCTTTGGTTGGACAGGGGTTGCTTGTGCTTCTCGTCTTAACCTTTCGTCGTTCGGTCGCAAGTGCGAGCCTTCGATTTCTTTCCCTTTCGTAGTACGCAGGGCGCATGGCATAGTGCTTTGCGCGGGCGATTCGCCGGGTGAGTTCTTTCCTTATCGCGTTCATTGCTGACCATGCCATGTCGCCAATGAAAAGAAGCGGTTCCAATGACGGATGGATTGCGTGCCGATGGGAGAGTAACCTATTGGCTTCTTCCATTGAGATGCCAGTGCGGCGGCAAAATGCGGCTCTGCCTTCAGTCATTTCGCATAGGTCGCCGAAAGCTTTCCCTCTGCTGATTCGCTTCCTGTATTCTCTGCGGTCTCGCTCTGCGTATATCGCCTCTTCTACAGGCTTGTATTTGGCTTGCCATTCTGAGAATTTGCGCAACGCCTCTTTTTCAGCCTCGCTCCTTATATGTTGCAATACACCTGTAGGTCCATTCGTGGGCGCTTCCCTTTTGCATATGTCGCTGGCGATGTTTTTTACGGCATCGCGCCTCATAGTCTTGCTGGCTGTGCTTATCATGTGTATTCCTCCTGTGGCATTGTCGAGAATGGTAGCAAAAGCGCGTGATGAAAACAAGATTATTATGCGGACTAAATCTATGTTTGCGGATGGCTGACATTGCTAAGGGGTGTTTTGCGTTTGGTGGCGGCAATTGCGTGGGATGGAGGCTTGTCGCGTCTGGTTTTTTGCTACTGTTTTTGTGACTATAGTAGGTGGGGGTTTGCTATCGGCAGGTGGGATATGCCGTGCGTTATGGATTTTCATGCAGAGAATTGAATGTAAATGAAGTATCTACGGAACGTTCAGTTCTGCAAAGGACAATAGATTTTCATGTGTACCCCGTCCAGATTTTTCATGTGAGCGCGATCCTCGGTTCTCCAGCCCGACAGTGCGCCTTTCCGAATTGACCCACGAGATTGTACAACTTCCCTGTGAGCGCGATTTTCGGGCGAGCGTATGGTTGGATGCATTTTGTGGTATAATTACGGACAAACCACATAAGGAGAATGTAATGGGCTACATCAACGACGATTTTCTGCTTGCGACAAAGGCGGCCAAGGAGCTGTATCATGGCTACGCCGAGAAGATGCCGATCATAGACTATCATTGCCATTTGCCGCCATCTGAGATCGCCGAGGACAAGCGCTGGGAGGACATCGCGCAGGTGTGGCTTGGCGGCGACCACTACAAGTGGCGGCAGATGCGCTCAAACGGCATCGACGAGAGGTTCGTTACGGGAGATGCCCCTTGGCACGACAAATTCGTGAAGTTCGCCGAAACCATGGAAGTTCTCGTTAAGAATCCGCTTTTCGATTGGTCGCACCTTGAGCTGAAGCGCTATTTTGGCGTCGGCGACCGTCTTTGCGGCGCAACGGCCGAAAAGATTTGGAAGAAGTGCAATGAGCAGATGAAGAAGCCTGGGTTTTCCGCGCGTGGGCTCATGAAGAAATCCAACGTCCGCGTCGTGTGCACCACTGACGATCCTGTGGATTCACTTGAACACCACATTGCCATCGCAAAGAAGCCTTTCGGCACGAAGATCCTGCCTGCCTGGCGTTCGGACAAGGCCTCGAAGGTCGAGAACCTGAAGGCATGGAACGCATGGATGGACAAGCTTGCCGCCGCTGCCGGCATGCCGGTGAAGACATACGATGACTTCCTAGAGGCCATGGCCAAGCGCCATGCGTTCTTCGAGAAGGCCGGATGCGTAATCTCCGACTACGGAATCACCGAGGTGTTCGCAGCCCCATACACGGAGGCCGATCTCCGCAGGATATTCAAGAAGCTTCGCGGCGGAAAGGCCGCTACCCCAGAAGAGGCGCTGAAGTTCAAGAGCGCATGGCTCTTCGAGGGTCTTAAGGCCGATGCAAAGGCCAACTGGACGGCGCAACTTCACTATTGCTGCCTGCGCGACAACAACACCAGGATGTTCAACCTTCTCGGTCCAGACACCGGTTTCGATTGCATAGGCGACTGGTCCGTGACCGAATCGCTCTCGCGTCTCTTCGATCGTCTTGAGCAGGAGGATTCCTTGCCCCGCACCATCCTCTATTCCCTGAATCCGAAGGATACCGAAATGCTCGCCACCCTGATGGGGTGCTTCCAGAAAGGTCCAGACCGTGGCAAGCTCCAGCTTGGCAGTGCCTGGTGGTTCCTTGACCAGAAGGATGGTATGAAGAAGCAGATAGAGGCGCTTGCCGCGCTTGGCTGTCTCGGCAACTTCGTCGGGATGCTTACGGACTCGCGCTCGTTCCTTTCGTATACGCGCCACGAATACTTCCGCCGCATACTCTGCGCGAAGCTTGGCGATGAGGTCGCTCGCGGCGAGATCCCGAACGACATCGAATGGCTCGGCAAGATCGTTTCCGACATTTCCTTCAACAACGCAAACCGCTATTTCTTCGGCGGAAAGGCGTGATTTCGCAACGAGTGCAAACGTCATAAGTTCAGGAGAGTGACATGGCAGACAAGTCTGACAAGAAAGAAAAGGCGGCAGAGGTCGTAAAGAAGAGCAACACGGCGCTCGATGCCGTGCTTTCGCAGATCCGCAAGGAGTTCGGCGAACTTTCCATCATGAAGCTCGGAGAGCATGCCCATGCGGATATCCCTGTCATTTCGACTGGCGCCCTGTCACTCGACCTCGCGCTCGGCGTGGGCGGGCTTCCGCGTGGACGCATCGTCGAATGCTACGGGCAGGAGTCGAGCGGCAAGACGACGCTCGCTCTGCACGTAGTGGCGAATGCGCAGAAGAATGGTGGAGTCGCTGCGTTCATAGATGCGGAGCATGCACTTGATCCGGGCTATGCCAAGAAGATTGGCGTAAACCTTGATGACCTCATCGTCTCGCAGCCCAATTCCGGAGAAGAGGCCCTATCCATATGCGAACAGCTTTGCAAGAGCGGAGCCCTTGACGTGATTGTCGTCGATTCCGTTGCGGCACTTACGCCTCAGGCCGAGATTGACGGCAACATGGGCGACTCCCACATGGGGTTGCAGGCCCGATTGATGTCGCAGGCAATGCGCAAGCTCACGGGCGTGCTGAACCAGACGAAGACCCTTTGCATCTTCACGAATCAGGTGCGCGAGAAGATTGGCATTATGTTTGGCAACCCAGAGACTACTCCTGGCGGCAAGGCCCTGAAGTTCTACGCCTCGTGCCGTCTGCAGGTGCAGCGCATCGGGGCTATCAAGGATCCGGGCGGCACGGTGATCGGCAACCGTACGCGCGTGAAGGTTGTGAAGAACAAGGTCGCTCCGCCGTTCACTGAGGCCGAGTTCGACATACTCTACTCCTGCGGCATATCGTGGGAGGGGTCTGTGCTTGATGCCGCACTGGCTCGCGGAGTGGTGGAGAAACGCGGTAGCTGGATATCGTATGGCACGGAACAGCTGGGGCAGGGCAGCATGGCCACGATGGAGTTCCTTAAGTCCCACCCGGAAGTTACCGCAGAGATCGTCGAGAAGGTGAAGGTAACCCCTCTCCTGCAAGGTAGTGCGAGGAAGAAATGACAGTAGAAGAACAGGTAGGGATCATAAAGGCCGCCCTTGAAGACAAGAAGGCGGTGGATGTGAGGGCCTATGACGTGCGTGGCGTGTCTGGGTTCGCCGATGCGTTCGTCATCGCCACAGGCTCAGCTGCACCTCATTTGAAAGCCCTGGTGGCAGGCGTACAGTCCGCCATGAAGGAAGCGGGAGTGGATTCGTACCGCACCAGCGGAGACCCGGCAAGCGGTTGGATCGTGGTGGACTATGTCGATATAGTGATGCACGTTTTCCTGCCAGAGGCAAGAGCCTACTACGCCCTTGAGAAACTTTGGACAGAAGCGAAGCCGCTCTGAGGACAAAACAGGATGGCGGAGGCACCGCTTGAAACGCTTGACGGCACGGTGGTGGGCATAGTGTTCCGCAATCCCGAAACGGGATATTCCGTGCTTCGGGTGTCTTGCGATGGCGACGGCGCATTTCGACTTAAGCCCAGAGAGGCTGTGATCGTTGGCCTATGCGGGGCCGTGTGGGAGGGCGAAGAGCTTCACGCCACGGGAGAGTGGGTCATGGACAAGGCCCATGGACGCCAGTTCAAGGCCTCATCCATAGTCTGCGCAACACCGCATTCGGTTTCCGGAATGGAGCGCTACCTTGCGTCCGGCCTGATATCGGGGGTCGGGCCTGAGTACGCGAAGCGCATCGTCGCAAAGTTCGGCGAGAACACGCTGAATGTCCTTGATCGGTTCTCGTCCCGTCTGACTGAGGTTCCGGGAATCGGCAAGACTCGCGCACGGCGCATCAAGGCAAGCTGGGACAAAGGCGTAGCCATGCGTGAGATAATGATCTTCACGCAGACGTACGGCATATCCGTCTCGAAGACCGTGGACATATACCGCAGGTACGGGCAGGATACCATTGCAATAATAAAATCGGATCCGTATCGGCTGTGCCGCGACATCTGGGGCATAGGGTTCGCCACTGCGGACAAGATCGCAATGTCGCTCGGTATGGCGAAGGATGCGCCGCAACGCGCCCGCGCCGCGCTGATCCACACGCTTCGGACGGAGGCGGAAGATGGCGGACACTGCTGGACGCTGGAGCCAGACCTGCTCCTCCAGGCGAACGAACTTGTGGGCATAGCCGTGGAGAGGCTGTCCGAAGCCCTCAAGGCAGAGGAACTTGATGGGCGCGTCGTGGCTGAACATATTGGCGGCGTCGCGGAAGCTCCGCGCAGAATATACCTTTCAGAACTGTACAGGTCGGAGTGCAATGTGGCGTCGAAGATACGCCGGATGCTTTGTGCGCCCATATCATTCAAGCCGATTGATGCGGAACGTGCCGTGGCATGGTGGGAAAGGACGACGGGCTTTCGCCTTGCGCCTGCACAGGATCGGGCGGTGCGCACGTCGCTCGTGAACAAGGTAAGCATCATAACGGGAGGCCCTGGGGTCGGAAAGACCACCATCGTACGTGCGCTTGTCGACATATACCAGGCAAGGAAAGTCACGGCGGGGCATCCTGCCATTCGCGTCGTCACTGCCGCACCTACGGGCAGGGCGGCGAAACGCCTTTCGGAGTCCACGAAGACAAAGGCGCAGACCCTGCACCGTCTCCTGAAGTACAACCCCAAGACGCGAGAGTTCACGTATAACGCCAGGAATAGGCTTGAGGGCGATGTGTTTGTGTTTGACGAGACCTCCATGGTTGACATAAGGCTGATGGAGAACGTTGTGCTTGCCATCCCGGATGAGGCCACCGTCATACTTGTCGGCGACACGGATCAGTTGCCGAGCGTAGGCCCTGGGAATGTGCTTCGCGACCTCATCGCCTCTGGCAAGATGGCGTGTTCCCGACTCACGGAGATATTTCGGCAGGACAATTCCGGGTTCATCGTGAGGAACGCCCACAATGTCAACGACGGCAAGGGCCTTGAGATGCCGCCGCCAGGAATGGAAAGCGACTTCTATTTCATACAGCAACGTGATCCGGAAAAGGCCCTGTCGTTCGCGCTTGATTTCATGACGAACCGCATCCCGAGAAAATTCGGGATGAATCCGATGCTGGACGTGCAGGTGCTTTCTCCGATGCGGAAGAATATGCTTGGCACAGAGAACCTGAACAATCTCATACAGCGGAGGCTGAATCCGGAAGGCCCTGCGGTGCAGCGCGGTGCCGCTCTATTCCGCAAGGGTGACAGGGTGATGCAGCTCAGGAACAACTACGACAAGGATGTGTTCAACGGAGACGTTGGGTTCATCGTGTCGGCAGATCCCGAGGATAGAAAGCTCGTTGTCGTTTTTGACGGGCGGCCGGTGGAGTATTCGGCAGGCGACATGGATGAGCTGTCGCTGGCATACGCGACAACCATACACAAGTCGCAGGGCAGCGAATATCCGGCCGTGATTGTGCTTATGCACAACCAGCATTACATGCTGCTTCAGCGCAATCTCCTGTACACGGCGATCACTCGCGGGAAAAAGCTGGTGATGGTCATCGGTTCTGCGTGGGCGGTATCCAAGGCGATCGAGACCAATACGGTAAGCGCTCGGCGCACTGCGCTTGCCGAACGCATCGCGGAATCGGCGGCATAGGGAAGGTTGCGCGGCGGAGTTGGCGTGTGGTATAATTGCGAACAAAAGGGTGAAAAGATGGATTTGCTGGCGAACAGAAGAGGTTTTATCAAAGGTGCCGCCGTGGCGGCAAGTTTCCTGCCGAGTTTCGGCATCCTTGGCGATGACAGGAGCAGGCTTCCTGAGGACAAGCGTCCAATCGGGCCGGATGACGACACGATAAATGTGGCCATGATCGGCTGGGGGGCTGAGGGCCGCGTGCTTTCAAACTCCTTGGCGCGAATTCCCGGCGTTCGTGTTCGCGCCGTGTGCGACATCTGGAAGTTCCAGTGCCAGCAGGCCCGTGCCTTCTTCAAGGGCTACGGTATGGATGTGCGCACGTACGAAGACTATCGTGAGATGCTGGACAAGGAAGATGCCAACATCGACGCCGTGATTGTGGCAACGCCAGACTGGATGCACTGCGAGCACACCTGCTATTGTCTGCGCAAGGGCAAGCACGTATACTGCGAGAAGGAGATGAGCAACAAGCTCGAAGAGGCCGCAGAGATGTGCCGTGTCCAGAAGGAGACCGGCAAGCTTCTGCAGATCGGACATCAGCGGCGTTCCAATCCACGCTATCGCCACTGCTTTGAGCATGTCGTGCCGGAAATGCTTGGGCGCGTCACCACAGCGTATGCGCAATGGAACCGCACCCTCGCCCCGTTCTTCTCGGTGAAGCGTCCGCCGAAGCAATCCATCCTTACGAAGTATGGATACGAGAACGCGGAGCAATACCTGAACTGGCGATGGTTCCACAAGTATGGCGGCGGCTCCATGGTCGACCTAGGTTCGCACCAGATAGATCTCTTCTTCTGGGCGTGGGGTGTGCCGCCGTCCAGCGTCACTGCGATTGGCGGCAAGGACGCATTCTCGCCACGTCGGCAGACGTATGACCGCGTGTACTGCATCTACGAATTCACGATGCCTGACGGCACAAAGAACGAGGCGGTGTACCAGGTGATATCGTCGAATGCTAGAGGCGGATTCTATGAGCAGTTCATGGGCGTGAATGCCGCCCTTACGATCGCCGAGATATCGGCACGCGGCAATACGGTGCAGCGGGAACTTCGCGAGGGCGGGTTCTCGGATGCCGAGTGGCAGAAGTTCATCGACAAGGGGTACATCCTTCCTACTGAAGGCGACAAGATAAAGAAAGAGGTCACCAAGGACATCGCCGTAGATACGCGCATTTCGGCACAGGCGACGGGCAATCCACTTGCAGTGGAGATGAACAAGCCCGCGCACATGCCACACCTTGAGAATTTCTTTGCGGCTTGCCGCCATGGGCAGAAGCTAAATTGTCCCGCAGAGCTTGCCTATGAGTCTGCCGTGGCTGTGCTCGCCGCCAACGTCGCGGCGGACACTCGCAAGACGCATTACTTCAAGGCCGAGGATTTCGTAGTGCCGCCAAGAAAGGCCTGATGTGCGGACAATTCATGCGGACTGCTTGAAAGGCACCATGAATTGTGGTAAATTGGCGGAAGTTTCTTTTTAGGAAAGGCAGGGTTTATATGGCGAACGATGCGATAGCCCAAAAGGCACAGAATTTCACAAACCGTGGCAGACAGGCGCTTGAGGCCAGAAAGTTTGACTTGGCCATCGAGATGTTCATGCAGGCGCTGACGCTTGCGCCAGATGCGCTTGAGACGCGCAGGATGCTCCGCGCCGCGCAGATAGGCAAGTTCAAGAGCAACCCGCCAAGTGCCCTTGCCCTAAAGGTTCAGGGGCTTGGCGGATACTTCGCCAGGCAGAAGGTGCTCGCCATGGCGAAGAAAGGCCAGGGAATAGAGGCCATGGCCGAGGCGGAGAAGCTTCTGCAGCAAAACCCGCTTGACCCCGGCAACATCGAGTGCGCCGTGAAGGCGGCCGAATCGGCAGGCAAGCCAGAGGCTGCGGCGATAACGATAGAGGCCGCATACAACTGTGGCAACAATGACCCTGCGCTCCTTGAGCGGGTCGCCACGTACTATACCATTGCCAAGCGGTTCGACAAGGCCCGCGATGCCTACCAGAAGTTGTCGGAACTCAAGCCGGGCGACCAGCGCATTCTCCAATTGCTGAAGAACACCGAGGCCCAGGCCACGATGTCTGCAGGATGGAACGATGCGGTCGGAAAGAAAGGCGGATTCCAGCAGCTCATCGCAAACAAGGAACAGGCCAAGAAGCTTGATCAGGCGAACAAGGCGATGGTGGTTGGAGACGATGCGGACGCGCTCATAGCGGAGAAGTTGGCCCAGATAGAGAAAGAGCCGGCCAACATGAACTTTTATCGCGCCTTGGCCCGTATCTACACCCAGAACAAGCGGTTCGCAGAGGCGATATCCACGTTGGAAAAGGCCATATCGATCAACAGTGCCGATCCGGAACTTGACCGCATGCTTTCGTCCACGCGCACGGCCGACTATGAGTATCGCATTGAGCAGTTGAAGGGTGCGGGCAAAAACGAGGAAGCCGACGAGCTTGAGGCCGAAAAGAACCAGTTCGTGTTTGACGACCTTGCGGCTCGCGTCGAACGCTACCCCAACGACTTGCACTTGCATTTCGAGCTCGGTCTGCAGTATTTCACCTACGGATACTACGACGAGGCCGTCCAGCATTTCCAGCTGGCCCAGAAGAGTCCGAAGGATCGCCTTGAGGCACTTTACTATCTGGCCATGTGCTTCGTGCATAAGGGACAGGTAGACATGGGCGTGATGCAGCTTGAGACTGCCCGCGACCAGATCCCGACGATGGACGAGCTGAAGAAGAAGATCGTGTACCAGCTTGGCCTGTGCGCCGAACAGTCTGGCGATCTCGAAAAGGCATATGCGTACTACAAGGACGTGTATTCCACTGATGTCACATTTGCGGATCTCAATACGCGCATGCTTGATGTCGCAGCGAAGCTAAAGGCCGCGAAAGCCTGATCGGAGCGGCATTCGCGCCGACAGTTGAGGCATGATGGGGCCTTTCGTGTTGCTTTGCCTGATTGGGTTCTTCGCGGCGGCGTTTGCCGCCGCGATGTGCGGGTTCGTCAGGTCCCGTTCCGCGAAA
This sequence comes from Limosilactobacillus gorillae, assembly GCA_963653155.1. Lineage (GTDB taxonomy): Bacteria > Verrucomicrobiota > Kiritimatiellia > RFP12 > UBA1067 > UBA1731. The sequence goes on from CAVJWR010000023.1 coordinate 33,120, forward strand.
GATGCCGCAATCCGGGAAAGCGTACGCCTCAAGAGCGAGAACGACAGCCTACGTATGCTCTTGGCCTCAAAGGACGAAAGCTTCGAGGCAAGACTCGCCGACAGGGAGCGGTCGTGCACAGAACGGTTGGCCGAGCAGCGCAATACGTTCAACGCGACCATCGGTGCGCTCCGCAATGAATTTACGGCATTGGTGGAGAAGGAATTGGATGAAAAGGCCCGTTCCCTCTCCGAAAAGAACGCGAAGGACGTGAAACCGCTTTTCGATGCATTGAAGGAGCGTATTGCCGACTTCAAGCTTTCCGCCGAAAAGACGAGAGAGGCCAATGTCCAGCTGGGTGCGGAGTTGAAGTCAAAATTGGGAGAGGTCGGGCAAAAGGCGCAGAGCCTCGGACAGCAGGCGGAGAATTTCATCGCGGCCTTGAAGGGCGGCAACAAGAAACAGGGCAACTGGGGAGAGGGAATTGTCCGCAACGCGTTGGAGGGGGCGGGCCTTGTAAGCGGAGTCGATTTCGTCGAACAAGAGGGCGCCCACGATGCAGGATTGCCTGACTTCACCGTATTTGATGGAGGCCACCGAAAGATACTCATTGACGCAAAGGTGAACATAGACGCATTTCTCTCCGCTGTGCAGGCTTCGGACGAGGGAAGGGCGTCTGATGCCGAGGCAATGATGAAGGAGCATGCCCGTAGCGTCCGCAATCAGATCGTTGGGCTATCCGGCAAGGAGTACCCGAAATTGCTCAAGGAAAAGGATCGCGATCTGGAGGTAGAGTATTCCCCCGTTGTGATAATGGCCATGCCGAGCGAAGCCACTTACGCGGCGGCATTGTCGGTCGATCCATCCATAGGGGCGTTTGCGAACGAGAAGAATGTGGTTCTCGCTTCGCCACAAATGCTGTTTGGGTATCTTGTGCTTTTCAAGCTTGGCATTGACAGGCTGAAGGTAGACAGGAACAATCAGGAGATCGGCAAGCGCGCCGAACAGATCCTTGCGCGACTTGATGCCGCCTTCGTGGCGTTTGAAAAGGTCGGAAAGGCGCTTGAGGACGCCCAACGCCAGTACAAGGAGACGTTGCGCAAGGTGGGCTATGAGGATGGCGGGCTTAATGTTCGCGTTCCCGCGAAGGAGTTGTCGAAATTGACAAACTCAAACGGCAAGCGTGCGTCACTTGCCTTGCGGACGTGAAGCGATGGTGCGGGAGACGATATATCTTGATCCTCGGCGCAAACTTGTCGAAGTGACGGCGGATTGGCTTTGCGGGCGAGTTCGCGATGATCCTGGCGGCGCAAAGTCCCTGTCTCACGTGATGGTAATCGTCCCTACGGCTCAAAGCGGGCGCAACTTGCGACTGGCTCTTGCGAAACGGGCTTCCGGTAACGGTTGGGGCGGATTGCTGGCTCCGCTTGTCACGATGAACAGCAGTGTCCTTCAGGTGAAGGATGCCCGTGTCGCGACCGATGCGGAAGAACTGGCGACAATGGCCTCGATCCTGATGGATGCAGACCTATCCGATTTCCCAACCCTGTTTCCGCGTCCTCCTGCCGACAGGAATGCCGAATGGGCGCTTGAGACGGCACGTTCGATATTGGACATATACTCCATCATTGGCGAGAAGGCGTTGCTGATGCGTGATGTCCGGTGTGATATGGACGGACAACGATGGTCCGAACTCGCGAAAATTGAGAGTGCGTTCCTCGGAGCATTGTCCGGCAAGGGAGTTGTGGCGCGATGCCTCTCAAGAAAACGGGCGATGGAGGCAGGATGCTCCGAGGCCGGCATTGAAGAGATTGTCCTCCCCGGCGCCGTTGATGCGCAGGAGGCGTTTCTTGGCTATCTTGAGCATTCGTCGCAAAATGTGTTTGTCCTGATTCATGCGGACGAGTCGCAGGCCTCTCGGTTTGACGGGTGGGGACGTCCTGCGTCGGTCTTTGGCGCCGATATAAGCCCTGAGTCGATATTCCCATCGCCGTCCGCAGTCGTAGAGTCCGACGAGGTGGCGAGGATATTCAGGAAAATCGACACGAGCGAAGCATTGCCGGCCCTTGCCGTTTGTGATCAGGAGATGTATCCGGAACTGGAAGGCGCATTCCAGAATCATTTCTCAAACGATGAGTTGGTTCTACGCAACCCGTCGAGGACGGCACTATCCAGATCGGCATTGGGGCGATTGCTGCTTTGCATGATCAGGCTTTCCGTCCGCGAGGATTACGCGACCTTCTCGACGCTGATCCGATTCGGAGACGTGGCTCGTTGGGCATCTGTGCAACTTGGGGTCGGACGCGATGAGATCGCAAGGTATGTAGGGGCTCTTGATGCGGTTCAAAACGAATGTCTGCCGCGAACCATAGACGATGCCATAAGGGGCATGGAGACGATTGCCAGGGAAGCGAGGAAAGCTTCTGACCGCACTACGGCTGAAGGCCTCATGCGCATGTCGCAGATGCTGAAGTCCGAGATCCGCGATCCGTTTGCGTTCGTCCGAAGGATATTTGCATCGCTGACGCTCGATGAGAGGAACCCATCCGATCGCGAACTCGTTGCCGCAGCAGAGACAGTTCGGGATTTGCGCGAATCATGCGCAAGTGAACTTGTGCCGGAGCGGCTACGGCCAATGCTGTGCCTGCAGTTGCTGAAGCGGGCCGCGTACATGCTTGAGCCTCTGTCGCCCAATGTCTTGGTCGCGAATGGATGGCTTGAGATACCGTGGTGTGCCGAAGATGAACTCGTGATTGCCGGATTCAATGAAGGGTGTGTGCCTGAAAACGTTGTCGGACATCCATTCGTTCCTGATTCACTGCGCGAATCGCTTGGGGTTACTACCAATGCGCTGCGCGAGATGCGAGACTCGTTCATATTTCACGAGGCCATCGCGTGCCGCCGGCGCAGCGCAGTCT
>CAVJWR010000024.1:0-5578 GCA_963653155.1 Limosilactobacillus gorillae
GCTCAAGCTCCTTGGAAAATGCCTTGTCATATCCCTCACCTCGATAGCGTCGCTGGTCGGAGCCGGATCCATCCTCGCGAAGGTGCTTGAAAGCGTACATTGAAGGTGGTCTTTTGGCGGTGGTCGATTGGTGGTCGATTCAAACCTTCAAGCGTGAAAATGGATGGAAAACCACGGAAAAGGGACGGACACTATCTAACGATATTTCCCGCAATAGTGTCAAAATTTCGATAAACCGCATTTCCAAGCCAAAAACGCCAACCGCAGAAACGTATCGCGAAATTGTGGTATAATCAAACGTATCTCAAAAAGAAAGGTAGTCGATCAAATGAATAAGATTGTTGTCATTGGCGCTCTCGCTGCGGTTGCGGGTTGCTGTACGTTCTGTGAGCCGGAGCAGGCTCCCAATACGCTGTCCGAAAAGGAGAAGTCAGAGGGCTGGCAGCTTTTGTGGGACGGCAAGACCTCCGCCGGGTGGGTAGGCGTGAAGACGAAGTGCAAGGAGTTCCCCGACCATGGCTGGCAGATGCGCAAGGGCGTGCTGACCGTCCTCCCGCGCAAGGGCATCTCGAACGGAAAGTGGATCGACCTTCCGCCGGAGGATGAGAAGCTTGGTGGCGGCGGCGACATCTGCACGGTCAAGAAGTTCAGGGATTTCATGTTCAAGTTCGACTTCCGCCTTACGGACAGCGCGAATTCGGGCGTTAAGTACTTCTATGACGAGACCAAGAACAGAGGCACCTGCGAGGAGTACCAGATTCTCGACAAGGGCCATCCGGACTGGAACAAGGGCGAGGACGGCAACCGCCGCGTCGCATCCCTCTACGATCTCATCCCCGCCAATGCCGAACGTATCTGCAACGGAATCGGCGAATGGAACACGGGCATGATCGTCTCGAAGGGGCAGCATGTGGAGCATTGGCTGAACGGCAAGAAGGTTCTGGAATACGAGCGCGGTTCCGAGGCGTTCCGCAAGGCGGTCGCGGAATCGAAGTACGCGACGTGGGGGACTGACGGCAACAAGTGGGGCGAGATCCCGGAGGGGCGCATCCTTTTGCAGGATCACTCCGACTCCACGGTTTCCTTCCGCAACCTGAAGATCAAGGAATTGTAAGGTGGAGATTGCCTACGGATTGTCACGAATGTCCGAGTAGGCCGATTCGTGACAATCCGTGGCTTGCGTCTGCCGTGGCGATGTGCCGAATCTGGCGCGGTAGACTTTGCGGAAAGCTGATTCCGAGGCATATCCGCACAGGTTGGAGATAACCTTTACGGGACGGGATTGGTCGCTGAGAAGTTCGCAGGCCCGTTCAAGGCGTACGCGCTGAATCTCTTCCAGAATTGACCGGCCAGTGGCCCTTCGGAAATGGAGTTCGGATGTCCTCCGGGCTCCATTCAGTATCTTAAGGACGTCGTAGGCCCGCAGCCCTTCACAGGCTTTCTCGCGGATGAGATTTACTGCCTGTTGAATTTTGCCGTCGAAGCATTGTCGCCGCCGTGTCGATTCGCGACGGATGACCATCAGAGGCTGCACGACGCGCGTTTCCGGCGAAATGCTGGCGGACTTGAACTGCTCGGCGATCAGGTGCGCGGCGATGAAGCCCATCTGCTCGTTGTCGGCCAGGACGCTGGAGAGATGCGGACGGACGCTCGTGCAGACGGATTCGTCATTGTCAACGCCGATGAGAGCGATGTCGTCCGGTATGTTCAGCCCCTCCGCCGCACAGATTCCACGTACCTGATTGGAGACTTCGTCGTTTGCGGCGAAGATGCCGCAGGGACGCGGCAGGTCGCGAATCCAGCGGCGCAGACTCCGGTTCCACGACAGAAGAGAGGCCTTGTCGTTCGCGGCAAACTCAGCGTATGTGCCGCCATGAAGACGGATGATGTCGCGGAAATGGCGCGCGCGTTCGTCTGACCAATAGCGCGGATGTGGGAAATGCACGAAGGCAAAGTGCCGATAGCCAAGTTCCAGAAGCTCTCGGGCCGCCGCCTCCGCCGTACCCTGTAGGTCTTCGCAGACCGTGAAAAGCCTTTTGCTTGAGGTTGGACGACAGGTTAGGAATACGGACGGCATATCTCCGAGTGCCCGCACGTCCGGCTGGTTTTGGATGCCGCCGCTGTCGAAGACGAATGCGTCCGCCTTCCAGAAATCCACGAGACGCTTTATGTCGGGCGGCTGGCAGACGGGAAGCGTGACAGTGTGCACTCGCCAGCCGTGGGTCTGCGCACCGCGCGAGAATCCGACGCATTTTTGGACAGACGGCTGTCGTTCGCTGAACTTGATGTAGAGTATCGTCTTCATGCGGGCAATATAGCATTTCAAGTGTGATTGCGCAAACGAGCCGCTAATTTTATGCGCAAATGAGAAGTCCTGTTGTGCGGGGATGTATTATGATAGGGTGCATCTATAAGGAATGGGAAGAGTCGGACATGAGTGGCATTAGGCATTGCATCGCGATTACCGCATTCGGACTGGCCGTGTGCCTGTCGACTTCGGCTGCATCTGGGATTGTGAGTTTCAAGGACGCGGCGAAGATCAGGTCGTGGGATGCCTGGAGCGACCACAAGGCCAAGTCGGCGGTGACGAACGTACTCCAGAAGGAGAAGCGCAGCGTGACATGGGAGCGACTTAACAAGGTCGATCCCGGTCTGCGCGAAATCGGTCGCCTCCAGACGCGCACGTCCGATCAGGTCAAGTCGTCAAAATGGTCTGTCGGCTGCGAGACGCTCGACCGCGACTACGGCGACTGGGAGAGCTACAAGGAACTCCTGCCGATGCTGGGCGTGAAGCGGGCTCGATTCTTTTCGGGATGGGCGAAGACTGAGCAGGAGAAGGGCGTCTACGACTTCGCGTGGCTGGACAGGCAGATTCGCGAATGTGCGGCGATGGGCGTCAAGCCATGGATCTGCATCTCCTACGGCAACCCGGTATGGGGTTCGGACTTCCGCCTCGGAATGCGCGTGAAGCAGGTCACGGACAATCCAGAAGCGTTCGCCGCGTGGCTCCGCTACACGAAGGCTCTTGTCGAACGCTACAGGGACGTCGTTGACGAGTGGGAGATCTGGAACGAGCCGTTCGGCCAGGCGAAGGAGTACGCCGAGCTGTTCTACCACACGGCGAAGACTGTGCGCGAAGTCCAGCCGGATGCGAAGTGCTTCTGCACTGCCATCACTTGGAAGGGGAATGCGCCCGAAAAGAGCGACTACTTCCAGGTTCTTGAGAAGCTGAAGCGGGAGCACGCGCTTGATCTCGGCTCTCGCTTCATCTACCACCCATACGACGCGAATCCCGACGACTCCTATGGCTGGTACGAGAAGATACGCGCTTTCGTGAAGGGCTATTCCGGCGCGTTCGACATCCTTCAGGGTGAGGTGGGGTGTCCGAGCCAGCTGGAGTTCGCACATGCGCTGAACGGGATAGAGTGGACCGAGTACGCGCAGGCGAAGTGGAACCTCCGCCGTGCGATGGGCGATGCGGCACGGTCGATCCCGTCGAGCCTCTTCACGATGATCGACCTCCAGTACACCTTCATGCTGCAGAGCTTCGGCCTCGTCCGCTCGAACACGCTCAAGGAGTTCGTCTATCGCCGTCCGAGCTGGTATGCGATGCGCAACGTATATGCGCTATTCGACGACGAGACGCTGCCGCAGCGGCATCTCGTCGTGCCGTTCGGTCCGCGCAGGCTGTCGTGTAACCTCTTCACCCGCTACGGACAGCCGCTGCGCGTCTACTGGTTTTGCGAGAGCCGTCCTGGCGACAGCCTCACGTTCGAGACTGTCGATCTGGAGATCCCCGGCAAGATAGACCGACCCGTATGGCTGGACATGATTACGGGCCGCGTCTTTGAGATTCCCGGCACGAACATCGTCTGGAAGAAGACCGGCATGACGCTCAGGCGCGTCCCGATGTGGGACTCCCCAGTGATCATCGCCCCGCGTGGGGCTATCCCGCTCGTACGCGACTAACAGCAAGGAGAAAAGTGAAAACATTCAAGGACAAGGTCGTTCTGGTCACGGGCGGAAACCGCAACACGGGTCTCTGGCTCGTGAAGAAGTTTGCGGACGAAGGTGCGCGCGTCTTCATGTGCGGGTCGTCGGAGGCGTCTACGTCGCACGGCGCGGAGGCCCTGCGGGCGATGGGCGTCGCGGGTGTGACGGCGCAGGCGTGCGACGTCGGCGACAAGGCGCAGGTGGACGCGCTCATGGATCGCATCGAAAAGGAGGCGGGGACGCTCGACATCCTCGTCAACAACGCGGCTGATCAGGGACTCGGCCTCGGCGGCCCGCTGGAGATGGATCCGGCGGCGATCCTGAAGGTCATGAACACGAACGTGAAAGGCGGCTTCCAGGTCACGCAGGCGGCATGCAACCGTTTTTTCATGAAGCGGCCCTATACGGTCGGCGACCCCTATCGCGGCACGGTCGTATTCCTGTCGTCCAACACCGCGATGCGAGCGATCCGGAACCGCACGGCCTACTGCGCGTCGAAGGGAGCGATCAACTCGATGGTGCGCTCGCTCGCGCTTGACCTCTCGCCGCTCGGCATCCGCGTCAACTGCTGTGCGCCGGGCTACATCTACACCGAACGCTGGGACGCGCTTGACGAAAGGGTCAAGGCGCGCCGTCGCGCGAACTGTCCGCTCGGCCGCGAGGCGACGGGGGCGGACATCGCGAACGTCGTCGCGTTCCTCGCGAGCGAGGACAGCGGCAACATGGCCGGCGAAATCGTGACGTGCGACGCGGGCTGCTCGTGCCAGCATATGCCGGCGGATGTGGATTTTTGATGGTGAGAAGGTGAGAAGGTGAGAGGTTGAGAAATGAAGATAACGGCTATCAAACCGTTTGTCATTGACTGCTTCCGCACGAACTGGGTGTTCGTGAAGGTCGAGACGGACGAGGGAATTTCGGGCCTCGGCGAAGGGACGCTCGAATACAAGGAGAATGCACTCGTCGGTGCGCTCAAGGATCTGGAGCACGCGCTCATCGGCAAGGATCCATTCGATACCGCGTGGATCGAGCATGAGAACTACCGCGATGCCTACTGGCGCGGCGGAGCCGTCCTCATGAGTGCGCTCTCGGCGATCGACATGGCACTCTGGGACATCAAGGGCAAGGCCCTCGGCGTCCCGTGCTGGAAGCTCCTCGGCGGCAAGTGCCGCGAAGCCGTCCCCTGTTACGCGAACTGCTGGTTTGCGGGCGCGAAGGAGCCGGCGGAGTTCGCGGCGAAGGCGACGGCGGCGGTCGCACGTGGCTTCAAGGGGTTGAAGTGGGATCCGTTCGGCAAGAACTACCGCCAGCTGCCGCCCGCCGACTTCAAGAAGGCGATGAAATGCGTCGCCGCCGTGAAAGGCGCGACGGAGGGCAAGGCCGAGATCCTGATCGAGTGCCATGGCCGTTTCGACGTGCCGACGGCGCTTCGGGTCTGCCATGCGCTGGAAGAATTCGACCCCTACTGGGTCGAAGAGCCGGTCATCCCAGACACGATGCGGGCCCTGGCGGATGTCCGTTCGCGCGTGCGTGTGCCGATTGCCTGTGGTGAACGCCTCTACACGACGCAGCAGATCCTTGACGCGAT
>CAVJWR010000024.1:5588-6833 GCA_963653155.1 Limosilactobacillus gorillae
ATCTGCAACCCGACTCGTCGCATGCGGGCGGCATCACGGCGATGAAGGGCATCGCGGCGATCTGTGACGCGCACCACGTGCCGTTCTGTGCACACAATCCGAGCGGCCCAGTCGCGAATGCCGTCACGCTCGCCCTCGGCGTCTCGACGCCGGGCTACTGCATCCACGAGACGCTGTTCGATGACGTGCCGTGGCGCAAGGACGTCGTTGACGAGGACGTGCGCTTCGCGGACGGCCTGATGTATCCGTCGGATCGTCCGGGTCTTGGTATCACGCTGGACGAAGCCGCCGCCGCCGCGCATCCGAAGCAGGATCACTGGCTGCGCCACTACGTCGGCACGCTCACGAACGTGCGTCCGCCGGACGCGATGCCGTACTACCACTCGTAAAAGACGTTTCTGAATCATAGTCGGAAAGTTCAATCCGCCCCTCGTCCTCGCGAGCGTTTGGACGGATGGAAATGTGCTATAATACGCGGCATTGAGAGGATAGCGACAGATCGAGGTCGCGGAGAACGGTTGATAATGCCAATGACATTTACGAGACAGATGAGGAGTAACATGAAAGTCAAGAAGAACGCAAAGTATGCAGTCGCGTGCCTGTCCTCGATGGGGCTTCGCATCACGCCTGAGAACCGCATGGCGGTTCACAACTCCAACCGATTTCTGCTTCAGGCGACAAGCGCCGAGACCAACGTACTGAACGTCACGTCGTCTCTCGGTCCAGAGTGCCTGGTCCTCACCCGCTTTGTCGCCGGTAGCCCGATGGCGGCATTCATCAAGGCGCAGCTTCGCGCCCGCAACATCGCGTACGTTGGCCCGGATGTCGCGCAGGGCGGCCCGTGGGGATATCGCCACCAGTTCAACATAGCCGATTCCGGCTTTGGTCTCCGTGCGCCGCGCGTATGGAACGACCGGGCCGGCGAGGTCGGCCGCACACTCGACGCAAAGGACTACGATACCGCGAAGCTTTTCGGCAAGGAGGGAGTTGGCATACTCCACCTTTCAGGCCTCATCGCGGCAATGAGCCCTGAGACGACGAAGTGCTGCCTCAAGCTCGCCGCCGAGGCAAAGAAGTATGGGGTGCTCGTCTCGTTCGACCTCAACTATCGCGCCACGTTCTGGAAGGGACGCGAGAAGGAGCTTGCCGCCGCATTCCACAAGATTGCGTCGGTGGCCGACATTCTCGTGGGGAACGAGGAAGATTTCCAGCTCTGTCTCGGATTCAAGGGGCCGGAGGCTGGCG
>CAVJWR010000024.1:6843-11320 GCA_963653155.1 Limosilactobacillus gorillae
GATCTTCAGGGCAAGATCGAGCGGTTCAAGGAAATGATCGTACAGGTCACGAAGAAGTACCCGAACGCACAGATGTACGGCACCACGCTTCGTCAGGTGATATCGGCATCCAAGCATCTTTGGGGCGCGATCCTCTACTCGAAGGGCAAATGGTTCGTCGAAGAGCCGCGTGAGATCGATGTACTGGATCGGATCGGCGGCGGCGACGGCTTCACGGGCGGCCTCCTGTATGGAGTGCTGAAGGGATGGTCTCCTGACAAGTGCCTGCAGTTCGGATGGGCTTCCGGCGTGATGGCGGCATCGTCGCTGAACGATTATGCCGAGCCGGCGGACGAAAAGCAAGTGTGGGACGTCTACGCCGGAAATGCGCGCGTTCAGCGCTGATTCCGGATATGTGCGAAGATTGAACCATGGCAAGGATAAAGCTCACCAAGACAGAGCTAAAGGCCCAGACAGATGCGCTGAAGCGATTCCAGCGTTTTCTGCCGATGTTGCAGCTGAAGAAACAGCAGCTACAGGCGGAAATCGCCGGGATATCGCAGAAGGCAGAGCAGGTGGTCGTACGCGAGGAGAATGCGGGTACGGCCCTCAGCTCTTGGATCGGGCTTCTTGCCGATGATGGCGAAGCTCTCCTTTCCGGTTTGGTAAGGGTGAAGTCCATCAATACCGGCACGGCCAACATCGCGGGCGTGGCAATCCCGGTCTTCGAGTCCATCGATACCGAGGTGGGCGAGATAGACGCATGGAGTACACCGCCGTGGACGGACGATGCCGTCAAGGCCGTGACGTCGATACTTGCGCTCCGCTGCGAGCGCAAGGTTCTCGAAAGGCAGCGCGAGCTTATCACGGCGGAGCTTGCGACAACATCGCAGCGCGTTAATCTCTTTGAGAAGGTAAAGATACCGGATTGCCGCGAGAACATACGGGTGATAAAGATTGCCATAGGCGACGAGCAGACTGCCGCAGTCACGCGCGGCAAGATAGCGAAGAGCCGCGTTCCCGAAACGCATGAGGAAGGGGGGCTGTCATGATTGTCCCGATGAAGCACCTTTTGCTGATCTGCACAGCGGACGACTCCGAGCGAACCTTGGAGCGTCTTCGCGACCTTGGCGTAGTGCACCTTGAGCTGATGGGGCAGGGGGGAGCCGCCGGTGGGGTGGCGAAGGCCAATCTCGAAAAGGCGGAACGTGCCGTCCGCATTGCGCTTAAGGCGGCGAAGTCGTGCCATTTGGCGTCCCGTGCGGCGGACGCGCCGGAAAGCGTCGATGATGTCCTCTCTCTCAATGACAGGTACGAAAGCCTCAAGGGGGAGGCCGATTCGCTTCGAGGCTCAATCCGTCGGTACATGCCGTTTGGCGATTTCGATCCGTCCATGGCCAAAAGGTTGGAGATTGCAGGCGTAAAGTTGCGGCTTTGGGATGACGGTACGTTTGACTTCCAGTATGGCGAGGGCGATGCGGAGCCAAGGCAAGGCGTCCGCGCCGTTCCGCTCCCCGAACATGGCCTTTGCGAAATGCAGGGGAAGCTGTCGGACACGGAGCGCGAGATGGCTTCGCTGTACGCCCGAATCGCATCGACAGATCTGGACGGGATTTCCAGAAGGTTCCCCGAACTGCGTGATGCCGTAGCCTTTGCGGTCGCCAAGGACGAGATGGAATCTAACCGGCTCTGCGACGGCGATGCGCATTCCGCTGATGCTCCGCAGTTGGCTCTGGTGCGTGGATGGGTGGCAGGCGACAGCGTCGATAAGGTTCGCGCTGCGGCGCGGGACAACGGATGGGGTATTGCCGTGAGGGATCCTGCCCAAGACGAGAACCCTCCAACGCTGATACGTCCACCAAGGCTGTTCTCTCCGGTCAAGGCTCTGTTTGACGGCCTTGGCATCGCGCCCGCATACAATGAAACGGACGTGTCCGTGCCGTTCATGTGCTACTTCTCGCTTTTCTTCGCGATGCTTGTGGGTGATGGCGGATATGGGGCGATAATCCTCGCCATTTCGCTCTATGGCTGGCGCAAGGCGTTCACGGGCGGGCACAAGCCTTCCAGAATCGTGAAGAGCTGGCTTGCCCTCATGACGGTGTTTTCCGTGGCGACGATCGCATGGGGGGCGCTCAGCAACACTTGGTTCGGGGAAGGGTTGCCGTTTGCGGCGGAGTGGCCTACGGTGAAGTGGCTGGCCGATCCTATCCTTCCTACAACAACATGATGCTGCTCTGCTTCACGATAGGCGTGAGCCACCTGATGCTTGCCAGAATATGGACTGGGCTGTGCATGCTGAACGACAGGACTTGCCTTAGCCAGTTTGGCTGGGCCGGGATAGTGCTGTTCATGTACCTTGTCACCAATTCCATAGTCGGGATATTTGGCGGCATCCCGCATTGGGCGTACTGGATGTTTGGCGTATCGCTTGTGCTGGTGTTTGGCTTTACCCTGAAGGGAAGCGAGCTGAAGAGCCGGGGCGTGGAGTTGGGCATGCTGCCGCTGAACATCATGAGTGCCCTTGGCGACATCATAAGCTACGTGCGTCTCTTTGCCGTTGGCCTGGCTTCCGTGAAGGTCGCCCAGAACTTCAACGAAATGGCCATCGGGCTGAATCTCCCGCTTTGGCTTAAGGTTGTGCCGATGCTGGCGATCCTGCTCATCGGGCACGGGCTGAACTTCGCGATGGCGGGGCTTTCGATCCTTGTCCATGCGGTGCGCCTGAATACGCTTGAGTTCTCCAACCACAAGGGGATATCGTGGGCCGGGTACGCCTTCAGGCCATTCCGCAAGGAGGGCGTGTAAGGACGCGGATTTCAGGTCTTCTGTTTTGTAAATCATCAACTGAAAGGAATCAAATATGGATGCAATGGTAGTTTCTGGCGCGATAGCGTGTTTGGGACTCAGCGCCGCTGGGTCTGCGTTCGGCACCGGGTTCGCCGCCACGTCGGCGGTAGGTGCGTGGAAGAAGTGCTATGCGGCAAACAAGCCGGCTCCGTTCATACTTCTCGGACTTGTCGGTGCGCCGATCACCCAGACCCTTTACGGAATGATCCTCATGTTCATCATGCTCGGCAAGACGGACGTGGCGGGCGCTGGCGTTCCGCTTGTCCTGCTCGGCATCTTTTCCGGCCTTGCGATCGGCATATCGGCCCTATTTCAGGGGCGTGCCGCCGCAGCGGCCTGTGATGCGCAGGCCGAGACCGGACAGGGCCTCACGAACTACTTCGGCGCATTGGGCATCGTCGAGACTGTCGCGATCTTCACGATGGTGTTTACGATCATCGCCCTCGGCAAGATCGCATAAGTGTCTACAGACAGCAAAAGGACTGGTGAACTGGCAACGGCCCCGCTTGGGCCGTTGCTTTTCAGGTATTCATGGCCCGCCCTCGTGTCGATGAGCCTCAACGCGCTCTATGCCGTTGTGGATCGCTTCTACATCGGCAGGGGATGCGGCGAGGCGGCGATGGCCGGCCTTACCCTTACGTTCCCTGTGATGATGCTGTTCGGGGCGTTTGGCGTATTCGTGGGTGCCGGACATTCCGCAGTTCTTTCGCTTAGGCTGGGGGAGGGCAATCGGCAGGCCTGCGAAAAGCTGCTTGGGCAGCTCGTCGCCTTCAAGCTGCTGTTCTTCGTCGTACTCTCTCCGCTCGTCTTCCTGTTCGCCGACAGGGTGCTTGAGTGGTGTGGAGGCGGCAAGGTTACGCAGGAGGCATTCGCTTCCGCGAAGGGATATCTCCGGATCGTGGTTTTCCCGATAGTGTTCAGCCACCTTGCGTTCGGCTTTTCGGCGATGATGCGGGCAGAGGGGAATGCCGTGCGGTCAATGGTCTGCATGGTTGTGGGCTTCTTCGCGAACATACTGCTTGATCCGCTGTTCATCTTCGGGCTTGACCTGCCGTCGCTCGGCATCAGGTTCCCTGCTTTGGGCATAGAGGGCGCGGCATGGGCCACCAACATCGCGATGTTCCTGAGCTTTCTGTGCGCCGCGCACTACTATCTGGGTGGACGCAGCACGGTGAAGTTCAGGTTCGGCAGGATTGGCTTTCACAAGGGGTTGATCGCCAAGCCGATCGGTGTGGGCATGGCTCCGTTCCTTCAGCAGCTGATGGGTTCACTCATCAACCTGTCTCTCGCCGCCGCATTTGCCCTTTGGGCGGTGGATGAGGCATCGGCGACGATGCAGATGGCGTCGCTCGGCGTTTTCCAGAGCGTAATGATCCTTACGATGATGCCCATATTCGGCACACAGCAGGGGATGCAGCCGATAATCGGCTACAACTGGGGCGCGAGGAACTTCATGCGCGTAAGGCAGGCGCTTTTGCTTGGATTCTGGATCACGACCTTGCTTTGCGTCCTTGCCACTATTGTACAGGTGGTTCCACCATTCCCAAGAATGCTCGCATGGCCATTCGTTGACGGCGACAACACCGCATTGCTCAATACGGCAACGCATGATCTCATGGTGGCGAATTGCATGATATGGACGATTTCCATA
>CAVJWR010000024.1:11330-35849 GCA_963653155.1 Limosilactobacillus gorillae
CGATAGGGCACCCTCGCACGGCGATCTTCCTTTCAATGCTGCGCCAGGGGGTGTGCCTTCTGCCATGCATATGGCTGATGCCGCTCTTTGCATCGCTCACGGGATGGTTTTCGCCGATGCTTGGCGTGTGGCTTGCATTGCCGGTCTCAGACATCCTTTGCCAGATCGCCACGCTCCCTCCGGCGCTCTCGCACCTTCGTTTCCTCGGGCATTTCCGTGGTAAGGCGAAAATGGTTTCGCCAAGCGGTTCGCAAAATCCCGCTTGATTTGGCTGTCGCCATTTGGTATAATGCGCGAACTTTTTTAGAAGGAGAAGAAAAATGAGTCAGCATCCCAGTCTTAGAGGTTCCGGTAAGATCACGTCCAAGCGCAACGTCCTGAAGCGTTTTGAGCGCGTGAACCTGTTGCAGAAGCGCGGCGAATGGAAGGAAGGCAGCCGCGGGCTCGGCCTGAAGAAGACGAAGCCAGAGGCGTAAGCCGCAGGCACAGGCGGTTTCGCTTGTCGCGAGTTGGAATCTTCGCCTCTTGTAAGGTGGAGATTCCTTCGTTTTTGCAAAACCTTGGCATTGCGGGGAAAGCAGAATGGACATGAACAGAAGGAGTTTCATTGGCGCGGCATTTGGGACTGTGGGCACTGCTGCGCTTTGCGGCTGTAAGAAAGAGCATTTTTACGAAAAGGGAGATTGCATGAATCAGGAACTGTTGTCCGAGGCGGTGTGCGCCTCGAAGGCTAAAACCATAAAGGAACTTTTCTCGGAAGATCCGAACCGCGCCGGCAAATACACCCTTTCCGCCGCCGGATGGACTCTCGACTATTCGAAGAACAGGATCGACTCGGCCACGATGAAGGCCCTGGTGAAGATGGCGGAGGCGGCCGATCTCAAGAGCGAGATCGAGCGCATGTTCACGGGCGAGAAGATCAACCGCACCGAAAACAGGGCGGTGCTGCATACCGCGCTGAGGAACTGCGACCCAACCGCAAAGGTGCTTGTGGACGGCAAGGATGTGATGCCTGATGTGCGCGAGACTCTTGCGAAGATGGGCGAGTTTGCCGAAAGGGTACGTTCGGGCGAGCATCGTGGATTCACCGGCAAGCGCATCAAGTATGTGGTGAACATCGGTATTGGCGGTAGCGACCTCGGTCCCGTAATGGCGAACATAGCCCTTGCCCCGTTCGGCAAACGTTCCATACGCTGCCATTTCGTCTCGAACGTCGATGCCACGCACCTTGCGGAGACATTGCGTGAGGTGAAGGCAGATCAGACGCTGTTCATAGTCGCATCGAAGACGTTCACCACGCAAGAGACGATGACGAATGCGCTCTCCGCGAGGGAATGGCTCCTTGGGCAGATCAAGTCTTCTACGCCAAACGCCGTGGTGGCGAAGCACTTTGTCGCAGTGTCCACGAATGCCGAGGAAGTCTCGAAGTTCGGCATCGACACCGCAAACATGTTCGGCTTCTGGGATTGGGTTGGTGGCCGCTATTCATTGCCGAGCGCGATAGGCCTCTCCCTCATGCTCTTCATCGGGCCGCGCAACTACGCCAGGTTCCTCAAGGGATACTGGAAGATGGATCAGCATTTCCGCACGGCGAAGCTTGACCGCAACATGCCTGTGATCCTTGCGCTTCTCGGCATCCTCTACGCCAACGGGTATGGTGCGGAGAGCTACTGTGTGCTGCCGTACGACCAGTATCTGAGCCGTTTCCCCGCATACCTCCAGCAGATGGACATGGAGTCCAACGGCAAGTCGGTGACTCGCGACGGCAAGCCCGTCACCTACACGACCGGTCCCATCGAATGGGGTGAGCCGGGGACGAACGGTCAGCACAGCTTCTACCAGCTGATCCATCAGGGTACGCACCTCATACCGTGCGACTTCATCGGATTCTGCAAGACGCACAACGCCATTGGCGACCACCACGACAAGCTCATGGCGAACCTCTTCGCCCAGACCGAGGCCCTGGCTTTCGGAAAGACGGCAGAGCAGTGCCGTGCCGAGGGGGATCCGGAATCTCTCGTGCCGTTCAAGACGTTCGCGGGCAACAAGCCCACGAACACGCTCCTTGCCGACGAACTGAAGCCCGAAACGCTTGGTGCGCTCATTGCGCTCTACGAGCACAAGGTGTTCGTGCAGGGCGTGATCTGGAACATCTATTCCTTCGACCAGTGGGGCGTTCAGCTCGGGAAGGTGCTCGCAAAGAACGTGCTGAAGGATCTCACCGCCGACAAGCCGTCACTTGGGCACGACTCTTCGACCAACGCCCTCATAGCCCGCTATCGCAAGGTGCTTGGCAGGTCATGAAAAGGTTTACGCTGAACAGGGAATATCTCGTGCGGCACCTTGGGGTGGCGCTGCTGATGGCTGGCCTCGGATGCTGGTTCGTGTACGATGGCTCCGTGGTGTATCCGAAGATGAATGCGGTGGAGTTCTGCGAGAAATACCACAAGAGCCTTGAGAATCCAGAGCACGAAAGGGCCGAAGCCATCAAGCGCCAGTACCAGTTCGCCTCTATCTCGTTCATAGCCGCGTTGGCCATCGCGTGCAACCTCCTTAAGGTCAGGGGGCAGACCCTTGAGTGGGATGACGAGAAGATGTTCGGGTCGCTCACCGGCGGCAAGGCCGCGTACTTCCGGGATATCGCAAGCGTGGATCGTCACCATTGGCAGAAGAAGGGCATACTGGTCGCCACGATGAATGACGGGCGCAAGATCAGGCTCGACTCGTGGCACCATCCAGAAGCGAAGGACCTTGCCACGAAATTCGGCGACTGATCTTCGCTAGAGAGGTTTCGCCGTTGGTCGGGTTCTTCGATAGCGGAATCGGGGGCAAGTGCATCCTTGATGCGTTCAGGCGGCTTTGTCCGGATGAACGCACCGTTTACGTTGCGGATACGGCATACTGTCCGTATGGCAACAGGCCGCCGACCGAGATAGTGGAGCGTTCGCGGGCAATATCGGCGAACCTGATCGAGCAAGGCTGCGAGGTTGTGGTTGTGGCGTGCAACACGGCAACGGCGGCGGCGATCGACGTTTTGCGCAAGGATTGGCCGGATGTGCCGTTCGTCGGAATGGAGCCGGCCATAAAGCCTGCCGCGCTTGGATCGAAGACCGGCGTGGTCGGGGTGCTCGCTACACGTGGCACGTTCAACGGAAGGCTTTACCGCAAGACGTCTGCACGGGTCTCCGGCACAGTGAAGATCATTGAAACTGTCGCCGACGAGCTGGTTCTGCTTGTCGAGCGTGGCGACACGGGCAGTCCAGAGGCGGAAGCGGCCGTGCGATTTAGGATAGAGCCGCTTATCGAGTCTGGCGCAGACCGCATTGTGCTTGGATGTACGCATTTCCCCCACCTGAAGGGGCTGATGGAAAAGGTCGCAGCCGGACGTGCGGAGATAATCGATCCTTCGGATGCCGTAGCGAGACGGATCCGCACCGTGCTTTCGGAGGTGCGGTCGTGCGCATAGAGGTAATCAGTCCGCACGGCTTTTGCGGCGGCGTAGACAGAGCCATCCGGATTGCGCACCAGACGCTTGACGCGAATCCGCCTCCGGTGTACTGTCTGCATGAGATAGTGCACAACGAGTCCGTAGTGCGGGAGCTTTCCGCAAAGGGCATGCGTTTCGTCGATACGATTGGCGATGTGCCGGAGTGTGCAGTCGCCGTGATCAGCGCCCATGGCGCATCTCCCGCCGTACTGGAGGCGGCGAAAAGGCGTCGGATTCGTCTGGTGGACACGACCTGCCCGTTTGTCGCCGCCGTGCACAGGAAGATACGGGAGAATTTCGCCAATGGAGTAAAGACTGTGGTCATTGGCGAACCGAATCATGCGGAGGTGCAAGGCTATCTTGGAGAGCCGGGGGCGTGCCTTCCTTCGGACGTGAGGGAGGGTGAGGATTTCGATACCGTTGTGCAGACCACCCTTGATTCGGGAGACTACAGGGGCGTTTGCACTGCGACACGGGATAGGCAACGGGCGGTAGTCGATTTCGCAGAACGCTACCGTGGAACGGCTACTGCCGGGGTGCTTGTAGTCGGAAGCGCAAAAAGCTCAAATACCAGAAGGCTTGCCGATGTGGCCGTGAAGGCAGGGGCCAAGGCCTGGCTTGTGTCTTCGGGCGAAGATGCGTCCGCCTTGGATCTCGCAGGGGTAGATGTGCTCGGTGTGACCTCCGGCGCATCTACGCCGGAGCCGATCCTGCGTTCCGTGGTCTCTGCCTTGCCGGGAGGCCGTCGCATCCTGGAGGATGGGCATTGAAGAATGACCTGAAAGGGGTGGTTGGCAAGGCTTTTCTCGCGTCATTGCCGGTGCTTACTGGCTATTCGACGATGGGCTTTGCCGCCGGTGTGCTGTTGGCGCTTCATGGCGGATTGGCCCATCCGATATTCTGGGCCGGGGCCACGAGCGGAGTTTTCGTGTCCGGTCCGCTCCAGTTCCTTCTCGTCGATTGGGTTCGTTCCGGCACTGCGCTTGTAGATGTCATAGCCGTGGTGTTTTGCATGAACGTGCGGTATTCGCTTTATGGGATATCGCTCCTTGACCGATTCAAGACGGTTCCGCTTCTGCCACGGCTCTATCTCATAGGGGTGATTACCGACGAGACATATGCGCTACAGGTGCAGTGTCCGTACCCGAACGGAAAATCAGGCGCATTGCACTGCTTTCTGCTTGGGCTTTTCGACCATGCCTATTGGATAGTGGGTGTGGTCGCCGGCGCTGCGGTCGGTGCCGCGCTTCCATTTGCGGCCAAGGGTATAGATTTCGCGATGACGGCGCTTTTTCTGGTCATCCTGACGGATCTGTGCCGGGATTGCCAGAACCGCTTGCCCGCCGCAATAGGCGCAATCTCGGCTGTGGTTGCCGCACTCATCATGAAATTCGTTTTTGCGTCCGACAAGCTGCTTTTGCCGGCGCTTGGGCTGTCGGTCGCCATGCTGCTTGCATTTCGGCGGCGAATGGACGCATCGGCGGAAGGGGCGGCTGCATGAACGGTGATGGCGGCTACCTGTGGCTTCTTCTTCTGGTAGGAGGCGGATGCTCCTACCTGCTGCGGGCATTGCCGTTCATTCTCTTTGGGTCGGGACGCCATCCGCCGGCGGTGATATCCTATCTTGGCAAGGTGCTTGCGCCCGCAATCATC
The DNA here is from genome assembly GCA_963653155.1 of Limosilactobacillus gorillae. Lineage (GTDB taxonomy): Bacteria > Verrucomicrobiota > Kiritimatiellia > RFP12 > UBA1067 > UBA1731. The sequence continues at coordinate 16,471 of CAVJWR010000024.1, forward strand.
GCGCTTCTCGTGGTGTACTGCTTTGCCGGATATGTCCGAAAAGGGTGTCTGTGCGGCGAGTTCCATGGGATGGCCGAGCTCGCGGCATCCATCCTCACCGTCGCGCTTCACCTGTGGCGGCGCAATCCGCTCCTGTCTATCGCGTCCGGAACGGCCCTTTACATGCTGTTTCAGTGATGTTGCCGGTTTGGCGCCAAAATTCCCTTTCTTAATATTCCGTTAACAAGGTCGTGATATATTTTGCGGCGTTAAGGGAAATAATACAGAAAGGAACAAAATATCATGAATGCCAAAAGCAAGTTGACTATTGCGGCCGCAGGGGTTGCCCTTGCGACGGCTGTGTTCTGCGCCAGCGCGGTTGCGGACAAGCCGAAAGCAAAAGATATGACTTCCAAGACCGCAGAATCGACGGTGACGACAAATGCCAACGGGAGCATATCCCGCCTGTTCACCGAATCGACGGTGACGACCAACGGGAACATGATCACCGAACGTCGCCGCGAGACCCGTACAAACATGGACATGGAGGGGAATGTCCTCGAAACCAGCACGAGCGAATACGCGCAAAGCTATCCGGCAGGGCAGAGCGGCGTGACGCCGCTTGCGGAAATGAAGTCCGGGACGGGCGAAAACCAGAAGTTGGGTAACGCAGATTCTTTCCTCGGCCTCAAGTTCGGCGAAGTATTCAAGGCCGACAAGTTCGAGGAAGATGCGAACGACGCCGATTTCCTGCGGGCAACCTTCAAGCCGAAGAAGCCGCTTGACGGGTTCGACGAGTATTATGTGTACGTAACCCCGAAGACGCACAAGGTGGCGAAGATATATGCCTGCGCGAAGGAGGCGGTCGATGCAGGGGCAAACTGGCGGAGGCATTACCTTGTGGAGGCCCTTGAAAGGCGTTATGGCACGTGGGCGCGTCTCTGCAGCTGGTGGAAGCCGTGCTACCAGTTCGAGATAGGCCCGTACCGCCATGTCCGGGCGTGTCTCAGCGACGCTACGCAGAGCTACGAAACCGTGGTTGTCGCGTGGGACGATGCCGTCACCTCGCAGGCTGTTCAGGAAAAGGATGAGCTTCGCGAAGAGGCCCGCAAGACGGCTGCCGAGAAGCGCGGCCAGCGCGTGAATGCGGCGGCAGATGCGTTCTGATTACATATGGCATAGCCAACAGGGTTAACATATACCACTCCAAGGCCATGCGCGGGACGGGCGATCCATTTAGGATTGCCCGTCCTTTTAGCTTACGAAAATTCCTTTCGGAACCCTATTGACATACCTACCGGTAGGTATTATAATTCGCGCCGTTTTTTTTTCTCTGCACACCATGGCAAGACGAACGAAAGAAGAGGCGGCAAAGACGCGCACTATGATAATGGCGAGTGCGCTTTCCCTTTTTGCGAAGAAAGGGTACGACCGTACCACGTTCAACGACATCGCAGCCCGCCTGAAGTTGACGAAAGGTGCCATATATTGGCATTTCGAGTCAAAAGAGGCACTGTTTTTGGCGATACTTGACGATATGTTCAAGAGCTTCGAGCGGCAGTTCACGACCATCAGGACTGAACATGGCGTAGCTATCGGGGAATTGACGTTTGGGCTTGTGGCAGGGATTATGGTGAAGATCGCCAAGATGGTCGTATCCAGCAGCAAGCTGTCGTCGTTCTTCATGCTTATGAAGTGCCAGATGAAATGGCGTGACGCCTCCATGTCCAAGGTGCGGGAAAACCTGCTCACGAACGAGAGGTTCGGGCCGATGCAGGCATTCCGCTGTGCGGTGGAGAACGGCGTGAAGGCCGGGCAGGTGCGTAGCGATGTCGATGCGCTACAGGTGGCCACCGTATGCATCGCGATATGGGATGGCCTTGTGCAGGGCAGGATCGACAATTTCCTGTCGTGCGATCTTGAGGATACTCTGCGCAAATCGTATGAGGCGGTGTGGAATTCAATGAAGATTTAGGAAAGTTTCTTGTCAGGAATCTCAGTCGAAGATTCCTGTGAGACAGATTTCAAGAGGAAAAGCAAAATGGAAAGCAATAAGGAAGAAACCAAGGGTGGACACGTAATCGGCGCGGTGATCGGGCAGACGGTGCTCGGTGCCGTGTGTCTGGCGGCAGGCTGGATCTGCAAGGATCTGTATGGGGCCATGTTCGCGAAAGGCAATGCGGGACCGCATATGGCGGCACCGGCCGCAGAGACGGTTTCCGTGACGAATGCGCAGCTCCGGGCCTACAACCTTCCGGAGAAGTTCGTTGCCCACGCGGAGCCTCTGCAGGAGGTTGATCTGCTTCCGCAGGTTGACGGATACATAAAGGAGATACTCTTCAAGGAAGGCGATGTGGTCAAGGCGGGGCAGACGCTCTACGTCCTTGATGACGAGCGCTATCAGGCGGTTGTGAACCAGCGCAAGGCAGACCTTGAGGCCGCCGAAGCCGAGGCCCGCCGCGCCTCAAAGTACTACAAGCGTATGCAGACGGCGGATTCGCGTGGCATAACCCAGCTTGAGCGCGACAATGCGGAGGCGGGCGCGGAAAGCGCCGCCGCAGCGGTCCTCCAGGCGAAGGCAAACCTCGTCGTTGCCGAGTACGACCTTAAGAAGGCAAAGGTCGTCGCTCCGATAGACGGGCAGATCGGCAAGACCTCCGCGCATATCGGCGACTACGTGGCTCCCTCGAAGGGCGCACTCGCCCGCATCGTCCAGATAGATCCGATGCGCGTGAGCTTCCCGCTCACCGACCGCCAGTACCTCGCGTGGCGCGAATCCATCAAGGAAGGGCGCAACGAGGACAAGCGCGCCCGCATCGTCCTGCCGGACGGCAAGCTTTACGATGCCGAGGGCAAGTTCGCGTTTGACGACAACACGATGAGCGAGTCCACTGCCACGATCGTGATGCGCATGACGTTCCCCAACCCGGATCGCTTCCTTGTGCCGAACACCTACGTGAACCTGCTTACGGATTCCCATGAGCCTCCGAAGTATCCGAGCGTCCCGCAGACTGCGATCTTTGACGTAGAAGGCGGCAACGTGGCGGTGTGGGTCGTGGACGAGAATCGCCAGGTGCACGCCCGCACGGTGAAGACGCTTGAGATGTTCGAGGGGTGGGTGCCGATCATCCATGGCCTCAATGACGGCGAGATGGTGATAACCTCTGGCGTGGCAAAACTCAGGGAAGGGGCTGTTGTGGCATTCGTGGCTCCCACATCGAACCTTGAGAACAACCCGAACCACAAGTCGTTCGAAGAACTTCAGAAGGAGAACTCTAAGTGAAACTCACCATAAGAGAGTCCATCGACAAGATCAAGACGTTCTCGCGTGTCTTCGTGGAACGTCCGCGATTTGCGATGGTCATATCCATCGTGCTCGTCATCGCAGGGTGGATGAGCATCTTCAACCTGCCGATATCGCAGTACCCCAATGTGACGCCGCCTGAGATCAAGGTGACGTACAGCTATCCCGGATCGAATTCCCGTGAGGTGATGAACACCATCGCCACGCCGCTTGAGGACGAAATCAACGGTGTGGACGACATGATCTACATGAATTCCGAGTCGGCCGATGACGGCACCTATACGCTCACCATATCGTTCGAGGTCGAGTCCGACCGCGACATGGACATGGTGAAGGTGCAGAACCGCCTGTCGCTCGCGGAGGCAAAGCTTCCGACCGAGGCGAAGGAACTTGGCGGACGTGTGCGTGCGGAGAGTTCCGATATGCTCGGCTTCATTACGTTGCGCAACAAGATCGGCGCCAAGAGCAAGATATCGCGAATGGCGATCTCCGACTACATCTACAACAATGTGCAGCAGGTGCTTCTCCGAATCCCCGGCGTGGGCGAGGCTACGGTCTATGGTCCGAAGCTTTCCGTACGCATCTGGATGGATTCCGATCGCATGGCCGCGCAGAAGATGAATACGGAAGAGGTCATTCAGGCGATATCGAAGCAGAACGTGCAGGCATCACTCGGTGTCATCGGTTCCGCCCCGGTCGAGAAGCACGGCGCGTTTGCGTTCACCGTTCTCGCCAAGGGCCGTCTGATGACTCCGGAAGAGTTCGGTGAGATCGTAATCAGGCGTGACGACAACGGCGGCATGGTGCAGCTGAAGGATGTGGCTCGTGTGGAGATCGGCGAGCAGTCCTATGCGTTTGACGGACAGCTTGACGGCGAGGTCGCGGTGAGCATTGGCCTCCAGCAGAAGCCGGGCGCGAATGCGATCGAGACGATGAACGAGGTGATTGACGTAATGAAGCGCCTTGAGAAGACCTTCCCAGAAGGTCTTGAATGGACGATTCCGTACGACGCCACCGAATACGTGCGCATGTGCATCAAGGAAATCGTGGAGACGTTGCTAATCACGTTTGCCCTTGTGGTGCTGGTGTGCTACCTGTTCCTTCAGGATTGGAAGGCCACTCTTGTGCCGTGCCTCACGATTCCGGTGTCGCTGTCGGCCACGTTCATAGTGATGGCGTTTCTCGGATACTCCATCAACATCCTCACATTGTTCGGACTCGTGCTTGCGATCGGCGTAGTGGTGGATGACTGCATCGTCGTGGTGGAGCGTGTGCAGTTCCTTATCGAGACTCGCGGACTTAACTCCAAGGAAGCGACGATTCAGGCAATGAGCGACGTGACGAGCGCGGTCATCGCGACGACGCTCGTGCTGCTCGGCATCTTCGTGCCGGTAGGCTTCATGAGCGGCATCACGGGACGCATCTACCAGCAGTTCTCGGTGACGCTTTCCGCCGCCGTGTGCTTCTCTACGGTTTGTGCCCTTACGCTCGCTCCGGCACTCTGCTCGTTGCTGCTCGGAACGGCTGTTCCGTTCAAACACGGGCCATTCGCGTGGTTCAACTCGATGGTCGAGTCGTTCAAGGGAATATTTGTCAAGATCGCGAAGTTTCTGGCTCGGCGCATCTTCCTGTCCATGATGCTGCTTATCCTCACAATCCTGCTTACGCTGCAGATGTTCTTCAACACGAAGACGTCCTTCCTTCCGGACGAAGACCAATCTGTGGTGTTCGTGTCGCTGGAAATGCCAGAAGGCACCACGCTTGACCGTACCCGTGATGTGGCCCTCAGGGCAGGCAACCTGTTGAAGGAAACATTCCCAGAGGTGGAGTCCGTGCTGTCCATTGAGGGTATGTCGATGACGGCAGGGCGCGGCGAATCGCAGTCCATGCTGATTGTCGACCTTGCGGACTGGAGTCTCCGTCCGGGCAAGGACAAGCATGCGGTGTATGGAATGGTGCCGCGCATCCAGAAGGCGCTTGCCGTGATTCCGGAGCCTTCGTGGCGAGTGTTTGTGCCGCCGGCGATTCCTGGCCTCGGCATGAATTCCGGCATTGACCTGCGTCTCCAGTCCACGGCGTCCGCAGATCCCGCGATGCTCGACAAGGTGCAGGGCGAGGTGCTGAGGAAGCTCAACGCCAGCCCGAAGATCATGGCGGCGTTCTCCGGCTATACGTCCAAGACCCCACATCTGCGGTTCAACATGGATCGCACGAAGGCGGAGATGTACCATGTGCCGGTGGCCACGGCATACCAGACGATGCAGAACTATCTGGGTTCTCGGTACGTGAACGACGTAAACCTCGGTACGCAGGTGAACCGCGTCACGGTACGTGCCGACTGGAAGGGCCGCGACACGCCAGAGGCCATAGGCCGCCTGTATGTGCGCAGCGATACCGGCAACATGGTTCCGCTCGGCGCGTTGGGCACGGTCACACGCGAGCTTGGGCCCCGCGTAATGCAGCGCTTCAATATGTTCCCGGCGGCAAACATCACGATCATGCCGATGTCTGGCGTCGCTTCGGGCGAAGCGCTTGAGGAAGTTCAGTCTATTCTCAAGGAGACGTTGCCGCAGGGATTCTCGTACGAGTGGGGCGGCATTACGTTCCAGGAGCAGCGCAACGCCGGTACGACGGGCCCGCTTATCATGCTCGCGCTTCTCTTCGGATACCTGTTCCTCGTCGCCCAGTACGAATCGTGGACGATTCCGATGCCGGTGATGCTCTCGATCTTCGTCGCCGTGTTCGGAGCCTTGCTCGGTCTCAAGATGTTCGGGCTTTCGCTCTCGATCTACGCGCAGCTCGGTCTGGTGCTTCTCGTTGGCCTTGCCTCCAAGAACGCGATCTTGATCGTGGAGTTCGCGAAGGACAAGCGCGAGAAGGAGGGGTACTCGATCGTGGATGCCGCTGGCATCGCCGCCGGCGAACGTCTCAGGGCACTTCTCATGACGGCCCTCACTACGCTTCTCGGCACGTTGCCGATGGTGATCGCGACTGGCGCGGGCGCGGCTTCCAGAAACGCAATCGGCGTGACGGAGTTCTTCGGCATGCTGGCGTCTGTCGTGTTCGGCATCCTGCTGGTGCCTGGACTCTATGCGCTGTTCCAGACGTGGCGCGAGAACGTGAAGCGCTTCTTCGCGTACATCTCGGCACGTGCCGCGCATAGGCGGATGCTGAAGAGCAGGGGATTGGCTTGATGGTGTGCACAGGAATATCTAACAGATAATGGAGAATAAAATGGACATGTACAAGAGTTTGCCTGTCATCCTGGCGATTTTCGTCGCCGGATGCGCTGAAACGAGGCCTTCGTGGTCGAAGGTCGGGCCGGACTTCAAGAGTCCCGAGTTCGAGGTCGAGGAGGCTGCGCTGAAGGCCCCCGGAGCCGGATGGCCAATGACGACGAACTTGACGGAGACTGGGGAGTTTCGTCCGGCATCGGAGGCGGATGATCCCCGTGCGATCCTCAAGGCTGAGAACATACACGGCTGGTGGCGCCAGTTCAACGACAAGCTGCTGTCGGATCTCGTTGAGAATGCCGTATCCAACAACCGTTCGTTCCTGATGGCCCAGCAGAGGCTTGAGCAGGCCCGTTGGCGTCTTGCCGGTTCGTGGTCGGATGTGATGCCGAAAATCACAGGCGTGGGCGGCGCAACGCGTTCCCAGACAGGAAAGAACAGCCCGTCAGGGAAGACGCATCGCGACGTGTTCCGCGCCGGATTTGACGCGACATGGGAAATCGACATCTTTGGCGGAGTGAGCCGCGAGATAGAGGAGTCGCAGGCCCTGATGGACAAGGCGACGTGCGACCTTGCGGATGCGTGGGTGTCGCTCTCATCCGAGATCGGCAGCCAGTATGTTGAGTTGCGCACCATACAGGAGAGGCTTAAGGTGGCGAGGGTGAACTTGAAGCTCCAGACGGAGACGTACGACATCCTCAAGAGCCGTCTCGATTCCGGCATTGGCGATGAGCTTGCCGTGAACCAGGCCAAGTACAACGTGGAGCAGACGCGTGCGACGATTCCGACTTTGCTTTCCACAGAGGAATCCCTGATGGATGCACTCGCGATACTGGCCGGAACAATGCCGGGTGCGTTGCATTCGCAGCTGAGGGATCGTCCCGACCGCGATTGGCTCGTTGAGCCGTTGAAGCTGCCGGAGATACCGCTGAATGTGATTCGCTCCCGCCCGGATGTCCGCTCTGCGGAGTTTGCCCTTGCGGCACAGGTCGCCCACGTTGGCGTTTCGACTTCGCTTCTATATCCGAAATTCTACCTGAATGGTTCCCTTGGGCTCGAATCGATACACATAAAGAAGTTCCTCAGGCGCGATTCCCTCTATGGCTCCATTGGGCCTTCAATATCGTGGCCGATTTTCCAGGGCGGCAACCTGTATGCCAACCTGAAGGCGGAGGAGGCCGCTATGGACGAGGCCGCATACAAGTACGAGTATACGGTTCAGAGCGCATTTGGCGAGGTTCGCACGGCGTACTCGGCGTACACACAGCAGTACCACCGCTACGAGTCCCTGAAGGGGGCCGTGAAGGCCGCGAAGGATGCGGAGAACATATCGCAGGATCTCTACAAGAACGGGCTTTCCGACTTCAACAATGTGCTTGATGCACAGCGGTCGTTGCTTACGCTTGAAGAGGCGCTGGTCATCTCGCGCGGACAGATATCGCAGGATCTCATCAGCCTGTACAAGGCCCTCGGCGGCGGCATTGAGATGTAGGGTTCAGTTGGTAGTGGGTAGTTGATAGTTGGTAGTTAAATCAATAAATGACTAAATGGCTAAATGCAATCGTAAATCGCAAATTCCCACTACCATCTACCATCTACCCACTACCAACTATATGTCACCTAATCCATCTCCCAAAGTATATGGCGTAAGTGAGCTTACGGATGTCATAAAGGGCCTGCTCAGGCCCTATGACAAGATATATGTCGAGGGGGAGATATCTGGCTGGAAGCTGTATGCGAGCGGTCATGCGTACTTCACGGTAAAGGACGCCAATGCGCAGCTTTCCTGCGTGATGTTCGCAAGTTCGCTTGAGCGGTGCAAGGCGGCAGCGAGACTTAGGGATGGTGTAAAGGTATGCCTCTACGGAAGGCTTGATGTCTATGCCCCACGCGGGTGCTACCAGATGGTTGCGCTTGCCGCCAAGGTTGCCGGAGAGGGCGATCTCATGGCGCAGTTCAACGAACTGAAGGACAGGCTCGGCAAGGAGGGGCTGTTTGCCGCCGAACGCAAGCGAAAGCTGCCATTCCTTCCACACCGCATCGCCATTGTGACGTCACCATCGGGCGCTGTAATCCACGATATGTGCACGGTTCTCACCAGAAGGTTCCCGAACGTTGAGATTCGCCTTTATCCGGTGAAGGTGCAGGGGCCTGGCGCAAAAGAGGAGATTGTGGCGGGAATCGGTTTCTTCAACGAACCATCCGCATCATGGAAGCCAGATGTGCTGATCGTTGGACGCGGCGGCGGTTCGATCGAGGATTTGTGGGCGTTTAACGAAGAGTGTGTGGTGAGGGCTGTTGCCGCTTCAAGGATTCCGGTGGTCAGCGCCGTAGGACACGAGACGGATTTCACGCTCTGCGATTTTGCCGCCGATGTAAGGGCCGGAACCCCTTCGATTGCTGCGGAGCTTGTGGTGCCGGTCAAGGATAAGCTTGTGCGGCAGATCCGCGACTTGTCTGCGAGGCTCGTGCGCACTCCGCAATATGCCTGCGACGCGCTCACGCAGAGAGTCGATCACTTGTCTGTCAGGCTTGCGTCTGCGCTTAGGGATTGCACTGAACGGGCCGGAAACCGGCTCGGCAACCTTTCGGGGCGATTGATGCCAACACTCAGGGAATCGCTGATCAGGGCAGAGTCCCGCCTGTCCCATGCGTCGCAGATGCTTTCGCCACTCATGCGAGGTGCCGTGATGCAGACGGAGCGGCGGCTTATGCAGTCAGACCAGAGACTCGTGCCGCTGATGCGCGATGCGACGGCTAAGGCGGAGCTTCGCCTTTCCTCGGTTCGCGCAAAGCTTGCGCTACTTGATCCGGAAAACCCGCTGAAGCGAGGATACTCGCTTACGCTTGACGGCAATGGCCGCATAGTGCGCCGTGCGCAGGATCTCTGTTCCGGCGACGAGTTAACTACGCGGCTCGGCGAAGGCGTTGTCACAAGCGTCGTGAAGTGACGGGAGGGTCGCAACTTGTTGCGACCGGAGGCCGTGCAAGGTTGATGCGGACGCAATGAATTGCGTTCCTCCCGCAGAGGGTAGATGTACATTTCGTTCGTGTGGCATAACTTGAATAATTTTAGGGGGGGGGTAGATTATTGCATATATCCCGGATTTTGTTGTTGACTTGAAATATGGGACATGATACCATTTGGGCAATTAAGGAAAGGAATGTTCCATGGAGTGTTGCCGTGCTATTCTTTGTGCAGTTGCGTTTGCGGGAGTTTTTTCCGCGCTCGCCGAACAGCTTGTGGTAAATTCGGGTTTTGAGGAAGGCGTGGATGGCAAGGCCGAGGGGTGGAGAATTGCCGCGCATTATGATATCGGGGATTCCGCTGGACTCAACGGCAACCGAGGGTTGCATTGGAAGAACGATGAGCCGGGCCTTTCGGGAACATGGGTTGCGCAGAATGTGAAGGTCAAGCCCGGCTTCGTCTACCGCTTCGGCGGCTGGGCGAAGTGCCGAGACATCAAGGGCGTAGCGAAGGATGGCGTAAAGTCCTGTGTCGTCATCATCGTAACGGCGTTGGATGCGAACGGCAAGTATCTCGGCGAATACTACTCGAAGAGGCTTCACGGCACTGCCGACTGGACGTTGCTTAAGGCAACGACGCCGCGATTGCCGCCTAACACGGCGACTCTGAAGGTCTCGCCGTTCGTGTGGCACAACGCGACGGGAGAGGCGTGGTTCGACGAGATATTCGTCGAGCCGGTTGAATCGAAGCTGGTCGCCGGACTCTATTCCTCTGCCTACCGCGACACGGCATGGTCTGGCGACGTGCGCTTCTTCGCCGCGCTTGGCGTAGATGTTGCGGCGAATCCGCTGGAGACGCTTTCTGCCGAGTTCGCCTGTTCAGACGGCGCCTACGGCACGAAGCGCATCCCTGCGGCATCTTTCTCGGCATCCGAGGCATCGGTCGCGATTCCGGTCGCCGATTTCCCGAATGGAGTTTCGGCTGTGTCTTTCGAGTTGCACGAGAAGAAGGGGCGCAAGCTGTTGGCGGAAGAGACGATTCTCTTTACCCGTACGGACAAGGTTCCCGATTGGAAGTGCCGCATCGACGACGCGAACAGGCTGATGGTTGAAGGCCGTTTGTTCTTTCCGTTCGGCTTCTATGTCTACAACGTGGACGATGCGCTCCTTGACGTATACAGGCAGGGGCCGTTCAACACGATCCTGCCGTATCCATATCTGTCCGTGGAGAAGTTCGACCTCATTGCCGCACGAGGCCTCAAGATCATAGCTACGCTCAAGGACTTCATGCCGGCTGCACGCTATGCCCCCTGCAAGATCGAGACGCAGGGCGATGCCGACCGGGGATTCCTTAGTCGGCTGAATATGGTGAAGAACCATCCGGCTGTCATTGGCTGGTACCTTAACGATGAGTCGTCCGTCGATCACCTGCCGCGACTGGAGCGCCAGTACCGCTACGTGCGCAGCCTCGATCCAGACCATCCGGCGTGGTCCGTCTTGTTCCAGCACGACCAGATACGTTCCTACGCGGGGACGTGCGATGTGATCGGCACCGATCCGTACCCCATCAACTCCAAGCCGATAGGACTGGTCGCGGAATATGCGCGTGACACGGTGAATGGCTTTTTCGGACGTCCAGTCTGGATGGTTCCGCAGTCCTTCGCCTGGAAGTGGTTCAATCCAACTGGCGATGGCGATGTGTACCGCATGCCGACCAAGGCGGAAATCCGCTCGATGACATGGCAGGCTATAGCGAACGGCGCAAACGGCATCATCTATTATGCCCTCGGCACAATGCGCGCCCGCATGAAGCCGGAAGAGTTTGCCGCATCTTGGAAAGGTCTCTGCGAGATAGGCGAGGAACTTTCGCCGCGCATCCCAGTTTTGCTGGCGGATCCGGCGCCGAATGCGACGGGATATCCTGCGGGCGTTTCTGGACGTGCCTATACGAAGGACGGCATGACGTATCTTCTGGTCGCCAATGAGACGCGCGAACCGCAGACTGCGACGTTGACGCTTCCCCGGCGTTTCGCAAAGATGTCCGGTTCGTTGGATGACGCCCATCCGGCGCTTGCGGGCGATGTGCTGTCGCTGAACCTGCCTGCGTTGGGCGTGACGATGCTTGAGCTGGGAAATTGATCGCAAAGAAAGGGTGCCAAATCATGGACTTGAGAAGAAAAAAAAATCTCGTTACGTGTCTTATCGGCCTTGCCGTTCCGTCTGCGCTTCTGGCGGCGACAGTCACCTATGACATGAATGGATCCGGTGGCTGGTCGGACGGGACGCGTTGGGTTGGCGGTCTGGTTCCGTACATTGGCGACACTGTTGAAATCCCGGCCGGACGCGCATGGGTCGGCGATGCCGACCGTTCCATCTGCACCAATGTAATCGTCAATCTAGTGGATGCCGAATCGGTTCTCTGCGTCACGAATGCTACGGTATGGAATCCGGCATTCAAGGCAAATTCCCTGCGTGGTGGCGGCACACTTGAAATCGATAGCCTTACGGCGAATGAACTCGTATTTTGCACCTCGCTCGCGAACTTCACCGGCGATATCGTCGTAAAGCATGGACGTGCAGTCGGCATATACACGACACAGGCGTTTGGCCGTGACACGGCTTTGGCGGAAGAGACGTCATATGCGAATCCACCTCCAGGGAAGGTTGTAGTCTGTAATGGTGCGACACTGGATGTGACTGGCTACAGAAATGTGAATGCGTTTCCTTGCTTTTCGCTTGGATTCAAAGAGATTCACATCTCCGGCAACTATACGAGCGTACAGTCTGCCGTGTACAATCCCGTTGGGGCAATCAGCATAGAACAATGGAATGCCGGTACGTTGACACAGGCGGTTGCCAATGTCGTGTTGGATGATGATGCCTGGCTGTCAGGGCATGTGGGCGGCAATTTGGGGCTTGGCGGGTCGTCTGCGGACAATCCCGGCCGCCTTGACCTTTGCGGACACGACCTCTACCTGTCAGGCAACAGCGGACGGGCATGGACGTTCTTTCTCTCGAATGCGCTTGTCACAAACTCGGTTCCGGGGCAGGGCGGGCGCATCTATGTGGATAGCGACGGTACGCAAAGTGCGCATACGCTGCAAGTCGGCGAGAACGTCGTTTTTGACCGAAACGTCCGGATTGTCCTCGGCACGACAGGCGTCCTCGCGCTCGACAATGCGCATGACATGAAAATAGATGCCCAGATCGAACTCAATCGCGACGGCCCGTCAATCGTTTTTCTGAAAGACGGCAACAGCGATGTCACTTTCGCTGGGGATATCATCGGAAATGGTGCGCTGACGCTGGATTCTGCGTTCGCGGGGAAGCTGAGGTTCTGCGGCGACAATTCCGGCTTTACCGGAACGATTTCCCTTGCGGGCTCAAGTGTCGGCCCGACGCTCGTGCTTGAACGGCCAGAGGCGATGCCGTCGAAATCATCTTACACGGTACGGGGCGGTACGCTCGTCGCCAGTATGAAGAATTTTACGCGAGAACAGTATCTTGCGCTTGTCAATGCCGTCATCTACGCGAATGATTCGGTTGGGGACGGTCGCTTGGTCTCGTCCGTCACGATGGATCCGTCAGGTTTGCCGAACGATTCCATCGATTTTGCATTGGCATCCGGTGAAATCGCAAACGCCGAAGCGGCCATCGGCATTGGCGCTCTGGGTACGGTTCGGATGACGGCTTTGCCGACAGATAGGCGCATGCGCTTTGCCGCATGGGATGGTGTCCTGTCATTCGGTTGCGGCGGCAATGTCGGCGAGATGCTGGCGACGGGTTTTCCTGACGGTGCGGGAGGTGAGATACGCATCGATGGCGTGGCCATTGACATGGGCACGAATGCGCTGTGGATCGGAGCGAGCGCACCGATTGGCCAGGCGGCCTTAGGGCAAGTCACGGTCACGAACGCCATTGTCACGCGCACTACGGAAACGGAGGACATGGCGACCTATGAGGGCTTTGAGGTCGGCTCGTTCTCGTCAGGACTACTGACGGTAGCCGATTCGTACGTTACGAATCGGTTGCATGTCGGCATCGGTGAGGCGGGATGCGGCGCGGCGCTCCTGCGCAATTCCAATTTTGCCACATATGGTCCACGCAATACATCGACAGCCCAGAATTGTCTCATGCTTGGATATGGCGGGCATGGTGCGCTCGAAATGGATGCAACGGAACTCTACTCGCCGACGTACGCCATCTTTGGATATGATGGGTTCGGTTCTGGAGTGGCCGTGCAGAAGGGTGGGCGTTTCATGGCCGGACATCCCATCACGGGTGGAGTCGAGGATACACCTACGCAAATCCATGTCGGATGCCACAAGGGCAGGACTGCGGGTCGGGTTGTCGGGCAGTGGTGGCTGAAGGATGGAGCATACGCATGTTCGTCCCACCAGTCGTTTGTGGCTGGCATCGGCTCTGATGGTTCGGTTGACAAGCAGACGTACGGCACATTGACGATAGATGGCATGGGAACGACGTTCCATGTCGGCGGCCCGATTGGCGTAGGGCAGTCCTATGACTCAACTGGCATCGTCAACCTGAAGGACGGCGGTTCGCTGCGGGCAAAGACGTTTTACGGGGCGTCAGCCGGACGGAACGGCAAGAGCTACGTGAACTTCGTCGGTGGCACCTATGAATACATCGGATGGGGGGCGACCTGCCTATTTGGGATTTCTCCCGATGTCTACAATGAAGTGGATCAGTCCATGACGCGAGTGACGGTCTACGCCCAAGGAGGCGCAATAGAGCTGTCGTCATCGCAAAAGGATCGCAAGTTCGGTCAGCCTATCCATGGCGCGACTGGGCGCGGCATAGCGTCCATTCCATGGACAGATACGGAAAGGACGTTCATTGGTGCGCCGGCGGTAGTCATTGAAGGCGACGGAATTGGCGCATCCGCGATGGCGAACTATGATTCTGATACGAAGACGGTTTCCGGGTTCACCGTGACAAGTCCGGGGTGCGACTACACGATGGCTACGGCGTACGTACTTCAGGGACCTGTCACGAATGCCGTCATCGACCTCGTCGGCTCACTCGTTGAGAACGCGCCAGACGGCGGCATGACATTCCGCCATACGAACACAGGCTCGATTGTGTTTGACGTGGCAAACACGTACACTGGGCCTACTGTGCTGGATTCGGTTCACGCGAGCGCCATCTTCGCGATCACCAACAAGGATGCATTCGCCGCAAGTTCATCAATCGCGCTTAAGGGAAACGCCAAACTATACGTCGGCGAATATACGCTTGCGGATCTCACTGCACCATTCAGGTTCATGGGCGGAACCGTGACGGGTGAGCGGCCACGGTACACGATTCCGGAAGGGAAACTTGTGGTCGATGCGAACGACATCCTCTCAGGCGAGGTGAACACGCTTGTGGGCAACGGGAACATTACATTGCCATCCTCCGTCACGCTTCTCAACGGAGAGCGGTTGAGCGAAGCCTTTGCCACAGATTCGTCGAAACGCCGATTCAAGCTGCTTGAGTTGCATTCCAAGGATGCAAACACTCCACTCGCTGTCCATGGCGTTCCCGACGGTTGGCACGTATCGCGCATCGGAACGACATTGCGTCTTGCACGCTCTGGAAGCATGGTCATTCTACGGTAGACATGAACTCTAATCATTTGTATGGGAATTTGACGCGTGCGGACGTTCTACGGGCCTTGGCAGGGACTGCCATTGGCCTGTTGGCTCCTGGTTGCCGTTGGTGTGCGGACGACGAGGCATTGCGTTTCGCGGCGGCGTTTGGGCTTTTGCGTTCCGATTTGGATGGCGGATTGGTGACTGCGGGCGTACTTGCGGCGGATGGTTGCGAGTCGGCGGCTTGCGGGTGGAGGCGCTTTTCAAGGGAACGGATTCCGATTACCGTTGATTCTCTTTTTGACGTTGCATCCGTCACCAAGCCGCTTGTCGCGGCGGCGGCTGCAAGATTGGCTGCGGCAGGTCGGTTGGATCCGAATGCGCCGTTTACCGAGTACCTGCCGGAACATTGCCTTGGGAAATCGTGCGAAGTGACTGTGGCGGATTTGGCGACTCACGCATCAGGCTTCGATAATCTCGACAACTATGATGATGTAAGGACAGTAGAGGCAGCGGAGGCATTCTTTGCGCGTTTCATGCAAAGCCGTCCAGAACGGCCTTGCCGACGGTATTTCGATTACCGGTGCCACAATTACATACTGCTTGGTTTTGTGGTGGAAGCAGTAAGCGGGAAGCACTTGGATGAGGCTTGTCGGGAACTTGTCTTCGAGCCGTTGGGAATGCGAGACACACGTTGGGGGCCGATTGCCAATCCTGTGCGTGTGGTCGAACAGTCCCCGACGTTCGTCAACACGGTGAATGCCCCAGGAGTCATCAACGACGAACGTGCGCGTTTTGTCGCACGTCCGATCGGAAACGCTGGCGTCTATGCGACGGCGGACGATCTTTTGGCGTTCGTCTCAGACCTTGCCCGGCGGCAACGGTTTGAAAAGGCATATTACGACCTGCTGTTGACGCCGTCATTCTCTGCGCCGTCCTTGGTTGGCGGCGCATGGCGCATACGGTCGTTTGGCTTCGACATGACGCCAGATCCGTCGTTGACTGGCTATTCGGCCCGTGCCGTTCGCCATTCAGGCTATACGGGGCAGACGGTCATTGCCGATCCAGACCGTGCGTTCGCGGCCGTTGTCCTTACGTCGCGCAACTGCGACCATCGCGTTGGGGTGCGCCATCGCAACAGGATCCTGTCGGCACTTGTTTGACATAAATGATGACATTGAAATGGAGGGGCAAGGAAATATGCAGAAAAGGAATGTGATGTGTGCGATCGCGGCGGCATTGTCGCTCGCAGCCGGGGCGGCGGAACTTGTCGTTAACGGATCATTCGACGAAGGGAAGGCGGGATGGTCTCCACGTGGACTTTTCGCGTTCGACTCGCGAGGCGGACAGAATGGCACTGCCGGACTTCGTTGGAAAAACTCTGACGCCAAGGCCTATCAGCTCGTCTCGCAGTCCCTAAAGCTTAAGACTGGCATGAAGTACCGCTATTCGTGCTGGGCGAAGCAGCGCGGCATGGCGTCGAGCGCGACGTTCACGGAACGCAACAAGCCTACGACATGCGGCATCTGCATTGGCTGGAACGACGCGGACGGTAAGTGGATCGCCGAAGTGTCGCAGAACATACGCACTCTCTCGGATTGCGACTGGACGAAACTTGAGGGCGAGACGCCGCCGATGCCGGCGAATGCGAAGACGTTCAGCGTCTCGCTGTATGTCGGACGAAGCTGCACTGGCGAAGCCTGGTTCGATGACGTCTCGGTAGAGCCGGTTGAGGTGGAGCCTGTGACATTCCTGACTTCGTCAGTCTACCGCGACGTGGCGACCTCCGGCGAGACGGTAGAGTTTCGGGCCGTCCTGAAAATCGATGAAGATGCGACTCCATTGGCCGATCTGAAAGCCGAATTCGCGTTCGAGGGCGTGGATGGTCCGTTTTCGGTTAAGCCGGATGCGTTCACGGCACAGACCGCGTCGGTGAAGGTTCCCGTTAAGCGTCTGAAGTCTGGCGATTCTGTTGTGCGCTTCACGCTTGCCGAAGCGGTATCAGGGAAAAAGTTGGGCATGGCAACGTTGCCATTTGCGCGAGTCGAGGAATTGCCCCGCAGGAAGTCGTGGATTGATCGGCACAATCGCCTGATTGTGGACGGGAAGCCGTTCTTTCCGCTTGGAATGTACCTGTCTCACGTCAACACGAATCAGGTTGATGCCTATGCGAAAGGGCCTTGGAACTGTGCGTTGCCGTATGTGGGCGGCAAATGGGCCGACCTCGACTACATGGCGTCGAAGAATCTCAAGGTGATCTACGGACTGCACGAGTATTGGGCGAATGTCGGCAGGACACCACGATTCAAGGCGGAGGATGAGGCATCGGAAGCGTGTCGCAGAACCGTATTGTCTGTAAAGGATCATCCGGCGATCATCGCCTGGTATGCCTTGGACGAAATGCCGCTCAAGTTCATGCCGAGGATGCTGGCGCGGCAGAGGATGATGCGGGAGATAGATCCGGATCACCCTACGTACGCAGTGCTCTACCAGTTCTACCAGATCCGCGAATACATGCCTGTGAGTGACGTACTCGGCACGGATCCGTACCCGATAGGCGATGGGCCTATCAGTCTGCCGACGGATCATGCGCGGACGGTGCGTGAGGGGACGTTTGGCCTTAGGGCGATGTGGCAGGTTCCACAGGCGTTCGATTGGGGATGGTTCGTGTCGCCACAGGCATATCCGAACCGTTGCCGACTGCCCACGGCCGATGAGGCCCGTTCGATGACATGGCAGTCTATCGCTGGTGGTGCCAACGGCATTGTCTACTGGGCGTATCACTACATCTATTGGAGGCTGAAGGGGGATGACTATGCCAACTTCTACGGTGCGTACTGTCGCGTGGGCGAAGAGGTAAAGCGGTTTATTCCCGTCATTTTGTCCATCGAGCCGTCTGCGAAAGTGCTGTCGTGTCCAAAGGCGGTTTCTTGCCGTATCTGGCGCATGGGCGGCAAGACATATTTGCTGATATGCAACACGACGCGCGAGCCGGTTGAAGGGCGCATTGCGCTTGACACGCCATTCTCAACAGTCCGCTGCGAACTGGATGCCGCAGATGCAAAGGTAAATGGTTCATCTGTATCGTTCAGCCTAAAGCCCATGGGCGTAACCATGCTTCATCTTGGGCGATAGGCGTTCTGTTGCAGATATCCTTTTTCGGAAAAACGTGCATGGGTGAGCGGGAGCAGTTTGACAAGGTTGGATAGGGACTTCCGGTCCACCATTCCATTTCCGAACGGCACAAACTTTGTCGTCACCTCGTTGCGTCCAGAATCCCGGCCATACTTGTAGCCTTTGGCGAGTGTGCCGTCCGCCGAGACGCATGTTGCTGGCAATGCCTTTGACGGTACGCTCACGAACGCCTCTACGTTCGTCGTGGATGTGAGGCCATTTGCGGCAAGGTGCCCATCGGCCTTCAGCGTCTGATAGCATTCCTCTGCCGTCTCTACCGCAGGGTCAATGAAGGTAAAGTCCATGCCGAGTTCTTTGCGCGTCCTTTCCAGCGTCGACATAAGGAAAGGATAGTGTGTGCATCCAAGGATCACGGCCTTTAGTGAAGCCTCTGTGCCGGATGCCCTGTACTGCCCGACGAGCGCGAGAAGGTTGTCACGGGCTATCGTTTCCGCATCTGCCGTGCCAAGCTCAATGGCATCCGCCAGTCCGGGGCATCCCTGCGAGAATACCCGCACATCGACTTTAACTCCGAGTGCGGCGCATTCGTTCGCCACCATGCGCGGGTATGCTTCGGATTCGATTGTGCCTGGGGTTGCCATCACGCCAATGGCAATGGGTTCTGTTGCCTTCTTGGCATTCAGTTTGCGCAGGGTGGATCGGACGCCGGCGTTAATCACGCCGATTACCTTTTGTCGCGCACCGATGCACTTGAATGTGGAGTCTATCGCGTCGCGGCCATACGCCGTCGCCGTGTTACAGGCGATCACGACGATCTTGGCCGGATCTTTGCCGCCAGTTGGCGCATCTTCCGTGCCATCGGCAAAGTAGCCGTCGCTGATCAGGAATAGTGCGTCCTTTATCGTCAATTCGCGCAGATACGCGCTTTTCCCTGCGGATGCATAGTTCCCGTACGGCATGTTTGCCTGGTCGCCCAAATAGGTGAAGCGTTCCTTCGATAATCCAGGATGGGACAAAAGCCTCTCCAAGACGGTAAGCCCGCCTATCCCCGAATCAAAGACGCCGATGGGGCGCATGTCGTCTGAAAGGGCCGCGAAGGCGGCCAGCGATACCACAATGGCAAACACCAATCTTTTCATATGCTTTTCGCTCGTTTCTGCGTACACG